>NZ_AP023176.1:334628-669257 GCF_013426895.1 Paraburkholderia largidicola | reverse complement strand
CAGCTGGACGCTACCGATGCCCGCCCGATACGTGATCGCGCAGGACGGAACCATCGCGTATGCCGAAGTGAGCCCCGATTACACGAAGCGCCCCGATCCGGGCGAGCTGGTCGCAGCGTTGAAGAAGCTGAAAACGGTGGCCTGAAGCTTCGACCGGACCGTCGCCGCCGCTGGCACAGGTCCGGATACGGCATCGGCTGCGTCGACACGGGCGATCGAATGAACCGCGGGTGTCGACGCGGTCGACGGGTCAATACCACCAGCCCGGACCTGGACCCGGGCCCCACATGCTCCAGTTCCACGCCGCATTCTCATTCATCTCCGCGTTCATCCGCTCCTGATCGATGAACTTTTGCTGGAGCTGTTCGCGCTTGTAGTTATCCCAGGCCGTTTCGTCGCCGATATACAGGCAGCCGCACGAGTACGGGTCCGCATAGAGAAAGATGGGCTTGCCGTCCTTGACCTTCTGGACGACGCGATTGGGCGGCAGCGTCTGCAGTTGCAGGCGCTGGGCATCGGTCGTCACGGGGACGATATGGAAGCCCGCCGCCGACAGCAGGTCGTTCTTCTCGTTGGCGCGTTCGACAGGCGATGCACATCCGGCAATCAGAACGCTCATGCTCATTGCTACCAAACCTGTGACCAATCGGTGCTTCATCGTCGTCCTCGGGAAGTAGGCGGTAAGTTTCAAGAATCACATATGGTGCGCAGTGTGGGCGCCAAAACTTAGGCGGGAATTACAGCGGCACGGCGCACCGGTTCGATTCACGGTGAAGCTTCGTACACATCCTGGTCGTGCTGCGTTGCCCTGCACTCCTGAACCAGCTGCTCGATAAACGCCTGCTGCATCGGCGTGCCGAGCCAATCCGTTCTGAGCGTGTAGCCGACCACCCGGCTCGCCTCGGGCGTCTCGAGTTCCAGCGCCACCATCTCGCTGCCCGGATACGCCTCGCGAATCTGCGAGCGCGACAGCAGCGTGATGCAATCGCTTTCCACGAGCATCGCCATCATCATCGCGAGGGAACTGGTCTCGACAGCGAGCGGCGGTTGGCCGGGCAGCCGCGCGAGAATCGAATCGATTACCGCACGCCGCGGCACGTCGCGTTGCGGCACCACCCAGTCGAACGAAGCGAGGTCGCGCGCGGCGATCTTCGCTTTGCCCGCGAGCCGATGCCCCTTTCTGACGGCCACCACGTACGGGTCCGCAAACAACGCGTTCTCCTGAATCGATCCTGTCAGACGCGGCTCGCGCAACGCACCGATGATCACATCGATATTGCCGAAGCGCAGCTCTCGCAACAGTTGCGAATGCGAGCCTTCGTCGACCGTCACCTTGGCATCGGGGTACTGACGACGCAGCCGCTCGATCGCGCGCGCGACGAGACGAGGCGCGAGCATGGGCAGCACGCCGAGCGAGATCTTGCCCGTCATCTGCCCGCGCGCATGCGCGAGATCTTCACGAGCCTGCGCGATCTCGTACATCGCGAGACTCAGGCAACGCGCGAACTCGATACCCGCCGCGTTCGCCGACACGCTATGCACGCGGCGCCGGTAAAGCGTCGCGCCGACCGTCTGCTCGATCTGGCGCGCCGCGCGATGCACGGCCGGCTGCGAGATGCCCAACTGCTGCGCGGCCTCGGCTGCCGATCCGCAATGTGCAATGGCGATATGGCAGCGCACCTGCGAATCCGTCAAATGGCGGCAAATCGTGCCGACGTTCGCGGCACGCACGTCCGTTTCGCCCGTCAGATCGGCGACGGCGCGCTCCATCTGGTCGAGCATGCGCCGCACGCGCCGGTGCAGGATCACGCCCTCTGCCGTCAGTTCGCTGCCGCCGTAACCGCGCTCGAATAGCGCGCCGCCAAAGCTCGATTCGAGCTTGCCGATGGCAAGGCTGACCGCGGGCTGCGTGCGCCCCGCACGCGCCGCCGCGAGACCGATCCCGCCCGTTTCACAAACGGCATCGAACAGAAACAGACGCCGCAAACGCGCCAGATCATCGTCTGGCCCCAGCCCTTCATGGGTCGACATAACTCGTCATATCACGCTCTGGAAAACCCCTAGCTTAACCAGAATTTATGTCGGAGGGTGCAGTTCATATTGCGGGATTCGTTTCGCCTGCGCTTACAGTGACGTCAGTCCGATCAAGATGTTCTCAGCCAGGAGTCAGTTCATGTCTGTCGTCGTCGACACACACACCCACGCAATTTCCCCGGATAAAGTGCGTTATCCGCTCGCGCCCGTCGGCGGTCATCAATCGGAATGGTCGGCAAAGCGGCCTGTCAGCTTTGAAGGCCTGCTCGCCGCCATGGATGAAGCCGGCATCGGCCGCGCGGTCGTCGTGCAGGCATCGACGGTATACGGCAACGACAATAGTTATGTGGTCGAGGCAGTGCGCAGCCACCCTGACCGCTTTGCAGGCGTGTTCTCGATCGACGTGCTGGCCGCCGACGCCGTCACGCAGATGCAGCGCTGGCTCGACGCCGGGCTGAGCGGGCTGCGTCTGTTCACGACGGGCAGCACGATGCCGGGCCAGGCCGGCTGGCTGGACGACGAGCGTTCGTTTCCCGTCTGGGAATATGCACAGAAGCATGATGTGTCGATCTGTCTGCAGATGACGGCACAGGGCATTCCCGCATTGCTGAACATGCTGTCGCGCTTCCCTGATATCCGTGTGCTGCTCGACCATCTTGCGCGCCCGGAACTGGCAGGCGGCCCGCCCTACGAGGCAGCCGCGCCGCTCTTCAGCCTCGCATCGCATCAGGGCGTGTATCTGAAGCTGACCAACCGCACGATCGCCGAGGCTTCACGCGGCGCGTCGACGCCCGCCGCGTTCTTCCCGCGTGTGCTCGACGCATTCGGCGCAAAGCGCATCGCATGGGGTTCCAACTTCCCCGCCGCTGAAGGCACGCTGCCGCAATTGCTCGCCGATGCGCGCGACAGTCTGTCGACGCTGCCCGCCGAAGCGCGGGACGCGATTTTCGGCGATACGGCACGCGCGCTCTACCCCGTGCTCGCCCGCTGAGCGCCGCACCCGCCGACACGGAGAAAAGTACGTGAGCACCGAAACGAAACCGCTGCGCCTGAAGACCGCGCTGAAGACCTACCCGCATACGCGTGCACTGAAATCCGGCGAACTGAGCGATCCCGCCGTCGAACTGGTATTCGAGGACATCGAGCCTATCCATCGCGCGTTTGCGCCGATGGCGCGCCAGCAGGCATTCGACGTCAGCGAACTGGCAATCGTCACCTATCTGCAGGCGAAGGCGTATCACAAGCCCATCGTGCTGCTGCCTGCCGTGGTCGCGGCGCGCTTCCAGCAAAAGTGCATTATTTATAATGCGCAACGTGGGCCACTGAGCGTCGACGACCTGGCAGGCAAGCGAATCGGCGTACGCGCCTATTCGCAGACCACGGGCATGTGGGTACGGGCCATCCTCGCGCAAACCTATGGCGTGCCTGTCGACAGGATCGATTGGGTGACGTTCGAAGGCGCCCATCTGGACGAATACCGCGAGCCGTCCTTCGTACGGCGCGCGCAAGCAGGCCAGCAACTCTTGCCGATGCTGCGCGCAGGCGAACTCGATGCCGCGATCCTCGGCAACGACCTGCCGGACGAACCCGGGCTGGCGCCGTTGATCGCCGACGCGGCCGCCGCCGATCGCGCGTGGTACGGGCTGCATCGGTATGTGCCCATCAATCACGTGGTCGCGGTCAGGAAGGAACTGGTCGATCAGCATCCCGACGCCGTACGGGCCGTCTACGATCTGTTGCGGCGAGGCAAAGCGCTGGTAGCGGATGCACGGGACGTAAGCAAACCCGATCCGCTGCTGTTTGGCATCGATGCGCTGCGCGGGCCGCTCGAAGAAACGCTCTCGTTCTGCGAGCGCCAGCAACTGTTGCCGCGCAAGCTGAGCGTCGACGAAATTTTTGCAGACTGCCTCGACGTGCTCGGCGACGCCGCCCGCTAGTTCGGCAGACACCGCTCCAACCATTCCAAGCGAATCCGAATTCGCCGCCGTTTCAGAAGGAGACATCATGAGCTTGCCCGGCAAGGCCGCATCCAAACCCCGGGGACGCCAGCCGTTCTATCGCGATCTGTCTTTCCAGGTTCTCGCCGGTATGGCCCTCGGCGTTGCCGTCGGCTACTGGTTTCCGAAGTTCGGCATCAACCTGCAGCCCGTCGGCGACGCATTTATCCGCGTCATCCAGATGCTGATCGGGCCCATCATTTTCTGCACCGTTTGCAGCGGCATTGCTGGTGTCAAGGACTTCAAGAAGGTAGGCCGCGTCGCCATCAAGGCGCTGTTCTACTTCGAGGTGGTGACGTCGCTTGCTCTCGTGATCGGGCTTGTCGTCATCAACGTGCTGAAGCCCGGCGTCGGCATGAACGTCGACATGAGCAGCGTGCATTCGTCGGCCGTCGATGCCTATGTCGCGAAAGCCCATCACGTCGTCACGACGAGCGAGTTCCTGCTGAACGTCATCCCACATACGGCAATCAGCGCGTTTGCAGGCGGCGACGTGCTGCAGGTGCTGTTCTTTTCCGTGCTGTTCGCGTTCGGTCTCGCAGCGATTGGAGAGCGCGCCCGTCCGGCGATGGATCTGATCGATTCGGTGTCGAGCGCGCTGTTCTGGATCATCGGCCTGACGATGAAGATCGCGCCGCTCGCCGCGTTTGGCGCGATCGCCTTCACGGTGAGCAAGTTCGGCTTCGGCACGCTGATTTCGCTCGGCAAGCTGATTCTCGAGTTCTATCTGACCTGCGCGCTCTTCATCGTGCTGATTCTCTGGCCGATCGCGAAGGTGAACGGCTTCAGCCTGTTGCGACTGATGCGCTACATCGGCGCCGAACTGTTGCTCGTGATCGGCACGAGTTCGTCGGAAACCGTGTTTCCGCAACTGATCGACAAACTCGAACGGCTCGGCTGCGAAAAGTCCGTCGTGGGCCTCGTCTTGCCGACCGCGTACACGTTCAATCACGACGGCACGTGCCTCTATTTCGCCGCGGCCGCCGTGTTTCTCGCCCAGGCAACCAATACGCCGATGACATGGCACGACCAGCTGGTGCTGCTCGCGGTGCTGCTGCTGACCTCGAAGGGCGCAGCGGGTGTATCGGGCGCTGCGATTGCCGTGCTTGCCGCTACGCTCGCTGCGTCGAACACGATTCCCGTGGAATCCATCGCGCTGATTCTCGGCATTCACAAGGCGCTGTCGAGTGCGTTCGTGTTCACGAACATCGTCGGCAATAGCGTCGCAACGATCGTGGTCGCGAACTGGGAGAAGGCGCTCAACCGCACGGCCCTGCGCAATGAACTCAAGGCGGGCTTCAAACCGATGGACACGTCGATTGGCGCGTTGAAACAGTCCGGCGGCAGTTCGGCTGGGAGTTGATCCGACAGACGGCAGGTGGCGCCGGAATGCGGCGCCACCTGCTGAAACAATAAATGGCTCCCGTGAACCAGACACAATAGTTAGTCATACGAATCGTATGGAAGTCGCGGGAAACGCATGACGGACGCGGAGAAGTTCGGCTTCCCCGTCAGCGTCACAAGATATCAAAAACAGGAGACAGGCTGTGAAAGGAAAGTGGACGAACCGCATTGGACTGGGCGTATCGACGGCAATTGGGCTTCTCGCGGCCACGCCCGCGCATGCGCAATCGAGTGTGCAACTCTTCGGCACCGTCGATGGCGGCGTGCGGCATCAGACCAATGCAGCGGCAGGCGGCGGGTCGGTCACGACCATGAATTCGAACGGCTACTACAGTTCCAACAAGCTCGATTTCCGCGCGAGAGAAGATCTCGGCGGCGGATGGAACGCGCATTTCCTGCTCGAAAGCGGTTTCAATCTGGGCAACGGCCAGCTCGACAACACCACGGGTCTGATCTTCAACCGGCAGTCGTTCGTCGGCATTGGCCACAAACAATACGGCTCGCTCGATCTCGGCCGCCAGTACACGATCGCGCACGACATCATCAGCTTTTACGATCCATACGGCTTTCATTTCACGCCGATCATTCCATTGACGGTCGCATCGGATGGCACCCGCAACAACAACGACGTCAAGTACAAGAACACGTTCGGCCCGCTGCTCGTCGAGGCAGACAATTCATTTGGCGGCGTCGCGGGCGATTTCAGCAGCGGCGCGGCACGCGCGGTGGGCCTCAACTATACGACGGGACCGATAGGCATTGGCGGCCTGTACGGCCATCGCAATGTACTGGCCGGCAAGACCTACGTCGGCGACAGCTACTACATGATCGGCGCCAGCTATCAACTCGGCCCGGTGCGCTTTTCTGGCGGCTTCATGTCCGAGGATCAGCAAAACCAGGGCGCGCCGCATATGGTCACCAACAACGGCTTTGGCGGCATTGCGTGGACCGTGACGCCGTACCTCGTGTTTCGCGGCGCGTACTACCAGACCAATGTCTCGACGGATAAATCGGGGCGTCGCGGGATGTCGGTGCTGTCGCTCGGTTATCTGCTGTCCAAGCGCACCACGCTCTACGCGGAAGGCGACTATACGTCCTACCGGCACGCCGTGGTGAGCACGCTGAATCCGGCTGGCGCGTCGAGCCAGACGGCCGTCACCGTGGGTATCGACCATCTGTTCTAGCGCGGCGCAGCGCACCTCGACCCTCAAGCCTGACGTCCCGCCATCACACCGCCGTCGACGGGCAGCACGGTCCCCGTGATCCACGCTGCGCCCGGCGATGCCAGAAAGAGTATTGCCTCGGCGACATCGGCGGGCTGTCCATTGCGGCCAAGCGGATGAAACGCATTGAATGACGGCAGCGTCTGCCTGACCTCTTCGTCCGACATGAACGTGTTGTACACCGGCGTTTCCACCACGCCGGGCGCAACCGTATTGATGCGAATGTTCGACGATGCCAGTTCGATGGCGAGGTTGCGCGTGAGCGCGTGCACGCCCGCATTGGCCGCGGAGTATGCAGACGACGGCGTTGCGCCAATGGCCTGCAACGCCCATAGCGACCCCGTCTGGACGATCGCGCCGCCGCCGCGTTGCTTCATCGCGCGCGCGGCAGCTTGTGCCATGAAGAACTTGCCTTTGAGGATCGTGTCGAGAAACCAGTCGTATTCGGCCTCGGTAAGATCGAGAAACGCCTTGGGCCGGAAAACCCCCGCGTTGTTGACAAGAATGTCGACGCCGCCGAACGCCTGAGTCGCGATGTCGACGAGCGCAGTTGCCGTTGCCGGCGACGCGATGTCGCCAGCGCCGATGCGAATCCTCGTTCCCGTCGGATCGATATCCCGCGCGGCCTGTTTCAGTTTTGCCTCGTCGCGCCCGCCGATCACGACGCTCGCCCCTGCTTCAACCAGACGCCCCGCCACCTCCTTGCCGATCCCGGAACCGCCACCCGTCACGACGGCGACTTTGGAAGAAAAACTATTCATTGTTCGACTCCTTGAAATAACGATAATACGGATGATCGAAACGCCGTTAAGCGTTTTCGTCGTTTTATGCGTGTATTGTTGAATTGCACCGGGCAATGCGCAAATCAGATATTCTGTTCATTGTTAAAAGAAAATCTTTATATCGATGAGCGCTCCCGTTTTTCTCAATGCGTTGCGTGCGTTCGAAGCAAGCGCGCGCCATCAAAGCTTCTCCGCAGCCGCGTCTGAATTGAACGTCACGCCCGCTGCCGTCGGTCAGCTCGTGCGCAGCCTCGAAGAATGGTTGGGCGTGGCGTTGTTTCATCGAGGCGTCGGCGGGCGAGCGCGGCTGGTGCTGACGGATGTGGCCGCACGAGCACTCCCCGACATCCAGGCCGGTTTCGATCGACTCAATCTCGGCTTCGAGCGGTTGAAGGAGGGATCGCCTGTCGGCGTGCTGACCGTGACCGTAAGTCCCGCGTTTGCGGCGAAGTGGCTGTTGCCGCGCCTCGACGGTTTTCAGCATGCGTGGCCGGATACCGACGTGCGCCTCGACACCAGCCTCAAGCTGGCCGACTTCGCCACACAAGGGATCGACATCGGCGTGCGCTATGGCGCCGGGCACTGGCCAGGCCTCGAAGCCGAAAAGCTGATGGAAGAGGAGGTGTTCCCGGTGTGCTCGCCGAAGTTTCTCGAACGTCATCCCCGGTTGCGCAAACCCGATGATCTGAACGGACTGACGCTGATCGACGACCTGTCCGTCGATCGACAGGCAGGGTTCGTCACATGGGACGCATGGCTTGAAGATGTCAGCAAGAAGCCCATGAAAGCCCGCGCGAGCCTCAAGATCAACAATTCGGCCGCCGTGCTGCAGGCTGCGATAGACGGCCACGGCGTCGCGCTCGCGCGCAGTGTGCTGGCGCGTGACGATCTGACCTCGGGGCGCCTGATACGCCTGTTCCCGACAATCGCGAGACCGTCGGAACTGGCCTACTACATCGTCTATCGCAGCGAGTGCGCGGATCTGCCGAGACTCGTCGCGTTCCGTCAGTGGCTACTCGACGAAGCGTCCCGCAGTGAAAATTCCGGGTAAATAGACATGGCGTAAACGGCTCTAAAGTTGTCGTTTGCGACAGTACCGCCGGAGCGGCTGTCTCACTAGACTCATCTCCGTTGTACCTCAACATGACAATTCACCGGAGAAGTCTTCATGAAAGTTTTCGCCATTGGTTCGATCCGTCAGGCGCTCACGCCGGAACAGCGGCAGCGCATCATGCCGAAGGAAGTTCCCGACACGCTCAAGCTCTACCTCGACGGCACCATCGAGCAGTTCTGGTTCCGTGACGATCCGGCGACGCCCGGTGTCATCTTTCTCATGAACGTCGAATCCGTCGATCATGCAAAGGCGGCCGTGGACGCGCTGCCGCTCACGGCCGAAGGTCTCATGAGCTTCGATCTGTTGTCCGTTGGACCGCTTGCACCGCTTCGTCTGCTGCTTCAGTAACCATCACGTTGCGGGTGCCGCCGTCGTTGATACGACGGCGGCACGGCTTCAGGGTCATTCGCTATCCGGCGCGAAGCGTCGCGCGTACTCTCGCGGACTCACGCCCATTCGCCGCGTGAACGCTTTTCTCAACACGTCGCCGCTGCCGTAGCCGCACCGGCGCGCTATCTCGTCCATCGACCGCTCGCCGAGTTCGAGCGCCCGGCGAACGGCTTCGAGCCGTACATCTTCGACATACTTCGCGGGCGTCGTTTTCAATTCGCGCTGAAACATGCGTATCAGGGTTCTCACACTCGTCGACGCCCTGTCCGCCAGCATTTCCGTCGCCAGGTCCGTATGCAGATGCTCGCCGATCCAGAGACACAGATCGTCGATGCTCGAACCCGACACGCGCTGCGATTGAAGCGCGACGCTGAACTGCGCCTGCCCGCCAGGACGCCGCAGGAACAGGACCAGGTTTTTAGCGATCTCCAACGCAACGTCGTTGCCCAGGTCTTCACCGACGAGCGCGAGTGCGAGATCGATTCCCGCCGATACACCCGCCGACGTGTACACGTTGCCGTCTTTCACCCAGATCGGAACGGGGTCGACCTGCACATTGGGATAACGCTCGGCGAGGTGCTGGGTCATCCGCCAATGGGTCGTCGCCCTGCGGCCATCCAGCAGCCCCGTTTCCGCCAGCGCAAAAGCGCCGACGCAAATCGAGCACACGCGGCGCACCGTGTTCGAACGCTTTCGGATCCAGTCTATGGCTGCCTTGTCGAAGTGATCGATCGAATTGAAGCCGGTCGTCACGATCAACGTGTCGATTGGCCTGTTCGAGCGACGCTCGGTTTCGAGCGTCCGGTGGCCCTTGAGTCCGATACCCGTTTCGCTTTCCAGATGGACCGGAACCCGCGCTCACCAGTTCGAGTGAATAGGGAACGGGTAGACCAGCGTGCAACTGGTTCGCGGATACGAACACTTCGGCAGGACCGATGACGTCGAGCGCGTCCACGGGCGGCAAACCGAGAATCACGACGCGCTTTTGCGGCGGCCCCGTCTTGCGACCGGAAGCCTTCTTCATCGACATCTCCTATGAAAAAACGTGCGTTTTCATTTTGGCACGAATCGTCCAAAAACAGTCATATGTGACATGTGGCGTGTTCATACACTCGATGGTCAATCAACTTGTCATTTGCAGAGGCCGTATGAGCACAATCGTTACCATCGGAGGAATCGACGCTCCCGATTCCGACTTCACCCGTCAGGCCGACTCCCTCATCGGACGCGTTCATTCGAGCGCGCTCCTGAACCACGTGCATCGAACGTGGTGGTTCGCCGAATTCCTCGGACGTAAGCGCGGTTTGAAATACGACCGTGAAGTCGTCTACCTCGCGTCCCTGCTTCACGATCTGGGACTGACAGACGCATTCGCCGCCGACCAGCGCTTCGAGGTCGACGGCGCCGATGCCGCGAGCCTGTTCCTGACGGCGAACGGCTACGCGGAACGTAAGGCGGAACTCGTGTGGGACGCGATCGCGCTTCACTCCAGCGCCGGTATCGCCGAACGCAAGCAGCCGGAAATCGCCCTGGTCTATATGGGCGCGCACGTGGACGTCTTCGGGCTGCGGCTGGACGAAATCACGCCTTCTCTCGTCGACGATGTACTGACGCTGTATCCACGCGCCGGATTCAAGGCAGCGTTTGCCGAAGCGCTGGCTGAAGTCGTCAGGAAGAAGCCCCACACCGCCCTGGGCACCGGTCTGGTCGATATCGGACATCGGCACGTCCATGGTTTCGACTGCGCGAACGTGTGCGACCTGATCGACAACGCGCCGTTCGACAGCTGAAACGCAGTGTTGCAACAAAGATTCGTTGACTCTCATTTAGATGATGACTATCATCCAAAACATCGAATCACGGAGCGCAGCAAGCCATGAGGAAGTCCAGGGAAGAAACGGCCGATACACGCCGGCGGATCGTCGAAGTCGCCAGCCGGGCATTCAGGACCAACGGCATTCAGGCAACCGGACTGGCCGATCTGATGTCCGATGCGGGGCTTTCACATGGCGGTTTTTACCGGCATTTCGATTCCAAGGATCAACTGGTCGCGGAAGCATGCGAATCGGGACTGACGGCGATCATCGGAAGACTCGAAGCGGCGGCGAGCGGAAGCGAAGGCAAGGAAGGATTCAAGGCCATCGTCGATGCGTATGTGTCGTCGTCGCATCGGGACGCGCCCGCGGACGGTTGTCCGCTCGCCGCGATGGGCAGCGAGCTGGCGCGGGCGGACGAACAGACTCGCGCGGTCGCATCGCGCGGATTTGCGGATCTCGTCGACGTGCTGGCAAAACGAAGCGCGCGGCGGCGGCGTGAAGCGGCACGATCAGAGGCCGTGTTCGCACTGTCGGCGATGATCGGCGCCATCACGATGTCCCGCATCACTGACGACCCCGACGCTGCGGCAGCGATCCTGCACGACGTCAGGCAACACCTCGAAGCCATGTAAGCGATACGAGTCGTTGGAATCGGCCCGTAACGTATGTCTAAAAATGTGCATATGCACTTGAAGGTCATTGACACATCCCCTGCACTCTTGATGAGTGTTCAAACCGTTAGATTGGAGAGTTCATCATGAAGCAACGCAAATACCTCATTACTGGCGCTACCGGCAAAACGGGTGCGCACACCGTTCGTCATCTGTTGAACGCCGGACATGCCGTTCGCGCCTTCGTGCACCGCGAAGATGAGCGCAGCGAAGCGCTGCGCCAGCAAGGCGCTGAAATCTTCGTCGGCGATCTTCTCGAACATGACGACGTGATCCGCGCGATGGAAGGTGTGACAGGCGCCTATCTGTGCTACCCCGTGCGTCCGGGCTTTATCCAGGCCACCGCGTATTTTGCGGACGCAGCGCGGCGTGCAGGTGTCGAAGTCGTCGTCGAGATGTCGCAGATTTCTGCGCGGGAAGATTCGGATAGCCATGCCGCACGCGATCACTGGATCGCAGAACGCGTGATCGACTGGTCGGGCGTGCCGGCCGTGCATATTCGCCCGACGTTCTTCTCCGAATGGCTGGTTTTCCCGTGGGTGCGCGATCAGATCGTGCAGGAAGGCAAGATCACGTTGCCGTATGGCGACGGTCGTCACGCGCCGATTTCCGGCGAGGATCAGGCCCGACTGATCGCCACCGTGCTGGCGAACCCGTCTGCGCATATCGGCAAGACCTATCCGCTGCTCGGACCGGTCGAAATGAACCAGCAGGAAATCGCCGATGAGATCGGCAAGGTTCTGGGTCGCACGATCACCTACAGCCCGTCGACGATCGAAGCGTACCGTGCGCATCTGGAGAAATACAACTTGCCGGAGTTCATGATCCAGCACTTTCTTGCGATCGCCATCGACTACCAGAACGGGATCTTCTCGGGTCAAGACGGCGTTATCGGCGAGATCACGGGGCAGGCGCCCCAAACCGTCGGTGATTTCGTGCAAGCGAATCGCCACGCTTTCGAGCAGTAAGCCGTGACGGATGCGGCTCGCGTTGTCGGGCCGCGTTCTACCCCAAACGCATTGTCCACATACGACCCTGCAAAGGAGTACATGCAATGAAACTCAGCGGCAACACCATCTTCATCACGGGTGCGACTTCGGGCATTGGCCGCGGACTCGCTGAAGCCTTTCACAGGAAGGGTAACAAGGTCATTATCGGCGGCCGCCGGAAGGCCCTGCTGGATGAAGTAACGAAGGTCAATCCCGGCATGGACTCCGTCGAAATCGACGTGACCGACCCCGCGCAAATCGCAAGCGTGGCCGGGCACCTGATTCAAGCGTATCCATCGCTGAATGTGGTCATCAACAACGCGGGCATCATGCCGTTCGACGATGTGACGGGTCCGCTCGACGACGCGCAGGCCATCCATCTCATCAACACCAATCTGTTGGGCCCTGTGCGGATCAGCGGCGCATTCATCGAACATCTGAAGAAGCAGCCTGAAGCGTTCATTATCAACAACAGTTCGGTAGTCGCTTATGTCCCGATGGCGATCTCAGCACTGTATTCGGCAACGAAGGCCGCTATTCACTCGTACTCGCTGTCGCAGCGCTTCGCGTTGCGCGATAGCTCTGTCCGTGTTCTGGAAATCGTGCCGCCGTGGGTGGATACCGATCTCGTCTACAAGAGCGGCGATCCGCGCGCCATGCAACTGGAGCCCTTTATTGCCGAGACTTTTGCGCTGCTGGAGCACGCGACCACAGAAGTCGTCGTCGAGTCTGCTCAACAGTTGCGAAACAGCGCGGGACGGGAAGAGCATGGCATCGTCGACTACTTCAACCAGATGTTGATCGATGAGCCTCTGCCGATGCCCTGATGTCCGGCGCGGCGGTCATCGAAGCGTTGCATTCGCTTCGAGCAACTGGAGATGACGCGCTTCTGTCGCGTCGTCGACGGGAAACATGCATTCCACACGGAGCTCCTGCGCCGCAATGCTTTGCGGCGCGCCAACGCTCGTGACCATCGAAAAGTAACGAAGCACTTCTCCACCACTGACGAAACCGATTGGAATGACGGGCATCGCAGGCGCGGCCCACGACGCATGCCCCGTCTTCCAGTCGCGTGGTGCGTCGGGATAGGCGAGCAGTTCATCGAGCAGGCGCGCGGTGTCGTCGTCAATCACGCGGCCTACCGATTCCCTGTACACCCGCTGCAGCAGGCTTCGCGCAACGCTGTCCCATTCGTCCACGAATGGGCGCATCCCCTGCGGATCGAACATCAGATGCAGCATGTTGCGCGGGCCCTTGCGCGCCGCCATGTCGATGAAGCAGTTGAAAAAGCGCGGCGCGGCATCGTTGGTCATCAGGACATTCCAGTGCCGGTCCATGACGATGGCGGGAAACGGCTCGTGCTGACGCACGACCCGCTCCAGCGCCCGAATGACTCCCTGCATTTCCTGTGCATTCCACGGCGCCTCAGAATACACAGGCGCATAGCCCGCCGCCAGCAGCAGTGCGTTGCGCTCGCGCAGCGGTACGTCGAGCGCTTGCGCGAGCGTCAGCAGCGTCTCGCGGCCCGGCACGCTGCGCCCGCTTTCGATAAAGCTGATCTGACGCTGCGAAATACCTGCATCGAGCGACAGATCGAGCTGACTCACCCCACGTACATCGCGCCAGTAACGGAGCAGGTTGCCGAGTTCGCCCGACGGCGCTTTTGAATCGCGGCTGCTGACGTTCATCGGCTTTCCTCCGATTGAAGCGGGTCACTATAACGGACTCACACGATACCTGCACGCCAGGCAAATGCTTCGAACGGCGCTTCGAGTGCCGGCCGGGTCACGCTACTCGTGTAGTTCGTGATGGTCGACGCGGCGACCACCGCAATGACCTCGAGTAGTTGTTCGGTGCTGAATCCCGCTTCGAAAAACCGCTGCTGGTCCGCGTCGGAAAGAAGGCCGCGCCGTTCGATCAGCGTGCGCGCCAATGTCGATAATGCGGCCAGTTGGGCGTCTGCTGGCAGAGCGCCACGCCGGATCGCATCGACATCGGCGGACGATACGCCTTGCTTCAATGCGAGCGCCGTATGGAACGCGACGGGCCATTCACTGGCGTTTGTCACGGCATTGGTCAGCAGCAAGGTCTGGATCTGCGGCTCGGACAGACTGCTCGCATGCACGCGTTCGAACAGGCCGATGAAACCGTTGATCAACACCGGCGACGCAGCCATCTTTGCGGCGACGTTCGGGATCACGCCGAACGCCTGTTGCAGGTGTTGAAGCACGGGCTTCGATTGCAGCGGGGCGGATTCGAGCGTGTGAACGGGATAGCGGGACATGGTATCTCCTTGGCTGTGAGCGCCACCGGACTGGTGACGCGACAGCCCAAGCGTAGGCGTCCCGGTGCTGCGCGCCAATTACATCGCATGTAATCAACGCGCGGCCGATTATCGCTGTCCGCCCAGCGTCAGCCCGTGCTGCCCCTTGTACGCTGCCACAGGCGGCGTCGACCAACCTTCGAGCAGATCCGGCGCAAGCCGATAGATTTCCACGCCGAGCGGCCGGCATACTTCTAGCGGGTCGCGCGCATCCGGTCCCCACATCGGCAGAGAAAGATCGCCGCCCGGACAGGTCGACAGCGCGCACAGCAGATCGATCTCCGCGAAGAATTCCAGATAATCGCCCTTCTGCGCGGGACAGGCCTTCATGAAGTACTTGTCGTCGAGATTCAGACCTGTGCACTGGAATACATTGAGAACATCGTGCACGTCGTACTCGGTCAGACCGTACGGCGCAACGGCGCGCGTGAGATTCGAATGGCAATGAAAGTGAAAATCTTCACCCGTCAGCATGCGGTTCACGTACGGGTCGCAGCGCGTGCCGAGCAGATCGTGCACGCGCCCGCCATGCTCGTCGACGCCGTAATCGGCGAGCGTGTCGTCGGTAATCGTCACCATCGGGCGCAGAAACGGCAGCGTCGACCACAGACGGTCGAAGGTGCTGACGTGCGCTGCCTGCAACTGGCGCGTGCGCGATGCCCACATCCGTTCGCGCGGATTGTGCAGGTTCCACATGTTGAGGTCCGCCACCTGCGGTCCTTCGATCGTCACGATACGGAAGACATGCCCGGCAGGCACCGTCCACGCCTGCCCCGATCGAATCGGAATGACGATCGATTCGATCAGCTCGCGGGCATCCTGCTCTGCGGCGATGCGTCCATAGAACGCCTTGTCGACGTCGAGCGCGGAGCCCTTGGTCGTTTGATAGGCGGCGGGGTAGTTCAACATGAGATCGCTCCTTGATGATGCAGCCGGCGTGACCACGCTCTCGTGGCGCCGTTCGATACGCGCGGCCGCGAGATGGTCATAAATAGTCGAGCATCGCGTGCTCGGACTCCGTCAGATAGTCGGCGAGCGCCGCTTGCGCCTTGTCGAGCTGGCCGCGCTCGATCAGCGCGAAAATGCGCTGGTCTTTCGCAACCCACGGCTTCTGGAAGCGCTTTTCGTCCGGCGCGGACCCGAACACGAGCCGCAGTTGCGCGAGGATCGTCGTGAAGAACGCATCGAATAGTGCGCTGTGCAGCAGGCGCACGATATGCCGGTGAAACAGCAGGCTATACGTGCCGACAGCTCGCCAGTCTTCGCGTTCGACGGCATCCTGCGCGCAACGGATCGCTTCGCGCATCAGCGCGAGATCGTCGTCTTCTATCGGCTCTTCGCGCATCAGCGCCTGCAATTCGAGCGTGCGCCGCACGCGGTAGATATCGCGCACGTCGTGACGCGTGAGCGTGCGCACGATCACACCGCGATGCCGGTAATGCACCGCGAGCCCTTCGCGGCACAACAGCCGCAGTGCTTCGCGCAGCGTGTTGCGCGACACGTCGTGCAGTTGCGTCAGATCGTTCTCGACGAGCGCCGTGCCGGGCAACAGCTTGCCCTCGATGATGTCGTCGCGGATCGTCGTCAGGATGCGGTCGGTCACTGACTGGTCGGCCTCAGCGGCTGCCGGTGCGGGCGCTGATTGGGCGGACGTACGTACTGTTGTCATTCGTAAGCTCAGGCGATATGAACGTCTTTAAGAAAACTGGCGATACGCGAGGTTTTCTGCTTCGCCAGTTCCAGCGGAGGACCATCGCTGAGTATCGTACCGCCTTCCATGAATATCACCCGGTCCGAGATGCGGAACGCGAATTTGATTTCGTGCGTGACGATGATCATCGTCATCCCGTCGCGCGCCAGCTGCTCGATGACTTTCAGCACTTCCTGTACGAGTTCCGGGTCGAGTGCGGAGGTCGGTTCGTCGAACAGTACGATGGAAGGCTGCATGGCCAGTGCGCGTGCGATCGCCACGCGTTGCTGCTGTCCGCCCGACAACTGATGCGGATACTTGTGCGCATGCGCTGCCATGCCGACTTTCGCCAGGATCTGCATGCCGGATGCTTCGAGCGCGCCGCCCTTCTCGCGGTTGTGATAACGCGGCGCGAGCGTTACGTTTTGCAGCACGGTCTTGTGTGGAAACAGATTGAAGCTCTGAAACACCATGCCGATGTCGAGAATGCCGCGCATGTAGTCGCCGTGCCGCGCCTTGCCCTGCCCGTGCAGCGTGGATTGCAGGAACGTGCGTCCGTGCAGGCGTACTTCGCCGCCGTCGAGTGTCTCAAGGCCGTTTAGCGTACGGATCAGCGATGTCTTGCCGGAGCCCGACGGCCCGATGATCGACACGACTTCACCCGCCTTCACGGTCAGATCGATGCCCTTGAGCACTTCGTGCTGGCCGTAGGTTTTGCGAATACCGACGGCTTCGAGCGCGCGTCCTGTGGCTCGCGAGTCGGCGGCTTTCGCAGCGGCCCGAGATGCGTCGGCCGGAATCACGGCGACGTCGATCATCACGGCATGCTTGCGGCGCGTGACGTCGAGGCGCTTTTCGAGCACCTTCAGCAGATGACCGAACACCGTGACGATCAGCACGTAATAGAACGACACCGCGAGCATGGTCTCCAGCACCTTGAAGTTCTGCGTATAGAGACGCTCGCCCACCAGAAGAATCTCAGCGAGAGAAATCACCGACACCAGCGACGTCAGCTTGACGATCGTGATGTACTCGTTGATCAGCGACGGCAGCGCGACCCGAAATGCCTGGGGTAGCACGATCAGGCGTTGCAGCCCGACGAAGCCGATGCCGAGCGCCCTGCCCGCTTCGAGTTGTCCCTTGTTGAGCGCGAGCAGGCCGCCGCGATGAATCTCGGCGATATACGCGGTTTCGCTGATCGACAGCGCGATCAGTCCGGCCCAGAACGGATCGGACAGCACGCCGCCCGACCATGGCAACACCTGCGGCAGGTTGTAGACGAAGATCAGCAGCACCAGCAGCGGCAAGCTGCGGAACAGCCAGATATAAGCTCCGCACGCGGCGCGCAACGGCAGCAACGTCGATTGCTTGCCGAGCGCCAGCATGAATCCGGCGACGATCCCGATCACCCACGTCGCCACGCTCAGTTCGACGACGAGCCACGCAGCCTTCCAGAATGCCGCGTCGACGAGTAGCGACGCCGCGTAATGCCAATCGAACAACATGCGACTCCCCTTCCCGCGCGCTGCGAAAGCAAGACGCGCGTGGCGATGCGGGCACGCGGGCCCGCAGGACAATGGAACAGCGCGGCGTTACTTCTGCGCGCTTCCCAGCGCAAGGGCGATGTCGCCGCCCGTCGGTTCCGCGACGTTGTATTGCTTGAGCAGCGCCGCGTATTCGCCCGACGACTTCATCGACGCCAACGCAGTCTTTAGTTGCGACAGCAGCGCGTCATTGCCCTTCTTCACGCCAAGCCCGATGACCACCGGGTAGAGCGGTGCCGTCGACGTAATCGCCACGCGCCCACCCAGCCGGTTCGCCGTGATCTGCGCGACGGCGGAATCTTCGAACTGCGCATCGACGGCGTGCGACAGCACGGCTTGCGCCGCTTCCGGCGAGGTCTCGAACTCGCGCACATCGATCGCACCGCGCCCCGCCGGGACGCACACCTTGCTCGACACATCGGCGAGCTTCGGAATCCACGAGGCGCCCTTGATCGAGCTGACCCGCTTGCCGCACAGGTCCTCCGGCGTCCTGGGCGCGAAACCCGCACCGCTGAGCGCGAGCAGCGAGCCGCCCGTTTTCAGGTACGGCAGAAAGTCGATCTGCTTCGCGCGCTCGGGCGTCACGTACAGCGCGGACGCAATCACGTCGAAGCGGTTGGCGTTGACGCCGAGAATCAGATTCGCGAAGCGCGTGTCGACGAACGACGGCTTGAGCTTCAGATGCGTGGCGAGCCTGCCCATGAACGCGGGATCGAAGCCGGCGGGCGTGCCGTTGTCCAGATAGTCGTAAGGCGGGTACGTGAGGTCTGCGCCGATCTGCAGATTCTCGGACGTGACTGTCCCGGCCGCGGCGGCAATGTCGGCGTGCGCCGCCATGAAGAGGGGCAAGATCGCGGCGGCGATCCTGATCGTGTGCGACAGGCCCTTGAGGGCCGACTTCGGAAAAATGTGGGCTTTCATGAGGGTCTCGCTCGTCGGGTGGCTGGTTAAATTGTTCAACAATGCGCAAACTATTGTTGAACAATAAACAGAATGCAAGCGGTTTTTTGGTGGCAAGGAACCGGGCGGGTTCGATCGGAAAGAAAGGGGGAACAGCAAGGTGGGATGTCCGGCGAACCCTATGTGTGTGCAGCGACCAACATACGGACCCGTCTGAATGCTGAAGAATGGCTCAGTCAGCGCGCCGCCACATATCCGCTATAGAACGGGCGGCATCGCGCAACGCGCCGGGGTGACGTCGATCACCTCGTTGCCAATGAAAAGAACACCAATGCCTGACTTGCCGGCGGTATGGGGAGACCGAATATGGGCATCACTCGCAAGCGTCTAGCGACGCCGGACGAGCCATGCGACGTGGCGCCAGGCGATGAGCCCGCACAGGACAGCCCCGCGCAGCCACTCGATGAACGGGCATCGTCCAGCCCCGCCGCGCCCGAAGCGCCTCATGCGCCCGAGGCGCCTCACAAACCTTTGCGCCGCTCCAAACGGAAACCTGATGTCACTCGCCCGCTGCTGATCGTGCGCGTGCAGTCCCGGCCGAAACAGCTCGGCGCCGCCAAGGAAGGCGGCCCGCCCGACTGGAGTCTGAGCGCTGGCGTGGCGACCGTCCTGTTCGGCTTCGTGATTGCGTTCGGCACCTACGTCACGCTGACGCAACGGGAAGCCGTGCAAAGCCGGTTGGGGCATTTCGCCAACCTGGACAAGCCGCATCCGCCGAAGCACGATAGTTCGGCGTTGCCGGCTCAACCTGCCTTGGATGTCGCACAGGCCACGCGCGCGCCGATCGAAACGCCACCCGTTCCGCTGGCGGCACACGACACTGCGATGCCCCGCACGGCTGCCAGCGATGCAGCGAGTCCCAGCGTTACCGTTGCGCATGACGCGCCGTCGAAACCGCCGCCCGTAGCGGTGGCCGCCGCTGCAACTGCGCGCGGCAGTCCCGCCAGCACGCGAAATGTTGCAGGCGCAACTGCGCCTCCCGTGCGCGTGGCGCCGAAGGTGATCGTTCAGGATTCAAGTCCGGCCACGACACAAACGCATGCAGCGCCGACCACGCCGAAGGAGCGGCGTACCAGCCCGAAAACGGCGGCGAAAACCGCATGCGGCGCGTTGGAGCCGTGTGATCAGAACGTTGCGCATGTCGAACGTGCGACGCATGAGCCCGTCACCGTGCGGCCTCCCGTAAAAAGCGCGACGACGACAACGGTGATACGCGAGGCGGCAGTGAGCGTACCGGCCGCACCTGCCGCGCAGGTGATTCCGCCGCCCGCTCCCGCGGAAGTCCGCGCTGAAGCCACGGCGGCACTTTCGCTTACCGTGAACAAGAACCTGTTTCGACAGCATTAGAACGGGTCACGCGATATGCGAGCCATCCCGTCCGATGCGCGTTGCCGAGCGGCTCCACTCAGCGAAGGCGCGAATGTTCCGTCGTGGCCGTAACACGCTTGCGTGCGTTACGTAGCGGCGCGCCCTCCTGCCCCATCTGCAGCGTCCAGGGCGGTGGCCGAAACCCTTTACTCAAGGCGGCCTCCGCCTCACGACTGACATTTTCAGTAGCGCTGACACGCCTGGCATAGTCCCTGCACTGTCACGACCAACCCGGCCCGCCAGCGCCCTAGCAGCGCTGCGGCCGATCCGGTCACGACAACCCACTACGCACGGATACTTCGATGATTGCCGACCATCCGCTAACCGCCGCTCCCGCCGACCAGACTCGCGACGCCCGCGCCGATTATGCGCAGCGCCATCCGTTGCAGATCGCTGTCTGCCTGCGCGGCCTGGCGGCGCGGCAGGATTTCATTGCGGTCGAGTTCGACGGCCATCAGATCGTGACGCAGGTGATCGACGTCGACTCGCGCAATGCGCGCTTCGTGTTCGATCCCGGCAGCGTCGATGCCGCCAATCGCGCGCTGCCCGACGCAATGGAATTGCGGTTTCACGGCACGCCTTCGGGTATTCGTACCGAGTTCACGACGAGCGCTGCGAAGCCGGTCACGTTCGACGGACGACCCGCGTTCGAAGCGTCCTTTCCTGCCGTGCTCTACTACGTGCAGCGTCGACAGACCTTCCGCGTCGAGACACCCGTGCTCGATCCGTACACCGCGACGGGCAGTTACGCGGACGGCAATGCGTACAACCTGCTGGTGAAAGATCTGTCGTTGGGCGGCGTAGCGTTGCGAACCACCCATTCACGCTTCGACGACGTCGAGAGGGGCTGCATCCTGCGCGACGTCACGTTGAAACTCGGCAGCTTCGGCACGCTGCGACTCGATCTGGAGATCGTCGCGCCGCGCAAGTCGATGACGCCGGCGGGCGAGTGGTGCACCGTGCTTGGCTGCAGGTTTGTCGATTTGCCTGGCGCTGCCGAGCGCACGCTGCAACGCGTGGTCACGCAGCTTGAGATGAAGCGGCTCGCCGTCGGGTCACGTGGGTGACATGACAACGGGCGAACCAGACCGCAGTTGCCGCAAGTCGATGTTTCAATGGCGGTGGTTTTCCCAGCCTCTGTGCCAACCGCCGCCCTGCCCATTGCCGTAGCCGTAGCCCGCCGGTGGCGCCCTATAAACTGGCGTCGGACTGGACTGATAGACGTAGGTACCCGGCGCGCCGTAGGCACCCGGTGGTGCGTAGCGTGACTGATAGACCACGGGCGGTGGCGGCGGAGGAATCGGCATGTAATAGCCGCCCACATTGGCCTGTGCCAAAGCTGACGCAGGCGCGCAGACGGCCACAGCGATTGCCAGCAGTGAGATCGCGCGCTTCATGATGTGACTTCCCCTCGGGGCGCCAATTCGGCCCGACTGTGAGATGGCCAATTGAAGGATAGTCGCTCGATCGGCGTTCATCTGTAACGGTCGGTAACGCGCTTTCGACCCACGACCGCAACGGTCATGCATCCACCAGTTCATCCGCCCTCGACAAAAACAGCTTCAGCACAGGCGACGCATTCGACCGGCTGTAGCCGATCGCGAGATCGACGGTCGGCGCCTCGCCTGCCAGCGGACGGCTGACCACCGACCACGGCAGCAGATTGTTCGCGTACTCGGGCATCAACGAAAGCCCGCGCGTCGACGCAACCAGCGACATGGCCATCGCGAGATTGTCGACGCCATGCTCGGGCTTTGGATCGAGCCCGTTGTCCTGCAGATACTGCGCGACCACGTCGTGCAGCACGCGCGCCTTGTTCGACGCCATGATGAACGGCTCGCCTTTCAGGTCCGACGGACGGATTGCCTGCTTCGCCGTCAGCCGATGATCGCTCGGCATCAGCACGACGAGCTTCTCGCGATAGACGACGCGATAGTCGAGATCGAGCCCCGGCTCCCTGCGCACGAACGCAAGGTCGAGCTTGCCGCGCGCCACTGCGTCGGCGAGATCGGGCGAATAGCCGCTCGACACCGTGACGTCGATGTTCGGCAACTCGTCGCGCAACACCTGCATCGCGCGCGGCAGCCACGTCATTTCCTGACCTGTCAGGAAGCCGAGCGCGAAGACCTGTTTGGCCGGACGCGACGCGCGACGTGCGGCTTCGATGGCGGCATCGACCTGTGCGAGCGCCAGCCGCGCGTGGTCGAGAAACGCCTTGCCCGACGCGGTCAGTTCGACGCCGCGCGCGCTCCGGCTGAACAGTTCCGCCCTGACCTCGTCTTCGAGATCGCGGATCTGCCGGCTGAGCGATGGCTGCGACGTGAACAGCCGTTGCTCCGCGGCGACCGTGAGGCTGCCCGTTTCCGCTACGGCAACGAAATAGCGCAGATGACGCAACTCCATGCTTCCTCCTGTTTCCCAGCCTGTAAGCCATGCTTCCAAGGCATGCCCGCCAGCCTACAAAGTCTTTTTTCTTTGCGCAAGCGAAGGCTAGATTACATGCCAGCAGTCACATCGAGCAGCGCGGACGCCGGCAAGCAGTTTCATCGCCATACCTGCCTGTTATGTCGAACGGTCCCGCCGATCAACCAGACGGAGCTTGACCATGAACGATCTCGCTGGAAAAACCGCGCTCGTCACGGGCGCATCGCGTGGCATCGGCCGCGCCATCGCGCTAGCACTTGGCCGCGCCGGCGCGCAGGTGCTGGTGCATTACAGCAGCAATGAGGCGGCCGCCGATTCGACCGTCGCCGGGATCATCGCGGGCGGCGGTCACGCGCAGAAAATCGCCGCCGACCTGCGCGCCGCCGACGGCCCGCGCATGCTCGCCCAACGCGTGCGGTCAATCGTGGGCGGACGGCTCGACGTGCTCGTCGCGAACGCGGGCATCGCCAGGGCTGCAAGCATCGAAGACACGACGGTCGACGACTTCGACGAACTCTTTGCCGTCAACGTGCGCGCGCCGTTCTTCCTCGTTCAGCAACTCCTGCCGATGCTGTGCAAAGGCAGCAGTGTCGTGCTGCTGTCGTCGCTGGCGGCCCGCGCATCGGTTGGCGAACTGGCCGCCTACGCCGCGACCAAGGGTGCCGTCGATACGCTCGTGCGGCACTTCGCATCGGCGCTCGGGGAGCGCGGCGCGCGCGTGAATGCCATCGCGCCCGGCGTCGTCGCGACCGACATGTCGAGCTTCGCGACGACCGACGCAGGCCGCGACTACACGCTGAGTCTGCAGGCGCTGAAGCGCGTCGCGCAGCCCGACGATATCGCCGGCGCCGTGACATTCCTCGCTTCCGACAAGGCGAGCTGGATCACGGGCGACACGCTGCGCATCGACGGCGGCTCGAAGCTCTGACAGTCATATGACCATCGCCACGCATTCGATCCACACCAATTGATAAGGCATCCATAATGACAAATACCAATCTGAAACTGTTCTCGTCGACCAACGTTGGCCCGTTACAACTGTCGCACCGCATCGTGCACGCGCCGATGACGCGTTTGCGTTCCGACTCCGACGACAGTCCGAGCGAGATGATGATCGAGTACTACCGGCAGCGCGCATCGCAAGGCGGTCTGCTGATCACGGAAAGCGCGCATCCTTCATATGACAGCCGTGGCTATCTCGGCGCGCCCGGCATCTATACCGACGAGCATGTCGAAGCCTGGAAGAAGATCACCGACGCCGTTCACGCAAGAGGCGCACGCATCTTCATGCAGATCGCGCATGACGGACGCCAGTCACACGTCGATCTGAGCTGGGGCAATGCGCCCATTGCGCCGTCTGTCGTGCCGTACGAAACCACGGTCTTCACGCAAAACGGCTGGGTGCCGAACTCGCCGCATCGCGCGCTGGAAACCAGCGAGATTCCCGCCATTGTCGAATCGTTCAGACATGCGGCAGCGCGCGCGAAAGCAGCCGGTTTCGACGGCGTCGAATTGCACAACGCCAATGGTTATCTGGCGGATACGTTCCTTCAGGACGGCACCAACAGGCGCACGGACGCCTATGGCGGCACGATCGAAAAGCGCACGCGTTTCTCGCTCGAACTCGTCGACGCGTTCGCCTCCGCGTGGGGCGCGGATCGCGTCGGCGTGCGCGTGTCGCCGAGCGGCCGCTGGGGCGCGATCTCCGACAGCAACCCCGAAGCGACCTTCGGCTATTTCGCCGAACGGCTCAATGCGTATGGCCTCGCGTATCTGCACGTGATCGAGCCGCGCGTGATGGGCACGGAGACGCTCGTCGAAGGACAGGCGCCCGTCGCGTCGTCGTTCCTGCGCAAGATATTCAACGGCCCGATCATCGCGGCGGGCGGCTTCGACCGCGCCGGCGCCGAGCAGATCCTGCAACGGGGCGACGCCGATCTCGTCGCGTTTGGCCGGTGGTTCTCGTCGAATCCCGATTTGCCCGAGCGCCTGCGACGCGACCTGCCACTCACGCCTTACCAGCGCGACGCGTTCTGGGGTGGAGACGAACGCGCGTACACCGACTTTCCCGCGTACGACGACACTGCTGCCGTCGAAGCATCGAACGATGAAACCGTCTGATTCAAGGAGCGAAAGCATGTCCACCAGCAACACGCCGAACACGACGCGGACCGTGAAGATTCCCGGTCCCGATCACCCCATCACGATCGAACGCAACGCTTCGCGCGTCGTCGTCACGGTCGCGGGCCGCGTCATCGCCGACACCCGCGACGCGCTGACGCTGCGCGAAGCGCACTACCCGCCCGTGTTCTACATCCCGAGAAAGGATGTCGACGTCGCCCAACTCGAACGCACGGCGCATTCGACGTACTGCCCGTACAAGGGCGACGCCGCGTACTTCTCCATCCCGTCGGGCGGCGAGCGCGCTGTCAACGCGATCTGGACTTACGAAGCGCCGTATGCCGCTGTCGAGCCGATTCGCGAGCACCTTGCGTTCTACACCGATCGTGTCGATTCGATCGAAGAACGTGAATGAGGAATCGACTCGAGCCCACGGCCGATCGTACTGACCGAGACAGCTCGCGTCAAGCGATCCATCCGCCGTCGACGGTCAGGCTCTCGCCCGTCGTGTAGCCTGCTTCGGGGCTGGCGAGATAAGCGACGGCCGCCGCGATTTCTGCCGGCTTGCCGAAACGGCCCACGCTGGCGAGCTTCGTCATCGTTGCGTGGTCTTCCGTGCCGGGTTGCGGAGCGAGTTCTGTATCGATCGGGCCGGGTTGGACGGCATTCACGGTCACGCCGAACTTGCCGAGTTCACGCGATAGCCCGCGCGTGAAGCCTCTGAGCGCGAACTTCGAGGCGATGTAGAGCGTCACGCCAGGCAGGGGCGCGGCTTCACCAAAGGCCGAGCCCACGTTGATGATGCGCCCCCAGCCCGCCGCGACCATGCGCGCTGCCGCGTCTTTCGCCAGTTCGATGGGCGCGCGGACATTCAGGTTGAAGTGCGTGTCGTACGACGTGTCCGACGAATCGAGGAACGGCCCATATTCGACTGTGCCAGCGTTGTTGACGAGAATATCGAGCCGCCCCTCGAAGCGGCCGCCGAACGCACCGTTCAGCGACCCAATGAGGCGCTTGACGCCTTCCGGCTGCGACAGGTTGGCACCGACAGCCTCAGCCTCGCCGCCGGCATCGCGGATTTCCTTGACGACGGCTTCCGCCCGCGCCGCACTCGACGCGTAGTGAACGATGACGGATGCGCCGTCGCGCGCAAGACGTGCCGCAATCGCTGCGCCGATTCCACGCGAAGCGCCCGTCACGAGGGCGAGTTTGCCTTTCAGAGCTTGGGTCATGCTTTTCCTCAACAGTAGGTTTCGAAGCGGTCCTCCGGCCTGAACGGCCGGAAGGGACTGCTGCATCGGAGCCAATGTTTCGTGCATTGGTTGATGCGTATCCTCCGCTGAGGCGGCATCGCCCGGTAGCCGCGGGCGGGGAATAGCGCCTATTCCTGTTGCGAGGGGGCAAAGGTTCGCAGCGTCTAGCCGGTGAGGTCCGCGCCGGCGTTGCGCTCATTGAGAAGGTGTTCGACAAACGCGACGAAGGCACGCGCTTTCGTGGTGGCCATGCGGCCGGACGGGAAAACCGCCCACAGGTCGATCGGCGGCAATGTCCAGTCGGTCAGGACGGCCTGAACAGTGCCGTTCGCGAGTTCGGGGGCGAACATCCATTCCGAAGCGACGGCAAGGCCCATGTGCCCGAGTACCGCCGTGCGCATGCCTTCAGCCGCGTTCACGCTTATCCGGCCGGACAAGGTCACGGTCGAGTCGGAGCCGTCACTGCGGCTGAACAGCCACGATTCACCGCCGCCTCGCAGGGAGTAAACGACTGCCTGATGCCGGTTCAGGTCGGCAGGTGTTTGCGGAACGCCCGCTTCAGCGAAATAGGACGGGGTGCCGACGACGAACCGCCGCCCGCTGGAGATGCGACGCGCGGTCATGGTCGAATCGTCCAGCGTGCCCATGCGAAACGCGACATCGACGCCCTCTCCGAGCAGATCGACGGACCGGTCATCGAGCACGATGTCGATGCTCAGATTGGGGTGCTGATCCAGGAAAGACTTGAGGGCTGGCAAGACATGCAGCCGGGCGAAGGTAACGGCTGCGCCGATGCGCAATCGTCCCGACAAGCCTTCCGACGACTCGCGCACAGCCTGCTCGGCCTGATCGGCCTCATCGATGGCCCTGAGTGCGTGATCGTAGAAACGCTGACCGGCATCCGTCGGCGCGAGGCCACGTGTCGATCGCAACAGCAGACGGGCGCCCAGACGTTCCTCCAGCTGCGCGACCGCCTTTGAGACGGCTGGCTGGCCCAGCTTCAGGCGGCGTGCGGCGGCGGAAAACGAACCCGCATCGACAACTGTTACGAAGGTCTCCATCGCCACCATGCGGTCCATGTGCATTCTCCTGGCAGATCGTCAGCGAAAATGCGCAGTGTAGCGAAACGGGTTTTCTACTTGAATGTTTTCCAGCACAGCACGAGGTTCAGGCATATAACGATCGCCGTGCAAACGAGCGCCGCCACGTTCGTAATCCTGCTGTTCCGGTAACGTCCCATCAACCCGGCGCGCGACGTGAACCAGACCAGCGCGATCATCGGAACGGGCAGTGCGACGCTCAACGCGACCTGGCTCAACACCAGAGCACGCGTTGCGTCCACGCCGAGTCCGACCACGACGAACGCGGGCGCCATCGTCACCAGTCTTCGAACCCACACGGGAATGTGAAAACCGACGAAGCCCTGCATGATCATCTGCCCCGCCATCGTCCCGACCACTGAACTCGAGATGCCAGAGGCGATCAACGCGGTCAGAAAGAAGCCGGCCGCCGCGCTGCCGAGGAGCGGTGTCAGCGTGCGCCATGCCGTCTCGATGCTGGCCATTTCGGGATGTCCCTGATGAAACGCTCCCGAAGCCATGATGACCATCGCCATGTTGATCAGCCCCGCGACGCCAAGCGCCACTACCACTTCGATATGCGAGAACTTCAGCAAGGTGGCCCGTTCGCGCTCGTTGCGCGCCGAGATCCGGTTCTGCATCAAGCCCGAATGCAGAAACAGCACATGCGGCATCACGGTTGCGCCGACGATGCCGACCGCGAGCGTCAGCGCGTTGCTGTCAGGAATAGCCGGAGTCAGTGTATGAAACGCCACCGCGCGCCAGTTCACCTGCGTCATCGTCAGTTCGGCGAGATACGACAAGCCGATCACACCCACCAGCGCCGCGATTGCCAGTTCCAGCGGCCGAAAGCCGCGTCGCTCGAATTGCAGCAGGCTGTATGTGACGGCTGCCGTGACACACATCGCGGGCAACATCGGCAGGCGGCACAGCAGGGACACGCCAATCGAGCCGCCCGTGAATTCGGCGAGATCCGTGGCCATCGCGGCAATCTCGCTGATCATCCACATCACCATCACGCGACGACACGGCAGGGTATCGCGGCACAACTCCGCGAGATTGCGCCCGGTGACGAGCCCGAGTTTCGCCGACAGCGACTGGAACAGCATCGCAATCAGATTCGACAGCAGGACGACCCACAGCAGCGCATAGCCATAGCCGGCGCCCGCCTGGATGTTGGTGGCGAAGTTGCCCGGATCCATATAGGCGATCGACGCAACGATGGCCGGTCCGGCGAAAGCGAGCATCGAAAGCGGCCCACGACGTGCGCCAGCGAGCGCGGCATGCATCGTCGTACGGGATCGCTCCGTGAGCGACTCTGGCACGACAGTGCGAACGGCGATCCTGTTCATCACGGCTCCTCGGCGTCGTTGTGCGCGCAACAGGCATGGCAAGACGGCAGCGGGCGAAATACGAGGTCGCCCGCTGCGCAAGCTCCAGCAAGATGCAAAGTCAGGCACTCATGTTGAGCGTGCCGTTCACGCCGTTCGGGAAGAAGCCGCCTTTCATCGCCGCAGAACTCGTCAGGTAGACGATGTTCAGCACGTTTGCGTAATTGCGGCTGAACGCCAGGCCGTTGTCGTCGAGCGGAACGATATTCGAAGTCCCCGCCGTCGTACCCGTGATGCCCTGATCATCATGGCCATTGTTGTCGAGGCTGTCGCGCGCGGCGGAAATCGCGTTGGCGGCCGACACCAGACTCATCGCGTCGATCCCTTTCGCGTACAACGTCGTGCGCACCAGACCCGCGTGATACGCCTCGGCCGCGAGTATGCCCGCCGCCGCTTCGAGAAAGGTCTTGTTCGTGATGAGCGGCGATGCGCCCTTGTAGGCCGTGACGCCGACGTCCTCGAAGATGAACGCGCCAAGCAGAAAGTTGTTGTCGTTCGCGTAGGGATTGAACGCAGCACCCGCGCCTACCAGCCCGGCCGCCCGCGCCGCATTCGAGAACGCGCCGTTGGGATCGGTGCCGCCGATATCGATCGCGGGCTGCGCCACGGCCGCCGATCCCAAAGCGCTGCGCAAAAACGTCACGTGCTCGCGCTCGTCTTTCGCGATCTCGTTTGCGTACGCCTTCACGACGGGGTCCTGAAACGGCACCTGTTGACCGGCAATCACCGCGCCCATCGTCCCGACGCCTGCCGTCATGGAAGCCGGGAGGCCGGCCCCCGTCGTCGCATACGCATAGAACTGCGATTCCAGGTACTCGAGGTTGAGGGCGAAATTGAGAATCTCCGCGTCGGTCGGTGCGCCCGCGGCGCCGGCGTTGTTGCCCGAGCCCCCGCCGCATGCGCTGATGAGCGTGCCGCCCACGAGGCCCAGACTCAGTCCGCCTGCATTCCGGAAGAACTGGCGCCGATCTCGGCGACGCTCGGCGCGCCGGTCGAACGTTTCCATAATCGCTTTCGCATCTGACATGATCCTGCTCCTTGAGATGTTCGGGTGAACCGATGCAAGGTCGCGCGTCGATCGAAGTCGTCAGAATCCCTAACGGCACGCCGACGCGTTTCAATGCACGAGCGGGAGACACGGAGTTGTCATGACAGGCAGTGGTCGCGTCTGTAATAGCGTTACGGCGGGCAAGACGAAATGGATGCAGTGCGCTGTGCTTTTATTCGGACGCGCAAATGGCAGTGCATGCGTATCGGGAAGAAAGCGCCATTCTTCTATCAGCGACTGCAAATCTGACTACCATCAGATCAGGCAGTAGAAATAGAAGCGGTAATGCCTTACCGCTTTGCATCCGCAATACGCCCGACAACGTAAAAAGGAAATTGCATCCGCGTTCGAGACCGTTCAGGAGATCCGATGTCCTCGCGACTATTACCTGATGACGGGCTACTGGACGCACATTGCGCTGATACACTACGTGCACGAAGGCGTACTGTGTACGGCCAGCCCGGGTGGAACATGTCCTCAAGGCAACCGAAGGAAATGCGTGACGCGACGCGTGCACCCACGTCTTCGGACGCGGCTGGGCGCGACGATCTCGATCGCATGCTGTCGGCCGTTGCCTTGCGCGACCGGGTTGCATTTGAAACGCTCTATCGCCTGACGTCTCCAAAGATCTTCGCCATCTGCATCAAGGTACTGCGTGACCGGTCCGAAGCCGAGGACACGCTTCAGGATGTGTACGTCACCGCCTGGAACCAGGCAGGCACTTTCAATCCGCAGCTATCCAGCGCGCTCACGTGGCTCGGGACGATCGCGCGCAATCGCGCAATCGATCGCATCAGGCGCCGCCGCACGGTCTCGCTCGACGAAACGACTGTCGACGAGATCGTCGACGAATCGCCCACGCCTGCCGCCCTTGCGCAACTCAGTCAGGAACGCCAGCGGCTCGAGTCGTGCCTGCAGGCGCTGCCCGATGTTCAAAGAAACGTGGTCAGGGAGGCATTCTTCACGGGCTCGTCGTACGCCGAACTGGCAGCGCGAATGAGCGTCCCGCTGGGCACCATGAAAAGCTGGATCCGCCGCAGTCTGATGCAGCTCAAGACGTGTCTTGAAAGATGAATACGCCCATCTCTCCCGACGACAAAGACCTTCGCTGCGCGGAGTACGTGCTGGGCGTACTCAGCGACGAAGAGCGCCGCGAAATCGAACTTGCGATGCAGCAGGAAGCGGACGTGGCCGAATCGCTTGCGCGTTGGCAAGCGCGCCTGATGCCTTTGAACGAAGACGTGGCAGAGGTCACGCCGCCGTCCCATGTGTGGGACCGTCTGCAGGCGCAGTTGGGCTGGACACGGACAGGGCGCCGCGCGGGTCTGTGGAACAGCTTGTCGTTCTGGCGCTGGACCGGGTTGACATCCGTCGTCGCCGCTTGCGCGCTCGCCATCTTCCTGACTCGCTCCGTGTTGCTGCACGAAACCGTGACCCCGCCCGCAGGGGCGCAATATCTGGTCGCGACGCTCGAACGGCAAGGCGCGGGCGCAGCATGGACCGCAACGGTCGATGCGCAACACGCACAGATCGTCGTCGTTCCGCCTCGCGACTTCGTGATTGCCTCCAACCATTCCACGCAGATGTGGATGATTCCGCCCGGCTCGAAGCCCATCTCTTTGGGCGTCATCGATGCGCAGCACCCGACCATCGTGCCCGTTGCACAGGCGCAGCTTCAGCAACTCGCAGCACAGCCAACGCTTGCGGTATCGCTCGAACCGCAAGGGGGATCGCCGACCGGACAACCCACCGGGCCGGTGCTCGCGGCGGGCCCTGTCAAGGGAATCTGAATGGTGGCTGCCTCGCGCGCAGCGTTGGCACTCAAAAAGACTGGCTAGTCAGCATTTGCTTAAACCCTACAATACGCTTGCAGTCCACCCTGCGTGCACGTAGAGTAACCGCTCGACAAACCAGCACATGAGGTGACGGATGTTCAAGTTCCTGGCGGTATGCGTCGCATTGGGCCTTTCCGGTACGGCATTCGCCAAAGCCGATTGCCCGGCTTATCCGAAGAGCGAGTGGATGAAGGAATCGGATGCGCGTGCCCAGCTCGAAGCGCAAGGGTACAAGATCAAGAAGTTCAAGGTCGACGGCAACTGCTACGAAATCTACGGCCACAACAAGGAAGGCAAGAAGGTCGAGATCTACTACGACACCAAGACGCTTGCCGTCGTGAAGTCCGAGATCGACTGACGCCTGGCGCGCACGATGCCTGTCAAAACCTGGGACTTAGGCGTGCGGTTCACACACTGGACCGTCGCCGGCATCGTCGTGTGGAATCTGTTCGGGCCGACTGACCAATTGCATCGGGTACTTGGGTACATCGCTGCCGGTCTGGTTGCCTGTCGAATCGTGTGGGGCTTTATCGGCACGCCCTACGCACGATTCTCCGCGTGGTGGCCAACGCCGGCCCATCTGAGGGACTACGTACGCTCGCTGGCCGCCGGCAAGCCACGCCATCATCTGTCGCACAATCCGCTCGGCGGCCTGATGGCAATCGCACTCTGGCTGCTGATTCTGGCACTGGCAGTCAGCGGCTGGCTGATGCGCCTCGACGCGTTCTGGGGCGAAGACTGGCCGCATGACCTTCACTCGGTTCTTTCAATCGCACTGGAAGTCTGCGTGTGCGCGCATATCGTCGCGGCCGTCATCATGAGCGTCTGGACACGCGACAATCTGATCACCTCGATGCTGACGGGCATCAAGCGCGATCCTGCCGACAAGCGCTGATACCTGAATGCGCGGCCCGAATGCAAGTGCTCAGAACATCTTGCGAATACCCACTGCCACGCCCAACTGGTTGGTTCGGCCAATGGTATTGGTCGGCACACCGGCGGAATTGACGCCGCTTGGATAGTCGGCAGCGAAGGCACCTGTCCCGCGCGCCCAATCCGTGATCGCGTAGATTTCGGACTGCCTCGAGAACGAGTACTCGGCGAGAATCGTAGCCGACTGGTTCACCCCCGTACCGAGCGATCCATCGAGCCGTTCGGCATTGCGCGCGTGCCCGTAGTAGTAGGCGAACGTGAACAGCAATGGCGCGGTGGCTTTCCAGTTCGCACCGACGTAAAACGTATCGTCGATACGGTTAGGGCTGGCACCCTTCAGCGTCGGCGAGCCAGCCTGCTGCATGTTCACGTCGGTCAAACCCGTCTGGTCCTGGCCGTGCAGCCAGCCGGCCAGCAGGCGAACATCGTGAGTGACCTGCCATGCGCCGCTGATGTGCAGGAAGTTGGTCTTGCCGCCATTGATTGCACTGCCGACACTCGTGCCGACCGCAGAGCCCGTCGCGGAGGTCGGTACGGAAACCTGCTGGAAGCCGGCGTTGAGCATGGCAGGGCCATACGTGTACGTCAGTTCCACAGCGTAGATGGCACCAAGACCGAGCGCGCCTGGCTGATTGCCGAAACCATAAAGCGCATCGATTGCCAGGTTATAGAACGTGCCTTTGTACTTGACCGCGTTGTTGATTTCCAGGTAATTGCCGATGCCGTTGTAGGGCCAACTGTTTTGCCAGTAATTGCCAACGGTCAATGGGTCGAAGATATCGCCCAAGGTGTCGTAAGCGGGCGCGTATTGCCTGCCGAATGTCAGCGCGCCCCACTTGTCGCTCGACAGGCCCACGTAAGCCTGTCGACTGAACAATGTGTTGGGAACGTGGAGTGTTCCATTGAACGCTTCGAAGCCGTTTTCGAGGTGGAAGACCGCGGCCCAGCCGCCGCCCAGATCTTCACTGCCTTTCAAGCCCCACCGGCTGTGGGTTTCCGGACCCGAGGTCATGGCGACCTGGTCGTCGCCGCCCGGACCGGCGTTCGTCTGATAGCGAATGGCTTCGTCGACGATGCCGTATAGCGTGACCGAGCTTTGCGCGTATGTCAGCGGAGCCGCGGTGGCGAACAGTGCGCCGATGGCACTGGAGACAACGATCTTTTTCATCAGCGATCCACCGTAATGAGTGAGCCAGCTGGATCAATTTCGTGAACAGGAGCATAGCCCGTCAATTCGTTACGGCAAAGCGATCCGCCGACGAGGTGTTGTTTATTTGCTCTGCTGCATGAATGCATAGGTATCGTCTGCCGATTCACTCTGGCGCTAACGGTTTATCCGCTCGATCAGCCTGTGTCGCGTTGCCCTGGGCGTAGCATTGGCAATGGCGTGAGCCGCCAGACGCTTTGTCGATTCAGATGCGTTTCGTTCGTCGTATCTACGAATCCATCGGGCTCGTCGACCTGGAGAACAACATGCGCAAGCTCATCGTTTCCGTTTTCATCAGTCTGGATGGTGTCACGCAGGGCCCGGGCGGGCCTGAAGAAGATCCCAGCGGAGCGTTCCGCCTTGGCGGCTGGATAGTCCCCTATGCCGACGAAGCCATCGGCGAGAACTTGCACGATCTGCTCTCGCAGCCATTCGAGTTGCTGCTGGGGCGTTGTACCTACGACATCTTCGCGTCGTATTGGCCACACGTACGGGCCAATTCGCGCAGCCACGCTATTGCCGACATGTTCAACAGCGTACCCAAGCACGTCGCTACGCACCGGTCCGACTCACTAGACTGGCAGAACAGCCGTGCGCTGAAGGGCAACCTTGCTGACGCGATACGCGCGCTTTGTCGTGAAGACGGTGCCGATCTATTGACGTTCGGTAGCGGCGACATGGTGCGCCAACTGCTCGCAGCCGGTCTGGTGGATGAGCTTCGCCTTCTGATTTACCCCGTGATGCTCGGGCACGGCAAGCGCCTGTTCGGCGACGACGCCCACGCGTCTGCCTTCACTCTGGCGCATTCGATCAGCACGCCTGGCGGCGTATTGATTAACCGCTACTTGCGCAACGGCGAAGTGCGCACGGGAACGTTCGAGTGAGTCGTGTCACGCGTATGTGAGCCGACTCGCTGAACGCAATGAGATTGCACGGTTCACTGCTGAGCGCGTCCAGTCGACCCGCGTGTTTCCCTGCCAAAACGACGGACCGCTTGCGGCGGTTGCCCGACGGTTCGCAGGAATGCGCGCCTCATGCGCTCCCGATCCGAGAAGCCGACTTCGTCGGCGATCACATCCAGCGACAAACGCCCTTTTTCAAGCAACAGCCTCGCGGCCTCTACGCGCAAATGTTCGACGGCTTTGGCCGGGGACTGCCCCGTTTCAGCAGTGAAGGCCCGGCTAAACTGGCGCGGGCTCAGGCCCGCGACATCGGCGAGTTCCTCGACGGTCAACGCATTGCGCAGATTCGCGTTCGCATGGTCGATCGCCTTCTGGATGCGATCCGATTTGGGCTCGAGGTCGAGCAACGTGGAGAACTGCGATTGCCCGCCCGCGCGGCGGTGATAAACGACCAGCTTGCGGGCGACGGCGCGTGACACGTCCTGGCCATGATCCTTCTCGATCATCGCCAGCGCCATGTCGATCGTGGCCGTCATGCCCGCCGATGTCCAGATCGGTCCATCGACGATGAATATCTGATCTTCTTCGACGGCAATGTTGGGAAAACGGCGCTGCAGATCGTGCGCGAAGCGCCAATGTGTCGTCGCCCGACGGCCATCGAGCACGCCTGCTTCAGCCAGGATAAACGCGCCGGTGCACGGCGCTGCGATTCGTCTCGATGTTTTCAACGCGCGGTTGACGAATGCAGTCAGTTGCGCAGAGACAATGTCGATCTCGACGCCCGAGCCGAACATGACGGTGTCGAAGGCGGCGTCGCTGAACGCTTGCGTTTCCACACGAATCCCCGCCGAAGACACAACGAGCCCACCCTCTTCCGACAAAACCGTCACTTCATATGCCGGTTCTCCGAGCACGACGTTCGCCAGTTCAAAGGCCGTGACTGCCGCGAAGCCCATCAGATAGAAATTCGGAAATACGACGAAGCCGATCTTGTGCATGGTGCGCCCAACTCATGTCCTGAATCGCTTGTATATATGACATTTGAGACACGGTCAACGGCGTTTATGCTGTACCCGTACCCTTCCGGCGCAAGAAAACCCGGCGGAGCTGAACCTCGAACCGCTTATCACAAGAGCTTTTTGTATGGATCGTCGACTACTGATACTGGCCCTTGGCATGTTCGCCATGGGTACCGACAACTTCGTCGTCGCCGGTATTCTTCCTGGCGTGGCTGCATCGCTGAATACATCCGTCAGCCTCGCGGGGCTGATGGTCACCTTTTACGCATTGACCTACGCAATCGCAGCCCCCGTCATGGCGGCCGTGGCGGGCGGCTGGCCGCGCAAGCTCCTGCTGGTTTCCGCGCTCGGAATATTCGTCGTGGGCAACATGCTCAGCGCGGTCGCCGTGGACCTGCACTGGGTTCTGTTCAGCCGGGCGTTGTCGGGATTCGGCGCCGCGCTGTTCTCGCCGACTGCATTGGGCGTCGCCTCTGCGCTCGCACCGCCTGAAAAACGCGGCCGTGCGCTGGCTGCCGTCACGGCGGGTTTGACGGGGGCGACAGCGCTTGGCGCGCCGATCGGTACGTTCATCGGCGGATTCGGTGGCTGGAGAACGACGCTCTGGTTCGTCACGCTGCTCGGGATGGTGGCGATGATCGGCGTCTGGACGATGCTGCCGTCGGTTCCCCGGCCTGCATCCGTGAAGTTGCGAGAACGGCTTGCACCCATCCGCGATGTCCGGATCGCGCTCACCCTGCTCACCTCGCTATTCGCGTTTGGCGGGTTCCTGATGGTCTACACGTATGCGGGCGTGGTGCTGCAACGTGTCACGCATGGCGACGAACGGATTCTTGCCGGGATGTTCCTGCTGTGGGGCGTAGCGGCGACGGCAGGAAACCTGCTGGCCGGCCGTCTCGTGGATCGATTCGAGAGCCGCAACATCATCAACGCGATGCTTTGGGTTGCCATCGTCAATTTCTGCGCGTTGCCGTGGACATCCGCACATGCATTCAGCGCCGCGGTTGCGCTCGCGATCTGGGGCGTATGCGGCTGGGGGCTGATCGTCCCGCAACAACATCGGCTGGTGCACCTGAAGCCGGGCGTGGCGCCGCTGCTGCTGGCGCTCAACAATACGGCGACATACGTCGGGCTGGCCTGCTCGGGCGTGCTTGGCGGGGCCGTGCTGCCGTCGATCGACGGGCAGTATCTGAGCCTCGTCGCGGCGGCGTTGATTGCGTTCGCGTTCCTGCTCGCAGAAGCCGCGCACCGTTGCATGCAGCGGTCCTCCACACAGCAACGCAAGATGGTGAATCGCGAGACCGAGCCGGTTTGAATGACTAACCGTCGGCATCCAAAACAAATTAGCTATCCGAATGATCGAATAGACGATCGCTACCACCTGGAAATGCATACGCGCGATCTGCTCGTGAATCTCACGATCGCAACAAGTTTGATGAACGCTGATAACCGGATGGCAATCGGCTTCCGGAATTCACCGCAGGCCGCGCTGTAAAAGAAGGCTTGCGGGGTGAGCCATAACGCACCAAATCGAGCCGCAGCCCATCCCCGCAATTCGCCGCAATCGAGGTGTTACTGCCCGCCTTCCCGAATCGTCAGAGCATTCTTCACCGACGTGACGCCGGACACGCCCTTCGCGATCGAGGTCGCCTTATCGATCTGAGCCGGATCGGTCACGCCGCCAGCGAGCGTCACCGCGCCGCCCTTCACGAGAACATTGATCCCCGTCGTATCGACACCGCCCTTCGAAAGCGCCGAGGCCACCTTTCTGCTCAATGCCCGGTTCGCCTTCCTGATGGACGATTTGGATGCGCCTTGCGTGGTCGTCGGTGCGCTAGCCGCTTCGCTTCCCTGTGCCCAGGCATTGACGGAAGCAACGACGATCAATGCAGCGCCAGCCAGCTTGAGTGTTTTGATTGCGTTCATTTTTGCCCCTGTTTAAGTAACTCAACGAAAGATGTTGCCGACTACTTTTAAGTCTTCACATTCTCTTGCCTGGTGCCCGCGGCGGCGGCAAGGCGGCTCTGTGCCGGGACGAGCTGGTCATCCGTGGTCGCCACCAGCCATAGACGTGCGTGTTGCATGATCTGGCGGTTGTGGTCCTTCAATGGGCCCATTGCGGCTGCGGCCTTCCAGACCACCGGGCCCGTCCGGCTCTTGCGGCCCGAGGGCGCGCCTACCAGCAGGCAATAAGGTCCCAACGGCAGCGATACAAACGGTAATGCGGGACTTGCACGCACGCGCCAATCGATGAATGGCGTCTCGCTGATCAGCAGCGGCGAGGGCAAGCCATAAAGCACACTGAAATCGTACAGCGCCAATTGTTCGCGCACGCCCGTATAACTACGCCGGATGTCGTCGACAACCGCCGCACGGATCTCGTCCTCGAACATCGGCTCTTGCGCATAGCGGGCCATTGCCTCGCGAGCCTCCGCCTGATAGGCGCTGAAGAGGCCAAGCTCCACGCAGTCCTGCACCGCGCGTTGAATCTCTGCGACAGAACCCGCCTCATCCGGCGTGCCCAACTGCGCAGCCCGCAAGAACCGGGCAAGCCCCGCTTCCTGGATCGCAGGACCTTCAGCTAATACAGTGTCGTCACTGTCTTTGTCCAGAGGCACATAAATATACTTCTCGGCGGCGAAACGTGATTTCTTGCCTTCATCGAACTTGATTTCGCCATCGACGTAATCCAGATAGCGCGTGCCGACTCGACCATGCTCCCAGATCCAGTTCTTCAAAAGCGGGCGTAGCGGATGCAGTCTCTCTTGATCGGCCATTGAAACCTCCTGGTGCCCCAGTATAGTTCCAATTCGCCGGTTGAAAACCACAGCGAATCACATTCGACGTTCAGGCCGGCGGCGCGCGATGCCTTGCGAGGAACCGGTCCAGTTGCCCCGCGAACGTCTTGCTGTCGCGCGGACTGAATGGCGCTGGACCGCCCGTATCGACGCCCGTGCTGCGAAGCTGATCCATCACGGCACGCATCGTCAGGCGTTCTTCGATATTCTCGCGGCTGAACCAGCCTCCACGCGGGTCGAGCACGAAGGCACCCTTGTCGAGCGCCGCGGCGGCAAGCGGTATGTCCGCGGTAATCACCAGATCGCCGGCCACGGCCAGCTCGACGATGCGCATATCGGCCGCGTCCGCGCCCGCCGGTACTTGCAGCGACTTGATATAGGGCGAAGGCGGCGTCTGCAGATACCGGTTCGCTACCAGCGTTACACATACTTCGGCGCGACGCGCCGCCCGAAACAGCATGTCCTTGATGACAACCGGGCAGGCGTCTGCGTCAACCAGCACTTGCATCTTGTCGCTCCCAATTACTGCGTTTGCTTCCGTCTGAATCCGTTCGAGGTTCGCATGTTCGTTCATCAACCTCGCGATCAGACGCGAACCATACTACTTCAAAACATGAAGGCCACCCGGCACAGCGCACCCGTTGACACAGCGCGCCAGAAGATGAGCGGGACGGCGGCTAGCCGCACGCCCCCTGAGCGCGCCGCAGCGAAGGAGAATAGCTCAACAGGCCGATGCACACGTCCGTCAGAAACTCCGCATCGCGCGGCAGCATGATCGAATCGCGTTCGAGCAGCCAGTCTCGCAGCACGCCGCCGAGAAACGCATGCACGACACTCGACGCGCGTCCGGTATCGAGATCGCACGGAAGTTGCCCTCTCGCGATGGCATTACGCAAGCCGCGCTCGAGATACATCCTTCCGTTGCGCGCGGCATCGTGTTGCCGCTCGGTCACGAGCACCATGTCTTTCGTATTTTCGCACTTCGTGAACAACACTTCGAACACGCGGCGGCTGTGCGGCTCGACCACGGCCTTGCTGAGGAAATAGACGAGCAGTTGCCGGATCCTGCCGAGCGGGTCCGGCTCCGCGGTATCCGCGGTCGCGGCAACGAGCATTTCCATCGGAAGCATCACGCGGTTTGTCATCGCGACGAACAGATCGCTCTTGTTGCGGAAGTGCCCGTATATGGCGCCGCGCGTACACCCCGCGCGCATCGCGATGTCTTCCAGCGACGTGCGGGACACGCCATGCTCCGCGAACAGCCGTTCGGCTGCATCGAGAATCTGGTCGCGCGTTTCCCGCGCCTGTTGTCGTGTTCGCCTCATCGGTCTTTCCACCGGTTCGAGACTGGTTCAGAAGCGCCGCGCGCGGCGGGTGTGGTTTCATATTCGTCAGACGGGCGCACCCTCCCCTGGCGTTCCATCGCGCGGCGCACCGTCCTTCGGCGGGCCATCCGGGTGTCCGCCCGACGCGCCGCCATCGCCGCCACCTCCATGATCGCCGCCGTGATGCGGCATCTTGTGCGACACCTCGTCGAGCTTGTCGCCTAGCAGCCGTCGCACGACCACATAGAAGACGGGGATCAGCAGCAGGCCGAGGAAGGTCGCGAACAGCATCCCGCCGATCACGCCCGTGCCGATCTCGTGACGCGAAGAAGCGCCCGCCCCCGACGAGATCACCAGCGGGAACACGCCGAGAATAAATGCCATCGACGTCATCAGGATCGGGCGCAGCCGCAATCGGGCCGCCGTCAGCACCGCGTCGCGCAGTGTCATGCCGCGTTGCTGTCCCTCGACCGCGAACTCTACGATCAGAATCGCGTTCTTCGCCGCGAGACCGATCACCGTGACGAGGCCGATCTTGAAGTAGATGTCGTTCGGCACGCTGAAGGTCAGGCAGAACGCGAGCATGCCGAGCATGCCAAGCGGCACCACCAGCAGCACCGACGCGGGGATCGACCAGCTTTCGTACAACGCCGCGAGACACAGGAACACCACCACGATCGACAGCGCCATCAGCGTGGTCGCCGACGATCCCGACAGCAGTTCCTGATACGACTGCCCGGTCCAGTCACCCGCGAAGCCGCGCGGCAACTGGTGGTTGATGATGTCGTTGAGCGTGTCGATCGCCTGCCCCGTCGAGTAGCCAGGCGCCGAGTTGCCGACGATCTCGATGGCTGAATAGCCGTTGTAGCGCGGCAGCACCGTTGGCCCGAAAGCCCATTTGGCGTTCACGACGCTGGCGAGCGGCACCATGTTGTAAGGGGCAATCGACGTATTGGCGGGCGACGGATCGACGGGTGTGACGAAGCCGTTCGAGCCGACGGCCGTGCCTGCGCTTCCCGTCGTGCCCGAACTGCTCTTGCTGGAAGACGCCTGCGTCGACGACCCGTTGGCCGCAAAAACACTCGGCGTGTAGAGGTGCTGAAGCGCGTCGAGCGACATCCGGAACGGCGCGTCCGCCTGGATATAGACCCGCTTCACGCGGCCGCCGTACGTAAACTGGTCGATATAGAACGGCGCAAGCTCCATCTCGAGCGTCTGATAGACATCCGTCAGCGACAGGCCCATCGCCTGCGCCTGAGTGCGATCCACCGCGATGTCCAGTTGCGGCGAGTTCGGCAGCGAGTTGGGCCGGATGCCGAACAGCACGGGACTTTTCGCTGCGCTCGCGAGCAGCGTGCGCTCCGCCTCGCCGAGTTCGGCGCGCGATTGACCCGAGCGCGCCTGCAGATACATATCGACGCCGCCGAACTGGCTCAGGCCGCGAATGGTCGGCAGGTTCACCGCGAAGATCTGCGCATCGGGGATCGATGACAGAATGCGGTTGATCTGCGGGATCATCTTCATGGCCGTTTCGGAGCGGTCCTTCCAGTCGGACAGCTTGATGAACGACATGCCGACGTTTTCGCTCGTACCGACGAAGCTGAAACCTTCGGGCTGGAAGATGCCGACGATATCCTTGCCGAGCGGGCTGTTGGCCAGCTTGTCGCGCAACTCGGCCATCACGTGATCGGTGCGTTGCAAGGTCGATCCCGGCGGCAGGTTGACGAGCGCCAGCACGAAGCCCTGGTCTTCGTCGGGGACGAAGCTGGTCGGCAGCTTCGTGTACAGGAAGCCCGTCAGCACGAGCAAGATCACGAATGCCACCATCCAGCGCGGCGCATGATGCACGGCTTTGCCCACGTGACTGAGATAGTGTTTCGTGGTCCAGTCGAAGGTCCGGTCGAACCAGCGATAAAACGCGCTCTTCTTCTCCTGGTGCTCGGTCCTGAGAATGGCCGCGCACAGCGACGGCGTGAACGACATCGCGAGAAACGCGGAGAATCCCATCGACACCGCAATCGTCAGCGCGAACTGCGCGTAGATGATGCCTGTCGCGCCGGGCTGCAGCGCGGACGGCACGAACACGGCCGTCAGCACGACCGTGATCGCGATGATGGCGCCCGTGATCTGTTTCATCGCCTTGCGGGTCGCCTCGCGCGGTTCCATATGCTCTTCGCTCATGATGCGCTCGACGTTCTCGATCACGACGATGGCATCGTCCACCACGATGCCGATTGCCAGCACCATGCCGAACAGCGTCAACTGGTTGAGCGTGTAATGCAGCGCGGAAAGACCAATGAAGGTGCCGAGCAGTGCAACAGGAATCACGAGCGTCGGGATGATCGTCGCGCGCAGGTTCTGCAGGAAGATCAGCATCACGAAGAACACCAGCACGATCGCCTCGATGAGCGTGCGGATCACGTCCGTGATCGACGCGGTGATGAACGGCGTCGTGTCGTACGGCACGCTCCAGGTGACGCCTTCCGGCAGATCGCGCGCGAGCGTGTCCATCGTCGCCTTCACCGCTTTCTCGACCTTCAGCGCATTCGCGCCCGGCAGCAGGAACACGGCAAGACCGCCCGCCGGCTTGCCGTTGTAGACGGGCGCCTGCCCGTAAGTCTGCGAGCCGAATGAGATGCGCGCCACGTCGCTCAGTTTGACGGTGGTGCCATTGCTGTTCGATACGACGATGATGTCTCGGAACTGCTGGAGCGATGAAAACAGACTGTCGCCGGAAACGGTCGCCGTGAACACCTGGCCCTTCACGGCAGGATCGGCGCCGAGCGAGCCGGCCGCGAACTGCGCGTTCTGTCCGCTCACCGCGTTGAGCACCTGCGTGGTCGACAGGCCATAGCTCTGCAGCTTGTCGGGATCGAGCCAGATCCGCACCGCGTACTCCGAGCCGAGCAGCGTCGTGTTGCCGACGCCCGTCACCCGGCCGATGACAGGCTGGATCTGCGACGCGAGTATGTCGGAGAGCCGTCCCGCATCGATCGATGCATTATTCGACTGCAGCGCGATGAACAGCAGAATGTCCGGGCTGGACTTCGCCACGATCACGCCCTGCTGCGTCACCTGCGAAGGCAATAGCGGCTCGGCGAGCGTGACCTTGTTCTGCACCTGCACCTGCGCGATGTCCGGGTTGGTGCCCGTCGCGAACGTGAGGATGATCTGCGTCTGTCCATTCGAGCTCGACGTCGAGCTGAAGTACAGCAGGTTGTCGATACCCGTGAGCTGCTGCTCGATCACCTGCGTCACGGTCGATTCCATCGTCTGCGCGCTCGCGCCCGGGTATTGCGCCGTGACGGTCACTTGCGGCGGCGCGATGTCCGGGTACGAATCGATCCCCATGCTGCGCACGGCGATGATGCCGAACAGGCAAATGAGAATCGCGATGACCCACGCGAAAACGGGGCGGTCGATAAAGAAACTCGGCATGAGCGCTCTCCTACTTCGCCATGCCGGCCGAAGCCGCTGCGGCCGATGATGCCCCCGCGCCCGATGAAGCCGGCGACGCAGCAGCAGGCGGCTGCCACGCGACGGCCTTGACGGGCGCCCCTTCGTGCGCAAACTGCACACCTGTCACGATGACCTCGTCGCCATCGTTCAGCCCGTGCGTCACGATCCAGTTGTTGCCGAGACTGTTCGTCGTCTCGACGTCCCTGCGCGCCACCTTGCCATCTCCACCGACCAGCAGCATGTAGCCACCCGTGGTATCGCGCAGCAATGCCTGCTGCGGGACCAGGAACACATTGTTCTGCCGCCCGAAATCGACCGTCAGCGAGACGAACATGCCGGGCAGCAAGCGCCGCTGCGGATTTGCGACGAGCGCGCGCAGATTGACGGCACCCGTCGACGCATTGACCGTCACGTCGGAGAAATCGAGCGTGCCCGCACTGCCGTAGGGCGCGCCATTGGGCAACGCGATGCGCACCGAGACCTGGTTCTGCTGCGACAGGTCGACCGTGCCGCCTGTTTGCGATTGCTGCAGCGTCGCGAGATCGGCCGAGCTGATCGTGAAGTTCACGTACATCGGGTCGATCTGCTGGATGGTCGTCAACAGTGTGCCGTTGCCACCCGAGTCGGTCGTGCTGCTGCCGACCACCGCGCCCGCCGTCACCTGCTGCTGGCCGGCAATGCCGCCGATCGGCGCCGTCACGCGCGTGTAATCGAGTGAGATGCGCGCGCTCTGGACCGTCGCCTCGTCGGCTTTGACTTTCGCGGCCGCGCTGCGCTCGGCGGCGTCGGAGTTGTCGACGGTCTGCTGTGAGATCGAACCGACGGGCAGCAGCTTGCGATTGCGCTCGGCGGTGATGTGGTCGTTGATATAGGTCGCGCGGTCCTGAGCCAGGATCGCGAGATCATTGTCGAGCTGCGCGCGATAGAACGTCGGATCGATCTCGAACAGCAGCTGTCCCGCGCGGACCTGCGACCCTTCCGCGTAGTTGCGCTTGAGCAGCACACCCGAGACGCGCGCCGTCACGTTCGCACTGTAGTAAGGCGAAAGACGCCCGACGAAGCGCCGTTCGAGCGGCACCGACTGCGCTTGCACCTTCACTGTCGACACCTGCGGCGGCGGTGGCGGCGGTGCCTTTTTCGAGCAGGCGGCTAGCACGATCACACACAGACATAACAACGACACGCGTTCCAGACGTGACTTCATGAGAACTCCGTTGTTGCGTGACACTGGTACGCGCGGGCTGCATGTCTGCATGCGGGCGCGGCTGTGTCGGGTGATCGTCCTGAGCTGCGTGCGCGTCAATGCATCAGTCGTGTCGATCGTGTTCAGTGGTATTCAGTCGTCTTCAATCGTCTTCAATCGGCCGGGCTGGACGACTGCTGCGCGACAGGTCGTATTGCGCTTCCCGAAGCCGGTGACGCCGCGTCAGCGTCATCGCGCTGCCAGCCGCCACCGAGATTTTTCACGAGCAGCACGTGATTCTGCGCGAGCAAGGCCTGCGTATCGCGCAGACTCTGTTGCGCCTGGATCAACGTCAGCCGCTGGTTCAACACGTTTTGCTGGCTGACTGCGCCCGCATTGAACTGCGCCTCTTCACTCGCGAACAGCCGCACGTTGTTGTCGAGCACATGCGCGAATGCGCTTTCCTGCGCGCGCAGATGATTCATCGACGACAAGCTGTCTTCCACACTCTGGAATGCCGCGAGCACCGTATTGCGGTAGTTGGCCACGTCTTCGTCGTAGGTGGCACGCGCTTCGTGCACGGCAGCCGTGCGCGCGCCGCCGTCGAAAATGGTTTGGGCCAGATCCGGTCCGAGCGTCCAGAAGCGGTTCGGCACCGTGAACAGATGCGCGAGCGTGCTGTGCGCGAAACCGCCTTCAGCGGAGAGCGTCAAGGTCGGGAAGAACGCGGCTTCCGCCACGCCGATGCTCGCATTCGCCGATGCCGCCGTGCGCTCGGCACTGACCACGTCGTAACGCCGCTCGAGCAGTTGCGAAGGCAGCGACGTCGGCACGGCGGGCGCAACGAAGTGATAGTCGGGATCGGGCGGGATGCTGAACGACTCGGGCGGCACGCCCACCAGCACAGCGAGCGCGTGCTCGTCATGTTCACGGTTGATTTCCGTGGTCTGCAGATCCGCGATCACCGTCTCCAGATCTTCTTGCGCGACCAGCACGTCGTCGTTGGAGGCGCCGCCCTGGGTGAAGGCCGTCTGCACGATCGCAAGGATGCGGCCGTACGCGTCCTGTTGTTCCTTCAACGCGCGGATGTCGTAGTCGGCTTGCCGCAATTCGAAGTAATCGGTCGCGACGCTGGCCGCGATGGAGATACGCTCGCCGGCGAGTTGCGCGTCCGAGGCCTGCGCGTTGGCCTTCGCTGCCTCGATCTGACGGCGTATCTGGCCCCACAGGTCCAGTTCCCAACTGACCGCTCCGAGCGCCACCACGCTGTTGCCCGCTCCGCCCACCGCGGACGTCGACGCCGACGCCCCGGAACCGCGGCTCGCGCTCAGCGCCGTGACGTTGCCGCCCGACCGCGCGCCGGACAGCCCGGCCGTCACAGTCGGGAACAGGCCCGCGCGGTTGGCTTCGACGGTCGCGAGCGCGAGACGATAGGCAGCCTCCGCCGCGGCGATCGACTGATTCGCGCGCAACGCCTGATCGACGAGGTCGTTGAGCTTGTCGTCGCCGTACATCCGCCACCACGTACTGTCGATCGCGGCTTGCGGGTTCGCATCGGCGCGCTGCCAGTCGACCCCTTCCTTGAATCCTTCCGGAATCTGCGCTTCGGGCCTGCGATAGTCCGGGCCCATCATGCAAGCGGCCAGCGACATGACGACGAGCACGACGCCACCTAGCGCCGCCAACCGCCATTGCGTCCTTCCACACCCTGCGCGCACAGCACTCGACGCACGCGAAGCTGTTTTCATGCACTTGCCTCCACCGACTGGATCGGCATTCCGACACAAGCGATTTACTTCGTATGACTAATTGAATTGAATGAAAACAGAAAATGTTTTGAAAGCTTTGCTTCACCGGGTCAGGCACCCTGCGATGAAAATCCTGACCGCCTGTTTCGCGATCACTCGACGTCGCGCCGCGCTCGGACGCCGCGCGCCCATGAGCAGCATTCTTGCGCGCACACCGCCTAGCACCAGATACACGAACTGCTCGGTTGCGAGTTCGACATCGTCGAATTCGAGCTCACCGTTTTCTACCGCTGCGCGCAGATAGCCTTCGAGCGGTTCGATGCCGATCAGCCGTCCACGCTCCTGATAAAGCCCCGCCGAGAGCGCGGGAAAGCGGCGTGTCTCGACCAGCAGCACCCAGTAAAGCTGCGTCATGTCATCGCGAGTGCCGATATCGAGCAGGTGTAGCGCCGCTCTTTCGAGCACGTCGAGCGGTTCGCCGCCGCTCGTGACGATATGCCGGAGTTGCTCCTGCCAGGTCCGCCCCAGCGTTTCCAGAATTGCGCTAAACAATTGCTCTTTGCTGCCGAAATGACAATAAAGCGTCTTCTTCGCCACGCCCGCATCGCGAGCAATGTCGTCGAGACTGGTCTCCCGGAAGCCAACAGTCAGGAAGCGTTTTTTGGCGCTCTCAACCACTGCGCGAAGCCGAGCCTTCGACTCGCATCGCGTCAAGCGTCCACCCGGCCCGTGCTTGCGTTCTGGATTCATGGCGTCCGAAAACAAGCCGCAAGGAAACTCTACTGGCGAGTTTCCACTACGTGTCTTCAATGAGGGGACGTGCCATGCGCACGCGCCGACGACCACAGCCTCACGCAGTATAGTCAATGAAATCGGCCAGGAGCATCCGACAAATAACTATTGTTGTTCGTGCAATTGAATCATTAATTGTCACTTCTGGCGACAGAGGTACACGGAAATCATTCATTCGATCGGCTGCTATTGGGTCACGGATTTCGCATCGTCATTAAAAAGGACATGGAGATGAATACCAGCTATCAGCTTTACGGCGCGCCGACAGGCAATTGCATTCGCGCCGCCATCGCGCTCGAAGAAGCCGGCTTGCCGTACACCGTGCGCGCCGTCGATCTTGTGAACGGCGAGCATCGCAGTGCCGCGTATCTCGCGCTGAACCCCGTGGGGAAAGTGCCCGTGCTGGTTGAAGACCAGCAGAACGGGCCGCCCGTCGTGATCACGCAATCGAACGCGATCATGCTTTACGCGGCGGAAAAGGCACCCGGGCGCCTGTTACCCGACGACTCTCTTGCACGCGCCGTCGTCTATGAGCGGTTTTTCTTTTTCGTCACCGATGTGATAGCCGTGAGTCACGCTGCCTTTTTTCTTCGGGGCTCGGGTGGTGTGCCAGAGGGACAAGCGCGCCTTGTGGAACGGATGCTCGCCGCGCTCGAATCGGCAGAACGGTTTGTCGATAAAGAACCGTATATGGCAGGAAAGACATTTTCGATTGCGGACATCGCGGCCTTTACGATCACTCAGTCGGTCGAGTCACAACTGCCCTGGGCTCAACTGCCCAATTTGCGCCGCTGGTATGAACAGATCGCGGCGAGGCCCGCGTTCGCGCGCGGCCTTAAGGTATTCAATGCACGCTGATCGAAGTGAAGCCGCTGGAGCGAGCTTCATCTTTTCAAAGATCGAATGCCGCTTAAAGCTCGAACCGGTCCCGCGTCGTCACATAATCACTCGCACCGAACCGGCCCACGGGAAAGTAGTGCTGCAACCTGACGCGCCAGGCCTCGCGATCGATCAGTTCGTCGCGCGCATGCAGCACCAGTACTTTACCGATAAATATATGGCGGCTGGTCGTTTCAAGCGTTTCCCAAAGCTCGCATTCGAACGCGACAGGCGCCTGTGCGATGCGCGGCGGCTTGACGCGTGTCGACGGCAAAGCGCTAAAGCCCACTTCATCGAGTTCGCTGACATTCGAAGCAAATCGCTCGCCGCAGCGATGCATCTGCTGCGCAATCGCCTCGTCGGCGAGATGCACGACGAACTCCTTCTCGCGCGGAATGTTCACGGCCGTGTCCTTCAACGTGCCGTCCGACAGCCGGTTGATGCTGATCATCACGATGGGCGGTTCCTCGCCCAGCATGTTGAACATCGAGAACGGCGCGGCATTCACCGTGCCGTCCACGCCGAGCGTGGTCACGAGCGCGATAGGCCGCGGCACGATCAGGCTCGCCATCAGCTTGTAGCGCTGGTACTCGGTAATCGCTTCGAAGTCGATTTCCATGTCACTCCATCGCGGTTTGTCGATCGGGTTCGATGCCTAGCAGCTGCGCAAGCCGCTTCTTGCCCGGCATGCGCGACGTTTCGATGCGCGCTTCCAGACTCCGGAGATGCGCGGTCATATGCCCAATCGCACCTTCGGCATCGCGGGCTTCGAGGCAATCGAGAATCGCGGTGTGCTCGTCGTGCTCGCATGGCGCGTTGCCCACCGGCTCGTAAGCACCGACGATCAGCGAGCAGCGCGAAATCAGTTCGGTGAGGTAGCGTTCGAGCGTCGCGTTGCCTGCCAGCGCCGCGATACGCAGATGAAACTCGCTGGCAAGCCGCGCCCATGACGGCTGATCGAAGCGATGCATCGCCTCGTGCTCGTCGGCAAGCTGTTTGCGCAGCGCGCCGATATCGTCGACGCTCGCGCGTTGCGCTGCGAGTTCGACCAGCGCGCGTTCCACCGCGCAGCGCGCCTCGAAAATCTCGCGTGTTTCTTCGCGAGTCGGCTGCGCGATGACAGCGCCCTTGTTCGGACGCAGGACGACGATGCCGTCGTGCGCCAGCTTCTCCAGTGCACGCCGCACGACCGCGCGCCCGACGCCGAACAGCTCGCACAACTCCGGCTCGGGCAGCTTGGTGCCCGGCGTGAGCCTGTGATTCAGCACGCCTTCGAAGATCGTTTGATAGATGCGCCCATCCGCACCCGCCTGATCGCGCTTCTCGGGCCGCATGCCCGCCTGCACGGCACTCATGCGGCTTGCGCCGCGACAGGCGCGGCTTCTTCTGCATGGCGCGCGATATCGCCGGGCGTCGTGAGCCAGATGTCGTCACGCGCACTGGCGATATGCGCGAGCGCGCGCCGCAAATGCCGCAACCGGTACGGCTGCCCGACGATGTACGGATGCAGCGCGATGCCCATCACCAGTGCCTGCGACCCGCGTTGAGTCTGCTCGAGCATTTCGTCGAACTGGTCGACGATCATGTCCGCGAAATCGCGCATGTCCATCTGCCGCGCCATGATCATCGGCAGATCGTTCAGCTCCTGCGGATAGGGAACCGACCAGAGCGGACCGCTCGTCGTCTGCATGCGCACCGGCCGGTCGTCGTGACACCAGTTCAGCGTATAGCGATATCCCGTCTCGGCCAGCAGATCGGGCGTACGGTGCGACTCGGAGATCCACGGCGACAGCCATCCCGCAGGCTCCGCGCCCGACTGATCGATCATGCGCGAGCGGCAATGCGCGAGTAACGCGCGCTCGCCGTCCTCGTCGAGGTCGCTCTGGCGCTGCGCGTTGGTGTGGCCGTGCGCGATCAGTTCGTCGCCGCGCGCCACGCAGGCTTCGACGAGTTCCGGGCAGTGATCGTAAAGCGAGGTATTGATGAGCGTGCCCGCCGGCATATCGAGCGAATCGAACAACTCGATGCAACGCCACGCGCCGACCCGGTTGCCGTACTCGCGCCAGCTGTAGTTCAGCACATCGGGCTGCGGAGACAGCGGCCCCAGCGCCGCGCCCAATCCCTCGCCGAACGCGAAGTGCTCCAGATTGAAGCCGAGATAGACGGCGAGTCGCGCTCCATTCGGCCAGTCATAAGCGTCGCCCTCGTGAATCGGCTGATAGCCGAAGCGGCCATGTGTTGCCAGTGAGCCAAACGAACTGCTCGGCTCGCGCTTGAAGTCGTTCATTGTCGGGTGTGAATGATCCGCTTTGGTTAGGTTGTGCCCCAATCCGAACGGAACCTGCACTGCGATTGCACACGCAACCAATCCAGAAGTGCAGACGATCGAGGTCCTCAATCGTGTGCAATATGCGCGCCAACCTGTCGACACGCGTTGTCGGCTGGCCTTGCAGCACCCATGCGGACACCCTCGAGCCACGACGAAACCGCGAATGGCATATGACTTGCAGAAGCTCCCGGCTGCATGCTTCGTTCGCCGCACGTTTCGCCGTACTCCATTCGCGTTTCCTGACAGGACACACCTTCATGGTTCAGCCGGCCTCAACCGTGGTTCATGCAAGTCCCGCCGACATCGAGCTCGTCCACGTGTCGAAGCGTTACGGCGATTCGCTCGCCGTCGATGCGATCGACCTGCGCATTCCGGGCGGCGCCTACTGCTGCCTGCTTGGCCCGTCGGGCTGCGGCAAGACGTCGACGCTGCGCATGATCGCGGGTCACGAGTGGGTCTCCGAGGGCGACGTGCTGATCGGCGGACGCAACGTGACCCATGAACAGCCCGCCGCGCGCGGCACGGCCATGGTGTTTCAGAGCTATGCGCTGTTCCCGCACCTGTCGGCGCTCGACAACGTCGCGTTCAGCCTCAAGATGCGCGGCGTCGCCAAAGAGGCGCGCAGAAAGCGCGCGGGCGAACTGCTCGAACTCGTCGCGATGTCGGCCTATGCGAACCGCAGGCCCGCGCAGCTTTCGGGTGGCCAGCAGCAACGGGTCGCGCTCGCGCGCGCGTTGCTCAACGAACCGCGCTGTCTTCTTCTCGACGAGCCGCTGTCCGCGCTCGACCCATTCCTGCGCGTGCAGATGCGCGCCGAACTCAAGCGCTGGCAAAAGGAACTCGGCATCACCTTCGTCCACGTCACCCATTCGCAGGAAGAAGCGATGGCGCTCGCCGATCTTGTCGTGGTGATGAGTCACGGCCATATCGAACAGACGGGCACGCCATTCGACGTCTTCAACCGGCCGCGCACGGAATTCGTCGCGCGCTTTCTCGGCGGTCATAACGTGCTTGGCGCGAAAGGCGGCCTCTTCACCGTCCGCGCGGACCGCTTGCGCATCGCGCCGCAAGGCGTCACACCGGGCACGAGCGCGGGAGAAAGCGGCTTGAGCCGCATAGGCGGCCTCGCCTGCACCGTGCGGGAAGCCGAGTATCAGGGCACGCATTTGCGCATCACGCTCGACCCGCAGGACGGCTCGCCCGCGCTCGTGTCCCTGATGAGCGACGCCGACTACGATCCGCAACGTCTCGGGCCGAATGCGCGCGTGACGGTCTGGTGGGATGAGCAGAACGCCCATCCGCTCGCGGCCTAGCAAGTGATCTGACAACGACGACGCAACGACAATTTCTTTAGAGGAGAAGAGCAATGAACGACGACAAGGTGGCCGCAAACGTGCAACAGGCTGAAGACGAGACCGTCGGCAAAGGGATATCGCGCCGCACGTTCATCAAGGGTGCGGTCGCGGCTGCGGGCATCGCGGGTTTCCCGTACGTGCACGCGCAAGAGAAGATCACGTTGCGTTACCTCGGCACGGCCGTCAACCAGAGCGCGGACATTGCAAAGAAGTTCAAGGAAGACACGGGCATCGAGATTCAATACATTCCCGTCACCACCGATGACGTCACCAAGCGCATCATCACGCAGCCCAATTCGTTCGATATCGTCGACACCGAGTACTTCGCGCTGAAGAAGCTCATCCCGGCCGGTACGCTCGCGGGCATGGACGCCAAGCGCATCAAGCTCGCCGACAAGATCACGCCCGTGCTGACGAAGGGCGAAGTGGACGGCAAGAAGATCGGCGATCAAGGCACGGCGCCGAAGAAAGTGATGTTCCTCAAGGGCGCGCGCTCGACCGAGTTCTCCGCGACGCCCACGGAATGGATGACGCTGATCCCCACCACGTACAACGCCGACACGCTCGGCATTCGCCCCGACCTCATCGCGCGGCCCGTCACGACGTGGGCGGACCTGCTCAATCCGCAATTCAAGGGCAAGGCGGCGCTGCTGAACATTCCCGCTATCGGCATCATGGATGCCGCGATGGCAATCGAGGCGATGGGCCGCGTGAAATACGGCGACAAGGGCAACATGACCAAGGCCGAAATCGATCAGACCATCAAGATCCTGATCGAAGCGAAGCGCGCCGGCCAGTTCCGCGCGTTCTGGCGTGACTTCAACGAGAGCGTGAACCTGATGGCCTCGGGTGAAGTCGTGATCCAGTCGATGTGGTCGCCCGCCGTCACGAAGGTCCGCACGATGGGCATCGCCTGCAAGTTCCAGCCACTGAAGGAAGGCTATCGCTCATGGGCGTCGGGTTTTGGCTTCCCGCGCTCGCTACAGGGCAAGAAGCTCGATGCCGCATATGAATTCGTCAACTGGTTCCAGGACGGCTGGGCTGGCGCGTATCTGATGCGCCAGGGCTATTACCCCGGCGTGACGGAAACGGCGCGCACGCATATGCAGGCTTACGAATGGGATTACTGGATGGAAGGCAAACCCGCGGCGCAGGACATCAAGGCGCCTGACGGCCAGCAACTCGAAAAAGCGGGCGCCGTGCGCGATGGTGGTTCTTATAACCAGCGCATGGGTGCGATCGCGTGCTGGAACGCCGTGATGGACGAGAACATCTACATGGTGCAGAAGTGGAACGAATTCATCGCGGCATGACAGTGCAAAAGAACAAGCGCGGAGTGTGAAGATGGCCTCGGTCGAGTATCTCCAGCAGGCGAAGCAACCGGCCGCGCGTCATCGGCGCGTGAGCGCGTGGCTCCAGGCCACGCCGCTCACGGTGACGTTCGCGCTGTTTTTTATCGTGCCGCTCGTGATCACGTTGATCGTCAGCTTCTGGGACTTCAACGAGTATCAGATCATCCCGGCGTTCACGCTGAAGAACTACGCGGCGATCTTCGACGGCTGCACGTCGTTCACGGACGTCTGCGTCACTTTCAAGACGTATTGGTCCACGCTGAAGTTCTGCGCGATGGTCTGGGCGGTGACGCTGGTACTCGGCTTCACGATTGCGTATTTCCTCGCGTTCCATGTGCGCACCACGGCGATGCAGACGGTGCTGTTTCTGGTCTGCACGATTCCGTTCTGGACGTCGAACGTGATCCGCATGATCTCGTGGATTCCGCTGCTCGGCCGCAACGGGCTGGTCAATCAGGCGCTGATGTCCGCGCATCTGGTCGACCAGCCGCTCGAATGGCTGCTGTATTCGAACTTTTCGGTCGTACTGGCGTTCGTGCATCTGTATACGTTCTTCATGATCGTCCCCATCTTCAACGCGATGATGCGGATCGACCGCTCGCTGCTCGAAGCCGCGCGCGACGGCGGCGCAAGCGGCTGGCAGGTGATCCGCGACGTCGTGCTGCCGCTGTCCAAAACAGGCATCGTGATCGGCTCGATCTTCGTCGTCACGATCGTGATGGGCGATTTCCTCACCGTGGGCGTGATGGGCGGACAGCAGATCGCGTCGGTCGGCAAGATCATCCAGGTGCAAACGGGCTATCTGCAGTTTCCCGCCGCGGCCGCGAACGCGATCATTCTGCTCGCGGCGGTGCTCATGATCGTGTGGGCACTGACGCGCGCCGTCGACATCAGAAAGGAACTCTGACATGAGTGTTTCGCTCAGGCATCGCGAGCGTCGCCCCGCGAGCTTCTACTGGCTCGCGCTGCTGTTCGGCCTCTTCGTGCTGTTTCTGTACGGCCCTGTGATCACGATTTTCATTCTGTCGTTTCAGGGTCCGGAAGGCGGTCTGACGTTTCCGATGCGCGGCGTGTCGCTGCACTGGTTCGAGGTCTTGCGCAATGGTGTCGGCGATGTCGACATCTGGGCTGCGTTCGGGCGCTCCGTCAAGCTCGCGATTGCGGTAACGCTGCTGACGGTGCTGTTCTCGGTGAGCGCGGGCCTCGCGTTCAGGCGGCGCTTTCGCGGCGATACGGCCGTGTTCTACGTATCGGTTGCGAGTCTCATCATGCCGTCCATCATCGTCTCACTCGGCATCGGGCTGACCTTCCGGCTGCTCGATACGCTCATCAAGTATCTGGCCAATGAGTGGGGATTCCAGTCGTTCGCGGATAGCTGGACCACGTCGATGGGCCTCTATACGTCCGCGCTCGGCGCGCATCTCACGTGGACGTTACCGTTCGGCCTGCTCGTGATGTTCGCCGTTTTCAACCGCTTCAATCCCGCCTTCGAGGAAGCGGCACGCGATCTGGGCGCATCGCCGTGGCAATCGTTCCGCCATGTCGTGCTGCCCATCATCGGGCCGTCCGTGATCGGCGTCGCGATGTTCGGCTTCACGCTTTCGTGGGATGAAATCGCGCGCACGTCACAGGCGATCGGCGATCAGAATACGCTGCCGCTCGAACTGCAGGGCCTGACGACCTCGGTGACTACGCCCGTCATCTACGCGCTCGGCACGATGACGACGTTGATCTCGCTGGCGGTGATGGTGGGGGGATTGCTCATCGCGAGATCGCTCGCACGCAAGCGAGCCGCTGCGGCTTGATGCACTGCGCGGCGCGTTATCGGCAAGATCAGAAATGCGCCGCCAGTTCCGGTACACGCGCTCCCGTCAGAAACGCGCGCACGAGTTCGTGCGCCTGTGCCTTGTGCGCCGTCTGCCATTCAGGCGCGAGCATGTCCGTGTCGAACATGCGTGACAGCGTATACGCATTGGACTTGTGAAAATACGCGAGGCTCACGAGCGTCACGTACATATGCAACGGATCGATCCCCTCGCGCAACTCGCCAGCGGCCTCTCCGCGTTGAATCAAGGTGCGCAGTTTGTCGAGCACGGGCGACGACATCGCGGGAATGACTTTCGATCGTTTCAGGTAGCGCGCCCGGTTCAGGTTCTCCCACGAAAGCAGACACAGCAACTCGGGATGCGCAGAAAAGTGGCCTTCCGTGAAATCGTATAGCTGCAAGACGCCCGCTGCGGGATCGACAGTTTTCTCATCCAGTTCGACGGCCAGCTCCGCTTCGCGCAGCTTCGCAAGCACATGCTCCAGCACTTCGACATACAGCATTTCCTTGCCGCCGAAGTAGTGATAGATCATCCGGATGTTGACCTTCGCGCGACTCGCGATCCCTTCCACGCGCGCACCACTGAAGCCCTTGTCGGCGAACTCCTTGATGGCGATCCGGAAGATACGCTCGCGCGTCCTGGCCGCAAGTTGCTGGCGACGCGTAGGCTCGTCCTTCGCCGTTCGGGCGGATGCACTGGGTACAGAGGCGTTGCGTGGCATGGTGTCGATGAATGATTGAAGAATGGCGCGGCGTATCGTCATGGTACTCCGCCGCGCCCTGGCGCTCGCGCGCTCAGCGCCTGAACGGCTGGGTGAGCGCGGGCGGCGCGGACTGGCGGCCAATCAGGCCCGCCACGGCCACGAGCGCCAGCAGATACGGCAGCATGATGAGCAACGCGGTCGGCACATGCAGCCCGAACATCGGCAGTTGAAACTGCATCGCCGTCGCCGCCCCGAACAGCAGGCACGCGAGCGCCGTGCGTCCGACCTTCCAGTTGCCGAAGATGATCGCGGCAATGGCCAGATAGCCCGCGCCGTTGGTCATGCCTTCCGTAAAGGTATGGATGTCGCCGATCGAGATGAAGCACCCTGCCGCCGCCGACATCACGCCCGAGAACACCACCGCGCCGTAGCGAATTCGCGCGACGCCGAGACCCGATTGATCGACCGCGCGAGGCGCGACACCCGTTGCGTGCAGCGCGACGCCCAGGGCGGTGTGACGCATCACCACGTAGGTTGCAACTAGCACCGCGAGCCCCGCATACAGCAGCCACACTTGCCCGAATATCGGTTCGCCGATGACGGGCAGCGTGCCGAGCACAGGCGGCGACCAGTGCGCAAGACCCGGAATCACCGCGCTCGAACGCTCGCCGAAGATTTCGCGGTACGCGAGTGTCGTGCCGCCGAGCGCCAGAATGTTGATGCCGATGCCCGTCACGATCTGGTTCGCGCGCATCGTCACGCTCAGGAATGCCTGCAGCAGCGCGAGCGGAATCACGCCGAGCATGCCGCACAGCAAACCAATCGACGGATTGCCCGTCAACCATGAAAAGGTCGCGCCGAGAAACGCGCCCGTCAGCATCATGCCTTCGACGCTCATATTGAGCACGCCCGCGCGCTCGCTCACGAGTTCGCCCGTGGACGCGAGCATCATCGGCGCGGCGAGCCGGATCGACGCGCCCGCAAAGACTGCGAGAAGTTCGAGGTTCATTGACGCGCGTCTCCCTTGTCGAGCCACATCGCGCCGCCCGCGAGCGCGATGGTGACGATGCCCTGCACGATCAGCACGAGCGCCGACGGCACCTGCGCGACCATTTCCATGTTGATGCCGCCCGAGCGCAAAAAGCCGAACAGCAGCGCCGCTGCGAACACGCCCGTGATGGAGCCGCGCGCAAGCAGGCCGACCACCAGACCGTCGAAGCCGTAGCCCGACGAGAAGCCTGCTTTCAGCGAGTATTGATCGCCTTGCAGCATCAACGCGCCGGCCAGCCCGCTGAAGGCGCCCGCCAGCGCCAGCGCGCCGACGATCGACGATGTGATCGGCAGACCCGCGCGCCTCGCCGCGACCGCATTGAGGCCCGCGGCGCGCAGCGACAGGCCGAAGCGCGTACGCGTGAGCATGAACGCGGAACCGATCGCCAGCGCGATCGTGACGGGCAGGCCGATATTGAGGTTCATGCCGCTCGCCGCGAAGATCGCCGGGAGTTTCGTGAGATCGGGAATTTCGAGCGATTCGGGCAAGGTCGCGCCGTTCGTCATCGGCTGGCGCAGCAGCGCTTCGCTCTGCACGCACCAGTAAAGCAACCACACGGCGATGAACGACAGCAGCAACGTGCTGATCACCTCGTTGGTGCCGGCCTTCGCTTTCAGCACGCCGGGCACGCCGCCCCACAGCGCGCCAGCGGCGGCGGCGCCGAGCATCGGCACGATGAACGACAGGCCGAACGGCAAGTGCGCGCAGCCGCCGTAGAGACTGAGCGCCGTCGCGACGATACCGCCGATCGCAAGCTGCCCTTCGCCGCCCACGTTGGTGAGCTTCGCGCGGTTCGCGATCACGAAGCCGGTGCCGACCAGCGCGAACGCGAGACTCCGATTGATCGACGCGCCGATCGCATATGGCGAGCCCCATGCGCCGTCGGCGAAAGCCGCGAGCGCGTCTGAAATGTGTACGCCCATCAGCGCGATCAGCGCGAGCGCCGCCAGCATCGCGAATACGACGGCCCCGGCGATCACGCCCGCCACGCGCACATGCGGCAGACGCGCGCGCCAGCCCTGCGCGTCGTGCGTCGAGCCGAATAGGGTTTGCACCTTCATCTGCGGATTCATGCAGGTTCTCCCGCGCCCGCCATCCACGCGCCGATGCGGCCGCGATTGCTCGCGTCGGGCGTACAGGTGCCCATGACGCGCCCGCGATACAGCACGACGATACGGTCGGCGACGCTCATCAGTTCGTCGAGTTCGGAGGAAATCAGCAGCACGCCCACGCCGCGATCGCGCGCGGCGCGAATGTGCGCATACACGGCGGCGACCGCGCCGACATCGAGGCCGCGCGTGGGCTGCGCGGCGAGCAGGAACAGCAGGGGATCGAGCGTCAGTTCTCGCGCCAGCACGGCCTTCTGCTGATTGCCGCCCGACAGCCCGCCGAACAGCGCGTCGGGGCCGCTTGCGCGCACGTCGAAGCGCTGCATCAGATCGAGCGCGGCAGCGCGCATCGCACCGCGGCGCAGAAAACCGGCGCGCGTGTAACGGTCGAGGTGATTGAGCAGCAGATTGTCGGCGACGCTCATGCCCGTGACGCATCCCACTGCGTGTCGATCTTCGGGCACGATGCCGACGCCTGCTTGCGTCAGTTCGCGCGGCGTCGCATTCGTCATGTCGCGCCCCGCGATGAAAAAGCGTCCCGCCGATGCGCTCGACATGCCCGCGAGCACCGCGCCGAGTTCGCTCTGCCCATTCCCTTCCACGCCCGCAATGCCGACGATCTCGCCGCGATTCACGACGAGCGTGCAAGCTTCGAGGCGCGTGACACCTTCGGCATCGCGTGCGCTCAGACCGTCGATCTGCAATACCTCTTCGGCAAGCGGACGCGAGTATGGCGAGCGCGCGCTGACGAGCGACAGACGGCTCGCCAGATCGCCGTCGTCCTCATCACCGTCTTTACCGGGGCGATGAATCATCGCATGCACGAGCCGGTCGATTTCGCTCGACGGCGTCGCCGAACGCGCCACCACGCGCCCCGATTGCAGCACGGTCGCATGCGTGGCGATCCGGCAAATCTCCTTCAGCTTGTGCGTGACGAGCACCACCGCGCAACCGCGTGCGGCGACGCGCTCGCAGGTGTCGAGCAGCGCGTCGATCTCGGCGGGCAGCAACACGGCTGTCGGTTCGTCGAGCAGCAGAAGACGCGGCTCGCGCATCAGGCATTTGACGATTTCCACGCGCTGCCGCTCGCCCACCGACAGGTCGGCCACCTTCGCATCGAGCGCGAGTTCCAGCCCGACGCTCGCCAGCACTTCACGCAAGCGCGTCGCTTCGCGTTGCCGGTTGAGCCAGCCGCGCGCCTGGCCAAGCAGAAGATTGTCGAGCACGCTGGCGTCGTCGACGAGACTGAAATGCTGATGCACCATCGCGATGCCGTGCGCCAATGCCTCGCGCGGATTACGCGGACGATACGGCGCGCCGTTCACCTGCATCGCGCCCGCATCGGGCTGGTGAACGCCGAAAATCACGTTGCACAGCGTCGATTTGCCCGCGCCGTTCTCGCCGAGCAGGCAGTGCACGTCGCCCGGCATCAGATCGAGCGACACGCCTTCGAGCGCCGTGAACGCGCCAAAATGCTTGCCGATGGTCGTCAGCGACAGAATCGGCTCGGCACGCGCGACGGGAGAAGCGAGCGTGCTCATCCCTCGGATACCTTGATCTTGCCGCTCAGGATGTCGTCTTCGATCTGCTTGAGCTTCGCGTCCATCGCGGGCGTCGACTTGCAGATCACCATGCTCGACGCTTTCGGTCCCATTGCCAGGCCGAAGGCCTTGTAGCCCGGCTGCCATTGGCCCTTCTCGAGTTGCTCGATCGCGTACTGCGCCTGGTAGCCGACGCCCGTGATGCTGTACGCCACATACAGCGGATCGGTGCCGCAACGGTCCGTATAGCTGCCGATGATGTGCGTGTTCTTTTCCTTCGCCGCCTGTTCCAGCCCGCGCAACCCGAGGTTCAAGATGTGATAGTGGACGTCGGCGCCTTGCGCGATGGCGGCAGCCGTCGCTTCGCGTGCCTTCGCGACGTTGTCGAAGTCGCCCGTATAGCTCTCGAAGTACTTCACCTTCGGGTTGATATAGCGCGCGCCGTTGCCGAATTCCTTGCCCGCGTTGACGATGGACGGAATCTCCATGCCGCCCACGTAGCTCACTGCGCCGCTCTTCGACATCATCGCGGCGGCCGCGCCCGCGACGAATGCGATCTCGGCCTGCTTCACGTCGTACCCCGCGACATTGGGCGGCATGTTCTCACCCTTGTTGCCGCCCACGACCGAGAACTTCACATTGGGAAAGCGCTTGGCGATCTTCAGCACGGCCGCCTGCGTCTGTCCGCCGATGCCGATCACCAGTTGATTCTTCGACGCGAGATTGGTGAGCGCCTGCTCCATGTCCGCGTAGTTGATGTTCTCGATGATCTGCGTCTTCAGCTTCGGGCCGAATTCCTTCTGCGCGGCGACCACGCCGTCGTAGCCCGATTCCATCCACCCCTTGTCCGTCTTCGAGCCGGGAATCAGCACGCCGACGCGCATCGCGTCATCGGCGGCGTGCGCGGCGGGAATGAAGAGCGACGGCGCGGCGAGCGCGACGAGTCCCGTCACGACGAGCGTGCGAGCCAGGAGCCGGCGCAGTTTCCCGTTCGATACCTGTTGCGAACCGATCATCATTGGCACTCCTTTTGCGTTGGATTTGGGTAAGTAGGTTATTCATGACTGAAATGCACGTTGCAACTTCGATGCCAATGCGCGTTCGATCCCGCCGGAATGCTTCCGCGTTTCCGATCTGGCGAGCGGCATTGGCGACGTGTAAACCGCCGTTTCAGGAACCCTCGGACATCACCCGTTCAACGCTCTGGAGAAACCCGTGAACGACAACTCGAACCCAGACCTGGCAACGCCTGGCGGCGCGCTCGGCGCCTTCGCGCAGACCCGCTGGAGGGCCACCGAAACGCTCGTCGACATGGCCGCGCCGACGCCTGCGCCGCGCATCGCCATCCTCGATTCCGAGCCGCAAAACGTCCGCTTCGACATCGAAAAATCGGCCCTCGTGATCATCGACATGCAGAACGACTTCTGCACCAAAGGCGGGTGGGTGGACCACATTGGGGGCGATTACAGTGCGGACCGGGCACCGATTGCACCACTGCAGCGCCTGCTGCCCGTCGTGCGCGAGAGCGGCGTTCCCGTCATCTGGGTGAACTGGGGCAACCGGCCGGATCTCGCGAACATGCCGCCCAATCAGATCCATCTGTACAAGCCGACAGGCACGGGCATCGGTCTTGGCGAGCCGTTGCCGGAACATGGCGCGCGCGTGCTGGAGAAAGATTCGTGGGCGGCCGCCGTGGTCGACGAACTGAAGATCGAGCAGCAGGACATCTGCGTGGACAAGTACCGCATCAGCGGCTTCTGGGACACACCGCTCGACAGCATCCTGCGCAACCTCGGCACGCGCACGGTGTTCTTCGCGGGCGTCAATACCGATCAGTGTGTGATGCACACGCTCACCGACGCGAATTTTCTCGGCTACGGCTGCGTGATGCTGACCGATTGCTGCGCGACGTCGTCGCCCGCGTTCTGCACGGAAGCCAGCATCTGGAATGTGAAGAAGTGCTATGGCTTCGTCGCGGATTCGCCGCAATTCGCGGCTGCACTGAAGGGAGCGGCAGCATGAGCGCGTTCATCCCGGGCCCGCGTGTCGAAGTCGGCGCCACCGCGCGCGGCGCGCTCGACGGCTTGCGCTTCGCGGTCAAGGATCTGATCGACGTGGCGGGCACGACCACGGGCGGCGGCAACCCCGACTGGCTCGCGACTCACCATCCCGCGGTGCGACATGCGCCTTGTGTGGCCAGCTTGCTCGATGCGGGCGCATCGGTGGACGGCAAGACGATCACCGACGAACTTGCCTACAGTCTGGAAGGCGTGAACGCTCACTACGGCACGCCGCTGAATCCACGCTGGCCGTTTGCGCTGCCGGGCGGATCGTCGAGCGGCTCGGCCTCCGCCGTGGCGAGCGGCGAAGTGGACTTCGCGCTCGGCACCGACACGGGCGGCTCGGTGCGCGTGCCCGCCGCGTTCTGCGGACTGTGGGGGATTCGTCCGACTCACGATGCCGTCTCGCTGGAAGGCGTCCTGCCCTTCGCGCCCTGCTTCGATACTGTCGGCTGGTTTGCGCCCACGGGCGCGCTGCTCGCGCGTGTCGCCGACGTGTTGCTGGACGGCGCGCCTTCCGTCGATGCGCCCTCGGCCCTCGTGCGCTGCAAGGAAGCATTCGCTGCACGCGCAACGAATGAACCTGTGGACGCACAGCGCCTGCGCGAATGGTTGGCCACGGACGACGAGATCGACGTCATCGCGGATGACCGCGCGCACTGGCTGCATGTGTACCAGCAGTTGCAGGACGATGCGATCGGCGCGTCGCTCGGCGCGTGGATCGATGCGACCAGGCCGCGCTTCGGCGCCGATATCGCCGCGCGCTTCGCGCGCCTGAAGACGCACGACGCCGCCGAAGTCGAACGCTGTCGAGTCTTGCGCGAGACGTTCGCGCAACGCATCGACGGCGTCGTGGGCGACGCACTGATCGTGCTGCCGACCACGCCGCGCTCGCTGTTGAACAGGCAGGAAACGCCCGAACGCACCGATGCGTTCTATCGCGACGCGTTGACCATGAATGCGATTGCCGCATTCGGCGGCTTGCCGCAAGTCACCGTCCCCGTCGTGAACGAAAGCGCACGACCGCTGGCGCTATCGATCATCGGCCCGCGTGGCAGCGACCGCGCGTTGATCGCGCGGGCGCGCCAGCTTTTCCCTACTCTTTTGTGATCCGACAACCATGCCAACTTCTCTCGATACCACGCTAGACGATTACGTCGATGCCGCACTCGCCCTGCACTTCCCAGCGCTTCCCGCTGAAGCCGCCGCGCGCGTGAAAGCGCAATTCGCGCGCGTCGCGCAGCTTGCCGCGCCCGTGCTGGCGTATCCCGTCGACACAAACGACGAACCCGCGACGGTGTATCGCCCATGACGACATCCAGCAGTGTTTCCGGCAGTGCGTTGTCCATCGCGCGCGCGTATGCCGAAGGCGAGTTCAACGCCCGTGAGTTGATCGAGGCGACGCTCGCACGGATCGACACACACGACGCGCAGATCAATGCGTTCACCGCCGTCACGCGCGAACGCGCGCTCGCCGAAGCCGATGCGCTCGATGCGCGCCGCGCGAGCGGTCAGACGTTGCCGCCGCTCGCGGGCGTTCCGTTTGCGGCGAAGAATCTGTTCGACATAGCGGGCGTCACGACGATCGCCGGCTCGCGCGTACTGGCCGACGCGCCGCCCGCCACCACTGACGCGACGCTCGTAAAACGCCTTTGCGATCAAGGCGCGATCATGGTCGGCGCGCTCAACATGGACGAGTTCGCGTACGGCTTCACGACCGAAAACCATCACGCAGGACCGTGCCGCAATCCGCACGATGTGACGCGTACGGCGGGCGGGTCGTCGGGCGGGAGCGCGGCGGCCGTCGCAGCGGGCTTCGTGCCGATCACGCTCGGCACCGATACCAACGGCTCCGTGCGCGTGCCGGCTTCGCTGTGCGGCGTGTTCGGCGTGAAGCCGACTTATGGACGCCTGTCGCGGCACGGCACCTGGCCGTTCGTCGCGAGCCTCGATCATATGGGTGCGTTCGCGCGTAGCGTGGACGATCTCGCTGCCGTCTACGACGCGTTGCAATGCACCGATCCGTTCGATCCCGCCTGCGCGCAGCGTGGCTTCGAATCCGCGAATGCGCGGCCGGGTGTGTTGCGCGTGGCGCGGCTCGGCGGCTATTTCGATGAACATGCGAATGACGATGCGCGCGAAGCCTCGCACGTTGCCGCTGAGGCGTTGTCGGCGACGCATACGGTTGAATATCCCGATGCCGATGCGGCGCGCGGCGCGGCGTTTCTGATCACGGCGGCCGAGGGCGGTCAACTGCATATGGCGAATCTGCATGCGCGCTATGACGAACGTGAGCCCTTGTCGCGCGACCGGCTGATTGCGGGTGCGTTGCTACCCGCTGCGTGGATCGTGCAGGCGCAGCGTGTGCGCGCTGCATTGCGGCGTCGCGTGCTGGAACTGTTCTCGCAATACGATGTGCTGATTGCACCGGCTACGCCCGTCGTGGCGCCGCACATCGGCGATGAGTTCATGGACGTGAATGGCGAGCGGCTCGCTGTGCGGCCTAATCTCGGGTTGTTGACGCAGCCGGTTTCCTGTCTCGGTCTGCCTGTCGTCGTAGCGCCGATGCGTACGCGCGGTGGTTTGCCGATCGGCGTTCAACTGATCGCGCCGCCCTGGCGTGAAGAGCTTGCGTTCGAAGCGGCGCGGCGTCTGGAAGCTGCGGAGGTCGCGTACTGTTCGCTGCCTTCGTTCGATGCGGGAGCGCAATGATGATCGAGATCAATCGACCGGATGTACTCGCCGAAGTCAATGCGGCATTCGATGCTTATGAGCAGGCGCTCGTCACCAACGACGTTGCCGTGCTCGATGCGCTGTTCTTCGACTCGCCGCATACGTTGCGGTATGGCGCGACGGAAAACCTGTACGGGTATGACGCGATCCGTGCGTTTCGCGCTGCGCGGCCTGGTAAGGGACTCGAGCGTACGGTGACGGCGCGTGTCGTGACCACTTATGGCGATGCGTTCGCCGTCGCGAATATCGAGTTTCGGCGCGATAGCGAGGCGCGTGTCGGCAGGCAAAGTCAGACCTGGGTGAAGACGCCCGAAGGCTGGCGCGTGGTGAGTGCGCATGTGAGCTGGATGGCTTGAACCCAGGCTCGTGATGCTTTTGTTTTTTCGCCGATGTCCGCGTCAGGGCGGCCCGGATATCGGCGTACGCCATGTATGACACGGGAGCAGCGGAAGCGCATTCGCGGTAACGCCCATGCTAGCGCCTGTATCCGCGAGAGCGGTCATACAGTCGTGCAGCGTACGCATTTTCCGGCGCAGCCTCGGCTATAATCCCAGCCATGAAATTTCTCCGGACCTTGCTCCTCCTCTTGCTTTGCGCGGTGCTGCCCATCAGTGGGCTGGCAGCGAGCGGCTTGACGGGTGAATGTCCGATGCAGATGAGCATGGGTTCCGACGAAGGCAGCGCCATGTCGTCGGACATGCCCGGCTGCGAGATGACGCAATCGTCTCAGCCGGAAAAAGCCAAAGGATTCTTCTGCAAGGCAACGGCGCAATGCCAGCTTGGCAGCCTGTACCACCCGGCCTCGCGCATCGAAGTCTCCCGCCCTGCGGGACTGTCCAGCCCCGTCGTTTTCCACTACGCGCAGTCGCTCATCGTCCGTGAACCGGGCGGCCTCTGGCGACCTCCTCGCGCCATCTGATCCCTTGCTGACAGGTTCGCCGCATTAGTGGCGATGTCGTCCTGCGTCCAGGACGTGGATTCCCTATGGGAGTCCGCCGTTGGGGTTAGACCATGCCTTCGACCAAAGTCACGCCGTCATGCCGGCGTGCACCACCGCGCGCGCGTTCACTTTTTGCCGCGCTGCTTCTCACGAGCGTCAGCGCGTACGCTCAGGAAACACCCGTCACACTCGATGCCGCGCTTCAGGCTGCGACGGATCGCTCCGCCGCGATGGGGGCGGCACAGGCCTCCGTGCGCGCGAGTTCGGAAGCGGCCGTCCGCGCCGGTCAGTTGCCCGACCCGACACTCAAGGCCGGTGTCGATAATCTGCCGGTCACCGGGCCGCAGAAATACACCATCGGCCAGGACTTCATGACGATGCGCCGTATCGGCATCGAGCAGGAATGGGTGTCGGGCGACAAGCGCCGGCTCCGCTCCGAACTGGCGAACGACCTGGTGGACCGCGAACGGGCCGGCTACCTGGGCCAGCTCGCGAACACCCGCCAACAAACGGCCATAGCGTGGCTCGGCGCGGTCTACGCGAAGAAGGGCGTCTCGCTGCAACGTCAGCTCGTCGAGCATATGACCCACGAACTGGACGCGACGAAAGCGTCTTATCGTGGAGCGAAAGCGACGGCCGCCGATGTCACCCAGGCCCAGGCGATGCTCGCGCAGACCCAGGACCAGTTGCTCAAGGCGCAGCAGACATTGCAGACCGCGCTCATCGGCCTGTCGCGCTGGACGGCGACACCCGTTTCGGACGTGACGGGCGAGCCGCCCGCGCCGCAATCCTATGTGTCGTCGCTGCCGCCGGAAGAACTGCGCGAGGTGCAGCCCGTGCTCGTCGCGGCCTCGCGGGACATTGCGGTCGCCGATGCCGATACCGCCGTCGCAAACAGTAACCGCAGCCCCAACTGGACGTGGGAAGTCGCCTACCAGCAACGCGGTGGCGCGTATTCGAACATGGTGTCGGTCGGCGTCAGCATTCCGCTGCCCATCAATCGCAAGAATCGCCAGGACCGGGATGCGAGCGAGAAGGCGGAACTCGCCACCAGGGCGCGGCTGATGTACGAAGACGCGCAACGTCAGGTGGAAGCGGATATCCGCACAGAGTCCGCGACCCTCGCCAGCGGTCGCGAACGCATTACCAGTCTCTCCAACTCCCTGCTTCCGGCAGCCGGCCAGCGCGTGCAACTTGCGGCTGCCGCATACCGGGCAGGCACCGGCTCGCTCGCCGACACCTTTGCTGCCCGGCGTGCGCAACTCGAGGCCGAGCTTCAGGTGCTGGACCTGCAACGCGATGTGTCGCAAACCTGGGCACAGCTCGAATACCAGGTCGTGCCGGCGTCGATGTCCGTGGGTCAGTAAAGGAGAACAACATGCACAAGAAACAACTGGCACGCGCGGCCCTGATGGTGTTCGCCGCGGTGGCCCTGCTCGCTGCAGGCTATGTTGCCGGCACGCGTCGTCCGGCGTCGGAGGGAGCGAGCGCTGTCGGCACCGCGACGTCCAGCGCCAACGTCGATCCGAAGACAGGTCGCAAGGTACTGTATTGGCACGACCCGATGGTCCCCGCCCAGCACTTCGACAAGCCGGGCAAGTCTCCCTTCATGGAGATGCAGCTGGAGCCCGTCTACGCGGACGAAGGAGGCGGCTCGACGGGCATCCACATCGACCCGGGCCTCCAGCAGAATCTGGGCATCCGCTACGCAACCGTTCGCCGCCAGCAGACGTCGGAAGGCTTCGATGCCGTCGGCACCACCCAGTTCGACGAGTCCCAGGCGGACGTCGTGCAGTCACGGGTCACGGGCTACATCGACCATTTGTACGCCAATGCGCCCATGCAGCGAATACGCAAGGGAGCGCCGATAGCGTCGCTGTTCGTACCCGACTGGCTCGCGCCACAGGAAGAATATCTGTCGCTCAGGCGCAGCGGCATGGACGTGGGCCTGCTGGAAGCGTCGCGCGCACGGATGCGTGCGCTGTCGATTCCAGACGGCGTGATCGCGGCCCTCGACCGGACTGGAAAGGTTCAGACACATGTCGTTCTGTCGTCGCCGGAAACGGGCGTCGTGAGCGAACTGAACGTGCGAGACGGGGCACAGGTTACGCCGGGCCAGACGCTGGCCAAGGTCGCCGGCCTCTCGAAGCTCTGGCTCATCGTCGAAATTCCCGAGTCGCTTGCGTTGAGCGTTCAACCCGGCATGCGCGTCGATGCGACGTTCTCCGGCGACCCGGCGCAACACTTCAACGGGCAGATCCGCGAAATCCTGCCGGGCATCAGCGCCAGTAGCCGCACGCTGCAGGCACGCCTCGAAATCGACAACACCGCGCTGAAGCTCACGCCCGGCATGTTGATGCGTGTGCGCGTCGATGGACAGAAGACCGTGTCGCGTCTGCTCGTCCCGTCCGAGGCAGTCATCACGACGGGCAAGCGCTCTGTCGTCATCGCGAGAAACAGGGGTGGCCGGCTGCAGCCCGTGACGGTGACGGTTGGCAACGACGTCGGCAGCGAAACCGAGGTGCTGAGCGGATTGAGCGACGGCGAGCAGGTCGTCGCCTCCGGCCAGTTCCTGATCGATTCGGAAGCCAGCCTGAAATCGGTCCTGCCACGGCTGGAAGGTGGCGCAGGCGCGAGTCCGGGCGTTGCAACGCCGGCATCGGCTTCAGCGGCGGCGCCACAAACGTACGAGACTACCGGCAAGGTCGAAAAGGTCACGCCGCAAGACATCACGTTCTCGCATCAGCCGATACCGGCCCTGAACTGGCCGGCAATGACGATGTCGTTCAGCAAGCCGGCGCCCACCGCGTTTCCGGATGTGAAGGCAGGCCAGACGGTGCATTTCGTCTTCAGCCAGTCCGGTGATGGCTACCAGTTGCAGAAGGTCGAACCCGCCGGAGGTGCCCAATGATTGCGCGCCTCATTCGCTGGTCCATTCACAACCGCTTCCTGGTTCTCCTCGCCACCGTGCTCGTGACGGCGTGGGGCATCTATTCGGTCACCCAGACCCCACTCGATGCACTGCCCGACCTGTCTGACACGCAGGTCATCATCAAGGCTTCGTACCCGGGCAAGGCGCCGCAGGTCATCGAGGACCAGGTGACCTATCCGCTCACCACGACGTTGCTCGGCGTGCCGGGCGCAAAAGCCATCCGCGCCTATTCGGCGTTCGGCGATGCGTTCGTCTACGTGCTGTTCGACGACAAGACCGACCCGTATTGGGCTCGCTCGCGCGTGCTCGAGTACCTGAACCAGGTGCAAAGTCGTCTGCCGCCTGGGGCGACCGTCTCGCTCGGCCCGGATGCGACGGGCGTGGGCTGGGTGTACGAGTACGCCCTCGTCGACCGGACCGCGCGGCATGACCTCGGGCAACTGCGTGCACTGAACGACTGGTTCCTGAAGTTCGAACTGAAGTCGGTGCCGGACGTGTCCGAAGCGGCGTCGATAGGCGGCATGGTGCGCCAGTACCAGGTGGTGCTCGACCCTGACAAGCTGCGCGCATACGGCATCACGCAGACGATGGTGGCCGACGCGCTGGGCAAGGCCAACCAGGAGTCAGGCGGCTCCGTCGTCGAACTCGCCGAGTCCGAATATGTGGTGCGTTCTTCCGGCTATCTGCATTCACCGGATGACTTTCGCCATGTCGTGCTGCGCACGAACGATGCCGGTACGCCCGTACTGCTCGGCGATGTGGCGCGCGTCCAGATTGGGCCCGAGACGCGCCGCGGTATCGCGGAACTGAACGGTCAGGGAGAGGTAGCGGGAGGCGTCATCGTCATGCGTTCGGGCAAGAACGCGCTGACGACCATCGAGGCGGTGAAAGCAAAGCTTGCTGACCTGAAGCGCTCGCTGCCGCCTGGCGTCGAGGTCGTCACGACCTACGACCGCTCGCAACTCATCGATCGCGCGGTGGACAACCTCAAGGACAAGCTCATCGAGGAGTTCATCGTCGTCGCGCTGGTTTGCGCGGTCTTCCTGTTTCATCTGCGCAGTGCGTTCGTCGCCATCCTGTCGCTGCCGCTCGGTGTGCTGGCGGCCTTCATCGTGATGCGCTATCAGGGCATCAATGCGAACCTGATGTCGCTCGGCGGCATTGCGATTGCCATCGGCGCGATGATCGACGCGGCCATCGTGATGATAGAGAACGCGCACAAGCATCTTGAGGCGTTCGAGCACGCGCATCCGGGCACGCCGATAACCGCCGCGCAACGCTGGGAACTGATTGCGACGTCTGCCGCCGAGGTCGGGCCCGCGCTGTTCTTCTCGCTGCTCATCATCACGCTGTCCTTTATTCCTGTGTTTTCGCTCGAAGGACAGGAAGGCAAGCTCGTCTCGCCGCTGGCATACACGAAGACGTACACGATTGCAGCCGCAGCAGGTTTGTCCGTGACGCTCGTGCCTGTGCTGATGGGCTATCTCATCCGGGGCCGCATTCCGCACGAAAACGCCAACCCTATCAACCGCGTACTGATTCGCCTGTACAGACCGCTGCTCGAAGCCACGCTTCGACACCCATGGCTTGCGATCGGCGTCGCCGTAATCGCACTGGCTGCGACCATCGTGCCGGTGTCGCGTCTTGGCGGAGAGTTCCTGCCGCCACTCGACGAAGGCGACCTGCTGTACATGCCGACGGCACTGCCGAGCATTTCGACCGAGAAAGCGAGTGAACTGCTGCAACAGACCGACCGGCTCATCAAGACCGTGCCGGAGGTGGCGACCGTGTTCGGCAAATCGGGACGTGCCGACACCGCCACTGACCCCGCGCCGGGTCTGGAGATGTTCGAGACGACGATCCAGTTCAAGCCCCGCAGCGAATGGCGACCCGGCATGACGCCGGAAAAGCTGGTCGATGAACTGGACCGGACGGTGAAGGTGCCGGGTCTGTCGAATGTGTGGGTTCCGCCTATCCGCAACCGGATCGACATGCTGTCGACGGGCATCAAGACGCCCGTCGGCGTCAAGATTTCGGGCCCGGACCTGACGCAAATCGACAGGATTGCATCACAGGTCGAAGCAGCGGTGAAGGATGTGCCGGGCGTCACCTCGGCGCTCGCCGAGCGGCTGAATGGCGGCCGTTACATCGACGTCGATATCGACCGGCTCGCGGCGGCACGCTATGGGCTTTCGGTGGCGGACGTGCAGTCGGTCGTCTCGTCGGCGGTGGGCGGTGAGAACGTCGGCGAGGTGATTGCTGGCCGCGAGCGCTACCCGATCAACATCCGCTATCCGCGCGAGGTCCGGGACTCGCTCGAGAAGTTGCGGCAACTGCCCGTCGTCACGGACCGGGGCGCGCAGATCCAGCTCGGCGATGTTGCGCATATCGCCATTGTCGACGGGCCGCCGTCGATTCGCAGTGAAAACGCGCGGCTTTCCGGTTTCGTCTACGTCGACATTCGCAATACGGACTTGCAGTCGGCCGTGAAGGCGATGCAGCGCGCCGTCGCGGAGAAGGTTGCGTTGCCGCCGGGGTACTCGATTGCGTGGTCAGGTCAGTTCGAGTACCTGGAGCGCGCGGCGGCGAAGTTGCGCACGGTGATTCCGGTGACGCTCGTCGTCATCTTCGTGCTGCTGTTCCTCACGTTCAACTCGGCGGCCGATGCGTTGCTGTTGATGTCGACGGTGCCGTTTGCGCTGGTGGGCGGCTTCTGGCTGATCTGGGTGCTGGGGCATGCGGTATCCGTCGCGACGTCGGTTGGCTTCATCGCGCTCGCGGGCGTCGCGGCCGAATTCGGTGTCGTGATGCTGCTGTACCTGAAAGGCGCGCTTAACCGCCGGCTCGAAGATGGCGAACCGTTCACCGAGGCTTTGCTACTCGATGCGATTCGCGAGGGTGCGGTGCTGCGTGTCCGGCCGAAGGCCATGACGGTCGCGGTGGTGCTTGCGGGTCTCATCCCGATCATGATCGGACATGGCGCCGGGTCGGAGGTGATGCAGCGCATTGCCGCGCCGATGGTGGGCGGCATGGTCACCGCGCCGCTTCTGTCGATGTTCGTTATTCCCGCGGCCTGGTATCTGTTGCAGCGCCGTCGCGCGAGACATGTGGGCCATGAGCGGTTCCTCGATGCAGTCCCTTCTGGCACGAACGTGCCTTCTACTGAAACTGGAGAAATCCGATGAAAAAACTGATTGTTGTTTCTGCTGCGCTTGCAGGTGTTTTTGCCGTTCCGGCGTTTGCTGGTGATGAGATGGCGGGCATGAATATGTCTGCGCCTTCGGGTTCGAAGATGTCGCCGAAGACGGCGCTCACCGATGCGGAGGTCAGGAAGGTGGACCCGGAGACTGGCATGGTGACGTTGAAGCACGGCGCGCTGGAAAATGTCGGCATGCCGCCGATGACCATGGCGTTCAAGGCGAAGGACGCTGCGATGGTCAAGCAGGTGCACGAGGGTGACAAGGTCAAGGTGCGGATCGAAAACGTTAATGGTGCGTTGACCATCGTCAAGATGGAGAAGGGGTCTTGAGGGGCGGTGTTTGCTGCGCAAGCGGTTTGGTTGTTCTGGGGTTTTGCGCTGGCATCCGCTTGATGTTATTGGTTCGCTAGCGTTGCCCCTGTGCGGGGCGGCACCTACTTTTCTTTGCCGCCGCAAAGAAAAGTAGGCAAAAGAAAGCGGCTCACACCGCCAGCACGTGTTCTTATCCACGGGCCCCCGACGTCCCCGTGCTTCACACAGTGGTGCCCCGGTGCTGCCCGTTGCCAACGCTTCAAATGAACGCCTCACCCACTTCGAATACCCATGCTTGGGCAAGCGGCACCGAATGGTGTGTGCCGCCCAGGTGGCAAACTGTGTGTAGGCTTTCGCACCATAGGCGCATCACTCCGGACTGGTAGCAAGGTTGGCGTTTCTGATAAGAGCACTACCCTGTGCGGTGCGACAACCTGCACACCGTTTGCCACCTGGGCGGCACATACCATTCGCTGCCGTCTGCCGTTGTACGGGTGCCTGAAGCGGGTGATGCCTTCACTCAAAGCGTTGGCAACGCACGCGAACAAGATTGCTACCGTGTAAAGCACGGGGACGTTGGGGGCCCGTGGACAAGAACACGGGCTAGCGGTGTGAGCCGCTTTCTTTTGCCTACTTTTCTTTGCGGCGGCAAAGAAAAGTAGGTGCCGCCCCGCACAGGGGCAACGCTTGAAGCACCAATAACAAAACGCGGATGCCAGCGCAAAGCCCCAAGAACACCACAACACGACTGCCAGCACAAAAACAGCCTGGAGCGCCGCACGCAATCCCCCGCGCCGATCAATCGCCGCAAGGATATAACTATGATAATCACAGTGCGATACGATACGACGAATGTCGCCGGACCCTCATAACGCGGGCGCTAAAGCCGCCAACTGCTTGCTAGCCAGCCTGCTCCCGAACCATGAATTCGGCGTACCAGTCGGCCCAGTTTTCATCATGCTGACCGGTCTTTTTTTCGTGTTCGCCGTGCGCGGCGGCAGCGCGACGCAGCGCGCCCGCAAGTTCCTTCGACGAACCGAAGGTCGTGTCGCCAGCCTCTACGCGGCCGGGTAGCCGTGTCGTCACTTCCTGGAAAACCCAGCCGTTCCCGTCGGGGTCGCTGAACGACGCGAACGAACCATAGGTAGCGCGCGATGGATGCGGGCCGCTCAAACGTCCTTCTTCACCAGCATGATGGAATACGCCGCCGACGTCGTGAAAGACCTCGCTCACCTCGACGCCCCGCTCCACAAGCTCCGCGTGCGCGGCCACCACGTCCGACACGATGAGATGCAGCCCCTGCACCGAGCCGGGTGCTTCCGTCGTGACACCTTTCCCGAACAGGACCGAACACTGCGAACCCGGAGGCGTGAAGTGCACGACCCGGAACTGATCGTCTTTCGCGAGATCGACGTCGAGTCTCCAACCCAACTGCGTGTAAAACTGCTTCGCGCGATCGACGTCCGCCACGGGAATGACGACGACTTCGAGTTTCATGTCGACCGTTCTCTGTTCATTGCTCATGTCCAGCTCCTCACGATTGACCACTCCACGGGGGCAAATGCAAACAAGCTCAGGCGGCACAGCGATTGCACCTCATGCGTGACATCCACGTGAATCCCGGGAGGATACGCATGAAGCATAGGCACACGAACCTTAAACATATCGCCATTGGCGCGATCGTGCTGACGAGCACCCTCGCCTTCGCGCCGCTCGCCGTCGCGCAGACGGAAGCCGCGTCGACGACTGCCGCCAATCCGTTGGCCCAGGCCGACAAGGACTTCGTGCAGGCGGCGTCGATGTCGTCATCGACGGAGATCGATGCGGCCAAACTCGCCACCGCCAATTCGGAAGACAAGGATGTGAAATCGTTCGCGCGTCACATGATGCTCGACCACACGAAGCTGTCCGTGCAGTTGAAAATGGCCGCCCCGCATGGCGTGACCATCCCCATGAACAATTCGGACACGACCGTGCTCGGCCCGCTGAGAGGGCTCAAGGGTAAGGCCTTCGACGAGGCGTATATATCGAAGGTCGGCGTGGAGGGCCACAAGCAGGCTGTCGCTGCGTTCGAAAAGGAGATTTCCGACGGACAGGATGCGAAGTTGAAGAAGGCCGCGCAAGACGCGCTGCCGACCATCAAGAAGCACTATCAGATGGCGCAGGACCTCGCCGTGAAGAAGGGCGTATCGCAATAACAAAGAAACGTACGGCGCGGTGAGTGAAAGCCGCGCCAGCTTCGTACTCCATGCTGCGAAAAAACGCTCACTCTTCGTTGCCTACCGCTTTGGAAACGGCGGCCGGACTTTCGTAATCCTCGTCCGGCAAGGCGGCGAGCGCCTCCATCACGTCCTCGTCGGCGTCGTTTTCCTTCGCGGTTTTCAGCAGCACCTCTTTGCGCGCCGGATAGGACTCGCCCTTCAGCGCCTTCTGTACATCGATGAACTTGCGGCCAGGCTCGTGCTTCGGGTTCGACGTCGACATGATTCGCTCCATTGGGACATGTGGCATCCCTCACCGTGCATGCGGCGTTCCAGCCTTTTCGACCCGGGAATGCCGCTTGCCGCTGCGAGGGTTGGCACGACCTGCCGCGCGGACGGTGCGGCGCCACTTCGGCGGCGACGCGGCAATGTGAAGTCGACTCGCTGCGGAGAAACGCGGCGCGGGAATACCACTTGCGCACCGTCACCTATAGCCGAACTCGCCAAACTCAATGGAGCCCGACATGCAACCCGATGACACACCCCTCAAACCCGGCGACGAAGGGCCACCCGACGCCCCTGGCGTCGGCGAAGACACCTGTAGCGCCTGCCACGGCACAGGGAGCGTAGAAGGACAACGCTGCAGCGTTTGCAACGGGACGGGCAAGGTGCTGCAGGGAATCGGCGGCGGCTAGCGCGGCGGGAAGACAGCGGGCGCTGCGCGCATTGAGTCAAACTGAGTCAAACTGACGCGAAGCGCAGCCTCACAGCCAGCCCGTTTCGAACCCGCATGACGTGAGCGGCTCGCAACCGTGCTCCGTGAGCAAGACCTGCTGTTCGAGCTTCACGCCCTCGCTGCCGCGATCCGCGCCGATATAACTCTCGACACAGAGCGTCATGCCCGCTTCGAACTGGCCGTCGTACCCACTGCTTGCCCAATCGACCTGATGCGCAATGGACGGATATTCATCCACCATGCCGATACCATGCGCAATGCAGCTATACCGGTTCTTCAGATACGCATCGGGGATCCTCCATGCTTTCTCCGAGAACTCACGGAATGTCATCCCCGCACGCAGCAAACCCATGTTGAAATGAACCTGCGCATACGCCGTTTCATAGAGCTTGCGCTGCTCGTCGGTCGGTCGGGTATGCCCGACCGTCCACGTCCGGGAGATATCCGCACAGTAGCCATTCGGCCCGACCATGTCGGTGTCGAATGCCAGCAATTCGCCAGGCCGCAGAACGCGCGCCGAGCATTCCTGCATCCACGGATTGGTCCGGTCCCCCGAAGACAGAAGGCGCGTTTCGATCCACTCGCCGCCGTGGCGGATATTTTCGTAGTGAAGATGCGCCCATAGATCCTGCTCGGTGATGCCCGGCCGAAGCTCGCGATGCATGCGCTCGATGCCCTTCTCGCACGCACGGATCGATTCGCGCATGAGCACGCACTCATCCGGCGACTTGATGCTCCGCGCCAGTTCCATCATCGCTTGCCCGTCCAGCAGCGTCATGCCGGTTTCGGCAAGGCATGCCGCACCGAATGGATCGAGCCGGTCGACCGCAAGACGCATTTCGTTCGGCGCATGCCTGCTCAACACGTCGACGATTTCCGCACTCCATGTCTTCGCGCGGCGTTCAGCGTCGTGCCCCGCGTTGAAGAACGTCCAGCTGATCGCAGGACGCAACTCGACGTTCAGGCTCAGCCCTTTCCACACATGCTCGCAGCTATGAAACTCCCAACCGGTGACGCGGCCATCGGCGAATACCATCACATACCGCGACGGGTTGCGTCCCGTCCATATCTGCATGTTCGACGTATCCGTCGCATAGCGGATATTTACCGGGTCATAGAGCAGTATCGCGGGACAGTTGGCCTTTTTTAACTGCGCTTGCACGCGCGCCAGGCGGTATGCCCTGACATCGGACAGCGTGTTATCCGTTCCCGTCGAATCGACGAGAACGTCGATGGGTTCGCATTCAGCCATGCGCTCGCTCCAGACGAATGTCAAAGCTCCAGCACCAGATCGGACGTCGGACGGCTGCAGCACAGGAGCCTGAAGCCTTTGACGACTTCCCTGTCACGAATTCCGCCGTTGTGTTGCATCTCGACCGAACCTTCAAGCAGCTTCGTCTTGCAGGTTCCGCATACGCCCTGGCTGCACGACGATGGAATCGCCACGCCAGCCTTTTTCGCGGCGGCGAGGACCGTTTCCGTCGCAGCCATCGTGAACGACCTCGCCGAGCGCGACAGCTTGACGGTGTACGTTTCCTGGCTCACGGCGCGCTCCGACGAACACAGCGCCGGCGCTTGCACAGCAACATCAGACGCGATGTCGAAACTTTCCTGATGGTAGCGAGCCGGGTCGTGACCGCCTTCGCGAAGCATCTCCCTCACCGCGCCCATATAGCCTGCCGGGCCGCACGTGAACACCTCGCGCTCGGTGTAATCGGGAAGCCACTTCGCAAGCAGCGCGAGACTGAGCCTGCCTGTCGGCGCCGTCCAGTCGAGTTCATCGCCCACACCTTCACAAACGAAGAACAGTCGAAGACGCGGCGACAGCTTCGCGAGCCTGCGCAGTTCGTCGCGAAACACGATATCGGCGGGCGTTCTCGCGCTGTGCACGAATGCGATATCGCGGTCGAGGCCAAGATCGATACTGGCGCGCGTCATCGACATCAACGGCGTCACGCCCGAGCCCGCGGACAGATACAGCGACTTCGCCACGCGAGTGCCCGTCGGCGTAAAGGTGCCGGAAGGCCCGTACGCCTGCAACGTGTTTCCCGGCTTCATGTTGTCGTGAAGCCAGTTCGACATGACACCGCCCGGCACCCGCTTGACCGTGATGGACAGCAGCCACGGACGCGTCGGCGGCGACGAGATCGTGTAGCAGCGCTCGACGGCTTGCCCTTTCACATCCGCCGACACCGTCAGGAATTGCCCCGGCTCGAAGCGCACCGGCAAGCCATCGCCTGCACGGAACTCGAAGCTCTTCACATCATGCGTTTCGTCCACCACGCGGCAGCACGTCAGCACCTGCCGCTCGTTGCCCGGCCAGAGCCTGCCGCCGGACTCCCACGTATTCGCATCAGTGAACCGGTCCGCTGCATCGGGCGCCGGGTCGAATACCCTTTCGACAGAATTCATGACGGTGACCTCGCTCAGATGCCGTGCGCGCTCAAACGCGCTGCATACCAGCGCGAGAACTGGTCGACGTAGGTTTCGGTGAACGGCGAGAACATGCCCGGCGTGTAGGCCGGGTCCTGCGTGCCTTCGTGTGTGATTTCGACGAGGTGCTTGTCCTGCGTATTGGTTGCGATCCAGACTTCGGTCAGGTCCGATACCTTGTAATCGACGCCTTCCACCGCATCGGCATGGACGAGCCATTTCGACCGCACCAGCGTCCTGTCCGGCGCCAGCGGAATGATGTAGCTGATCACGGCATGGTCGCTCATCACATGCGTCCATGAGTTGTGCGTCCAGAGGTGCATATCGCCGAGATCGCGGCGCTGCAGATTGCCCAGCAGCCGGGTGCTCGCCACTTTCGTGTTGAGCGTTTGCGATTCGCCGTTGCCCGCAATGACCAGTTGCTGCGTTCTGAACTGGGTGACGGCGTCCTCGTCGAGCCGCTCGAAAGCGGCGCTGATGAATCCGTCGCGTTCCCAGCTTGCCTGACACGCCGCATTGCGCGCCTTATATTCGTCCAGCGCGCGCAGTGACTCTTCGTTCAGATTGTCCGGGCAAAAGCCGAAGTCTTCAGGAAGAAATGAAGCCGTCAGTTCGGGATGCGTGGCCGCGCAGTGATAACACTCGCGGTTGTTTTCCATCACGAGTTTCCAGTTGCCTTCTTCGATGATCTCCTGCTCGAAAGCGATCTTCGTATTCCGCAGGTCAAACGGAGCGAAACGCGGCACCATCGTTTCTTCGAGTATCGCGATATCTTCGGGCGGCTCCGAGGCGAGGCACACGAAAATATGCGTGCCGACAATCTTCGTATGCACCGGGATCAGGCTGCGGCAGGTGGCATCGAAATCCTTGCCCATGTGCGAGGCGTGGCGCAGGCTGCCGTCGAGGTCGTAGGTCCATTGATGGTAAGGACAGACCAGCATGCCGACCGTCGACTTCCCCGCCTCCTTCAGACGCGCGCCCCGATGCCGGCAGACGTTGCGGTAGGTGCGGACGTTTTCATCGTCGTCCCGCACGATCATGATCGACGCCTTGCCGATATCGACGACGGACACATCGCCCGGTTCGGGAACATCCGCCGTCACGCCGACGAGAATCCAGTGCTTGTGAAAGAAGACTTCGATGTCCGTCTCGAACACGTCCTGACGCCCGAACAGCTCGCCGGGCATGCCGTGACCGGCCTGACGGCTGCGGATCAATTCGCCATGAGTTTTGAATGACACTTCGGACATCGTCTTCTCCAACGTTCAGGGGATGTGGGAACGTCCAGTGTTCCCGCGATGAACCCAGTATTGGATTGACGAAAAAGAGCGTCAATGCGCTTTATTTTCGGTCTGGCATTACTTTGGATTATGCGAGCGAATCCTGCCGCAGCCAGTCGATCAGGCTGTCGGTGGCAGCCGTGATGGTGCGCCCGTGCGGCACCACGATGAAGTACGCGTCGTCCGGCTTGAGCGACGCGACGGGCAGCCTTACCAGCTCGCCGGATTCGACGAGATCGTGGACGAGCCTTCCCCAGCCGAGCGCGATGCCCTCGCCATAGCGCGCGGCCTGGATCGCGTCCGTGTACAGGCTGCAGCGCAGCGCGAAGTTCAGGCGCAGCGGCCGCAGGCCGACGGCATTGAACCACGCTTCCCATCCCATCCAGCCTTCCGACGTCGAGTCCGACTCGATCAGCGCCGCGTTCGCGACGTCCTGCAGCGATTGCGGCATGCCGCGCGACGCCACCCACTTCGGCGAGCACACGGGAAAGACTTCCTCGTCGAACAGCAAGGTTGCCGTGCCGTCGCTCCATCGGCCGTTACCGAAGCGCACCGCGACATCGATCTCCTTGTGCCGCAGGTCTGCCGTGAACATCTGGGTGGACAGACGAAGCTGAAGATTCGGCTGCGCTTTCTTCAGCGAAGCGAGACGCGGCAATAGCCGAAAATGCGAGAAGGCGGACGTCGCCGCCAGCACCAGTTCCTGCTGCACCGGGCCGCTGGAAAGCCGGTCGAACACGCCGGCTATTTTCTGCATCGACCCGGCGACCACGAGGTACAGCGCCTCGCCTTCGTCGGTCAGCTCGATCGAACGATGCAGGCGGTGAAAGAGCCGCACGCCGAGCGTGTCTTCGAGGAATTTGACCTGCCGGCTGACGGCCGCCTGCGTGACGCCGAGTTCGTTCGCCGCGACCGTGAAACTGCTCAGGCGCGCGACCGATTCGAACTCGACGAGGGCCGTCATCGACGGAATGAGGCGCCGGTATCCTTTGGTCCCTGCATTAGCCGGTTTCATCCTGAACTCATTCCGCGCTGATCGTCGTCACAGGCACCCATTTTCCGTTCTTCACCTGATACAGCGTCGACGTTGGATGCTTCAGGTCGCCGTAGGCATCGAACTCGATCTTTCCGGTGATCCCCTCGTACTGTGTCGTGCGCAGTGTGGGCATGAACACCTCGGGCTTTGCGGAGTTCGCCTGTTTCATTGCGTTGATCGCCACCCATGCGCAGTCATAGGCGAATGGCGCATAAGTCAGCGTGTCCGCGCCGAAGCGCTTCTTGAACTTTTCCGCGAACGCCTTGCCTTGCGGCAGCGACTCGACTGGCCGGCCGTACTCCCACGCCATCGCGCCTTCGGCCGCGCTGCCCGCGACACTGATGAAGATGCTGTCGGCAATACCGCCGCTGCCGACGAACTGCGCGCGCATGCCAAGCTGTCTCATGCGCTTGGTCAGCAACGCGGCCTGATTGTCGAGTCCGGCGAAGTACAGCAGATCGGCATTGGCCGCCTTGATGCTCGTGAGTTGCGCATTGAATTCGACGGCCTTCTCTTGCGTGTATTCCGACGCGACGATCTGGCCGCCCGCCGCCGCGACGGCCTTCTTGAATTCGTCTGCGGCGCCCTGGCCGAATGCCGTGCGGTCGTCCATCACGGCGATCCGTTGCGCTTTGGTGACGGTGACGGCGTACTTGCCGGCATTGCCGGAGTTCTGCGCATCGGTGGCGATGATGCGGAACACGTTCTTCAGGCCCTGACGCGTGATCGCGGGATTGGTCGCGGCGGGGTCGATCAGTGGAATGCCTGCCTTGGCGAAGATCGGCGATGCGGGCAATGCGACACCCGAGTTGTAATAACCGACCACGGCCACCACGCCGTCGTCGACCAGTTTCTGTGCTACCTGTACACCGACGCGCGGGTCGCCCTGGTCATCCACGGAGGCCATCTCGAAGCGCACGTCCTGTCCGCCCAGTTTGATGTGCTGCGCGTTGGCTTCTTCGATGGCAAGCCGCACACCGTTTTCGATGTCCTTCCCGTTCGCCGCTCCGACGCCCGTCAACGGCGCCGACACGCCTATCTTGACGACCTGCTGTGCAACGGATGGATGACTTGCGAGCGTCATCGCGATCGCAGTCAGCGAGGCGAGAAGAACTCTTCGTGAAGTATTGACCATCGGTTCACCTCCGATTGCGGCACATGAGGCGCAATGCTTCCTGCTCAGCCTTGCGCGCGAGAAACGATCGTCGAGCCGATATGCGCGACCACCAGCACCGTGCAGCCCCCTTCCGACGACGTGCTATGCCGCGAACCCGCCGCGTAGCACACGGTCTGACCGGGAAGGAAATCGGTGCCGTCGTCGTCCGTGAACACGCCGTCGAGAATCATGATCAGCTCGGTCGAATCGTGCTGATGCTCGAACGAGCGCGCGCCTGGCTCCAGACGCATCCAGTAGCTGGTCCACGCGCCGCGTTCGTCTTCGGCAACGGGAATCCAGAAGAAGCCGGGCAGCACCGAGTCGCCGATCTTCATCGCGCGCCAGTCGCGCTCGTCGATCGAATACCAGCGGCGCGCATCCTTCACGTTCAGGCCGAAGAGAACCATTTCGTCACGCAGTTGGGCGGTCGTCATGTAGAGTGGTTCCTGTTGCCGGGTTGTATGCGCTCACCGCACCTGTCAGCTTGCGGCCAGTGCAGGTGAGTGGCTTTGCGGCCTCGCCACGCGATACGCGTTTGGCGATTCGCCGAATTCCTTTCTGAATTCACGGCCGAGATGCGAAGCGTCGGAAAAGCCACACGACGCGGCGATATCGGCAACCGTGCGGTCCGAACTGGTCAGCAGCCACGACGCCATGCGTATGCGGATCTGCCGTCCATACGCATGCGGCGACTTGCCCGTTTCGGCCGCGAACAGCCGCTCCAGTTGCCTCACCGACATATCCAGCCGTCGGGCCAGTTCCGCGAGACTCAACGGCTGCCCGATATGCTGCTCCATCAGCAGGATCGCGCGCCGCACCTTCGGATGCGTTGCCGGTTCGAGTCCCGGCGGATGCGGCTGCGGCGCGTTGCCCTTCTGCGCATCGTCGACCAGCATGATGCGCAGCGCCTTCTGGACGATCGTCGCCTCGACATGACGCAGCAGGATCGCGGCGGCGACATCGATCGATGCGCGTCCGCCCGAACAGGTAATGCGCCGCCCGTCGATCACGAACAGCCGGTCCGCGACCAGCATTCGCTCGTCGACACCCGGAAAGCGTTCGACGAAATCCCAGTAATGGAACCAGCTCACGCAGATGCGGTAGCCATCCATCACGTCGGCTCGCATCAGCGCGAACGCGCCCGTGCAGATGCCGACCAGCGTCGCGGATGTCCTGGCGGCGTCCTGGATGAACTGCAGCGTGGCCTTGCTGGCGGACGGCCCCGAATGCAACAGGCCGCCGACGACCACTACGTAATCGAAGACGCCTGCTTCATCGAAGGTAGTCCACGGCGCGACCTGGATGCCGCAACTCGCCCTGACGGGCACGAGCGATTCCCCGACGATAGTCCACGAGCAGCGCACGGGCCGGCTCATGTCGCCTTCGTCGCTGGCCAGACGGAGCAGGTCGACGAAGCCCGAGAATGCCGTCAACGTGAAGTTCGGCAGCAGCACGATGCCAAAGCGCAAGGGCCGGGACGTTCTGCTTTCGGAGTGAAGCGTGTCGCTCAACATGGCACTGCCTGCGTCGACGTACTGTGAATCGTGGCCGCTCACGCGGCCTGAACGGATATCGGTCAAGCTACTTCGCCGCTTCGGTTTCGACGCCTCGCCATTCGCGCATCATCGCGCCGACTTCTTCGCCGAGCCATTCGCGGAACTGCACGTATTCGGGCCGCAGCTTCGCATTCTTGTGCGTGATCACATAGTGATGACGGTCGTGGAATTCGAGCGCATCCTGCACGGGCCGTAACAGCTGGCCCTGTTCGACCTGACGATGCACGAGATGATGCCAGCCGAGCAACGTGCCTTCACCTGCCTCGGCCTGCGCAACCAGCAGCCGGTAGTCGTTGCTTTCCAGATGTTCGTTGTCGACCAGCCGGTCCGAACCGTCGCCTTGCTGGAACCAGTTGCGCCACACGCGCCAGTCGACGTGCTCGCAAACCTGGGCGCGTCCCAGCAGCGACAGATTCAACGTGGGATGCGACAGCAGATCCAGCGGCTTCAACGATCTGCCGTGAAAATGCCGCTCATGAAACGACGGGCTGCACACGGGATACACCACGTCATGAAAGAGCGGCTCGATTTCATACTCCGGCTCGCGCGGCGGATTCTTCGTGATGATGACGTCGGGCTCCATGAGGTCGTCGAGTTCCATGAAATGCTCGGTGACCATCACGTGCAAACGGATCTCCGGAAAGCGCTTGCGAAACGACGGCAGCCTGAACGACAGCCACAGCGCCGAGAAAGTGTGCGAGACGCACACCGTCAGCGCATGCCGGTCGGTGCGGCGCACGGCTTCGGCCGCTTCGGCGATGTTCATGATCGACAGATACGACGCGTTGTACAGAATGCGCCCGGCATCCGTCAGCGCAATGTGCCTGCCCGTCCGCTCGAACAGCGCCACTTCCAGCGAGTCCTCCAGTTCCTTGATCTGCCGGCTGATGGCGGCCTGGGTGACGCACAGCACTTCGGCGGCCTGCGTGAAGCTCTCGTATCGGGCAGCCGTGACGAAGCATCTCAGCGCCCGCAGAGAAGGCATCTGCGCGAGCAGCCGGTCAGCGAACAACTGTTTCTTTTGCATGGCTTTCACCTGTGAAGCGGACCCGCGATGCGGCGACCGCGCGTCGAGCAGACAGCTCCCGCGAGAAAATAGTGTGCGATTCTTCCTGACAACTGGCAATGGCGGCCAACCCGGGTGCATCGCCGCATGTGCCGCGCCCCGGCCGCCTGGCGCGCATCCGGCGGCTGCATCTGATGATTATCCGCTGCTGCGGCGCTCGCGAGCGGTTCGGCTTTTGTCGCTACGCCCGGCCCCTGATACGGCGCAGCACGCCGTCGAGCGCTTCGCTGTAGCAAGCGTATGCCCCACGGCGGGAAAGCTCGGTGTGCACCTGTTCGTTGATGCCGCCCGGTGTCATGCAATGCATGGCCATTGCTGAAAACGGCTGGGCCGTGCGGGTCGTGTCGTGGGCAAGTCCTACACAGTAGCCGGACAAAAATGCACGCGCGTCGGCGTAGTCGATGCCCTGTTTCGCGAGCCACGACGCCTGGGTTTCGAGCACCGCGTAGAAGCTCGCCATCGTCGCCGTGACGGCCGACAAGGCGTCGAACCTGTCTTCGCTGTCGACTTCCACTGCTTCACCGAGCGCCGCGAAGATTGCTTTGGCGACTTCGTCGGCGGGGCAGATCGCGGTACTGCCCTTGCCCTCTGCGACGGCTGGCAGCGGCACGGCACGCGCAAGCTTGCCGTTCGTGCGGACAAGGCTGCGCAACTGATCGAGAGAAATACCCGCCATGAAACTGATGACGTGGTGACGCGAACCGAATTCGAGTTCGCCGAGCACTTCGGCCGCGATTTGCGGCACGACAGCCAGGCAAACGACATCCGAGTCATCCAGCACTTGTTGGTTGCTCGCGCAGACGTGGATACGCCCGTCGAGCGCGGCAAGCTCCGCCGCCGTCTGCGCATTGCGCGGCGACAGCGATATCCGCTCGAACGGCACGCCGAATCTGAGCATGCCCTTCACGACCGCTTGTGTGATCGTGCCCGTTCCGATGAATCCAGCTCGCATGTGGCCTCGCGTGAATGTGATGCATGCCCAGCCGGCATGGCTGGGCTGTCAGTGGTTTCGACCCGGCTTAGTCGAGCTTCAGCCAGGTGGTCTTCAACTCGCAGTACTGGTCGTGCGCATAGACGGATTTGTCGCGGCCGCCAAAGCCCGATTGCTTGAACCCGCCGAACGGCGTCGACAGGTCGCCTTCGCCGAAGCAGTTCACCGTCACCGTGCCCGCGCGAATCCGCGCCGCGATCTTGTGCGCATGGTTCACGTTGTCGGTCCACAGCGAGGCGGCGAGGCCGTAGCAGGTGTCGTTGGCAATCTGCACGGCTTCGTCGATATCCGCATATTCGATGAAACACACGACCGGGCCGAACACTTCTTCGCGCGCGATGCTCATGTCCGGCGTCACGTTGTCGAAGATCGTCGGCTCGACGAACCAGCCGCCCGAGTCGGCGCGCGTGGCCTTGCCGCCGCACACGACGCGCGCGCCCTCCGCCTTCGCCTTTTCGATGTGAGCGAGCACCTTTTCGAAATGCTTCTGCTCGATCAGCGAACCGAGCTTGACGTCGGGGTCGAGCGGATCGCCCGTCTTCCATCCTTCCAGAACCGCCTGTACTTTTTCCAGCAGGCTCGCCTTCAGCGACGCTGGAACCAGAATGCGCGAGCCCGCGCTGCAGTTCTCGCCCATGTTCCAGAACGCGGCGGCGACGGCCTGCTCGGCGACGGCATCGAGATTCGCGACATCGGGCAACACGACCTGCGGGTTCTTGCCGCCGCATTCGAGCACGACGCGCTTCAGGTTCGTGTCAGCCGAGTAATGCAGAAACCGCTTGCCGGTTTCCGTCGAGCCCGTGAACGCCACCAGATCGACGTCCGCATGACGGCCCAACGCCTGACCCGCGCTTTCGCCCAGGCCCGTCACGACGCTCAACACGCCTGCGGGCACGCCCGCTTCCAGCGCGAGATCGGCGATGCGCAGCGTGGACAGCGAGGTCTGCTCGGCAGGCTTCACGATCACGCTGTTGCCGACCGACAGCGCCGGGCCGATTTTCCATGCGAGCATGAGGGCCGGAAAATTCCACGGCAGCACCGCGCCCACGACACCGATCGGTTCGCGCGTAATCATGCTGACGACGCTCGCGCCCGACGGCGACAGCGCGTCGTATCGCTTGTCGGTGACTTCGGCATGCCAGCGGATGCACGCCGCCGACTCGGGAATGTCCAGTCCCAGGCATTCGCTGATCGGCTTGCCGGCTTCCAGCGCTTCGAGCAGCGCGAGTTCCTGGGCGTTGTCGTCGATCAGTTGCGCGAGTCGCAGCAGCACTGCCTTGCGCTGGGCGGGCGCGGCTTTCGACCACACGCCGGACTCGAATGCATCCCGCGCCGCCGCGACCGCGCGGTCGATATCCTTCACATCGCACTTCGCGATGTCGGCCAGCACTTTACCCGTAGAAGGATTGAGCGTCGCAAACGTCTCGTTCGATGCCGCGTTTGTGCGCTGTCCCGCGATAAAGGCTCTGCCGTCGAGCGACAAGCCTTCCGCTTTCTGCTTCCATTCCTGATACGTCGTCATGTCCTGTCCTCACAGATTTAAAGCTCGGCACCCGCCGAAAATTCCTTGACCCAGATGGCCGCCGATACCGCGACGTCCGCAATGGGACGCACGGGCAGCGAACGCGGATGCGGCTGGTTCAGAAGCTGACGGACGAGATCGCTGGACTGGCCGAGCGCGTATTCGGCGATCAGCTTGCCTGACGCCGACCCTCGGCTTAAGCCCAGGCCATTGCATCCGACCGCTTCGAACACGCCGTCGGCCCGGCGCCCGAACAACGCGCCGTTGTTCGCCGACAGGCACAGCGGACCGCCCCACGTGTATTCGAGTTCGACGTCCTTCAACATCGGAAAGCGCCGGTCGAACGACCGTTGATGCAGGCTCTTCGCTTTCGCCAGATCGGCCGGCGATACTTCCAGATTCGGCCGGAAAGCAAAGTGATTGCGAACGCAGATGCGGTCCGTGATCAGACGGCGCACCGTCGAGCCCATCGGGTCGGCGGGAATCAGCGCCCATGAGCGCGTGCCGCCTAGCCGCTGAACTTCTTCCGGCTTCATGACACGCGTCATCGACGCGAACGTGTACACAGGCAGCAGGCCGTTCGGATGTCCGCCGAACGTCGCCGCATAGGCGTTGGTGCAGAGAATCACGCGCTTCGCGACGATCTTGCCGCCCGCGAAGGTCAACACCTTCGAAAGCCCCTGGTCCTCGATCCGCGTCACCGCGCTGAGTTCGAAAACCTGCACGTTGCCGGGCAGGCTCGCAGCGAGACCGCGCATCAGCGCCGCGGGCTGCACCGTGCTGCAGCCGGGCGTGAAGAGCGCACCCTCGTAGAAGTCGGTGCCCGTCACCTTCGCAATGGCGGCTGCGTCGAGCCATTCGAACGATTCCTCGATACGTTCGAGGCCCTCGGCAAAATGCGCCAGCGCCCCATGCCCCTTCCGGTTCACCGACGCATGAAATTTCCCATCGTCGCGCCAGTCGCACTCGATGCCGTGCTGCTTCACGACCGAGCGCACATAGTCGATGCCGTGACGCTGAAAGCGGACGTCTGCCTTGTCCGCCTCCACGCTGCGCGAATAGCTCTCGCTGCTGATGTCGTGCGGCAGATCGACGAAGAAGCCGGAATTGCGCCCGGCCGTCGTGCGCCCGATACGATCCGCCTCGACCAGCGCAATCGACGCATCGGGCGCCAGTTCGGCCAGGCGCCGGGCCGCGCACAGGCCCGTAATGCCGCCGCCGACCACGACCCAGTCGTAGCGGCGCTCAGACGACACCGCGACGGCAGGCGCAGGCGGCGGCAGGCTTTCCCACCATCCGTTCACGCCGTCCGGGGCGGGAAACCGCGCGAATTCCAGTTTCGAGGTCATGCACGTTACTGAGCGTTGGACAACATCGGGCGTACGAGCTTCGCAAAGCCGCTGCGTTCGTTTTCATCGAGCGTGCCGAGCGGCGCGCGTGCGACGCCGACGGGCATGCCGGCCAGCTCGCAGCCGTATCGGACGTATTGAATGAACTTGCCGCTGCGTTCCAGTAGTTCGAGCACGGGCAGCAACTGCGCCATCAGCTTGCGGCCGGTTGTGAAGTCGCCTTGCTTCACGCACGCATCGAACAGCGCCGTGTGTGCTTCCGGCAGGAAGTTGGACGCGCCGCCCACCCAGCTCTTTGCGCCCCATACGAAGAACTCCAGCGCCTGGTCGTCCATCCCGCAGCTCAGCACCAGCCGATCCTTGAAGTGCGTGGCGAGATGATGCAGATGCGAAATATCGCCCGTGCTTTCCTTCATCGCGATGAAGTTGGGACGTTCGAGCAGTTTCGACAGCACGCCGTCGCTGATGTCCGTGCCCGTGCGCGCCGGAAAGTTGTACAGCATGACGGGCATGTCGAGACTGTCGTCCACCTTCAGCAGGTGGGTCAGCAGTTCGTCCTGGGTCGGCTGCGCGTAGTACGGCGCGGCGAGCAGGAGTGCATTCAGGCCCGCACGCTTCGCTTCCTGGCCTAGACGGATCACTTCTTTCGTCGTTGTCGCGTTGATGCCGGCCGTCAGATACGTCTTGCCGCCCGCCGCTTCGGCAACGGTGTGAAACGTCTCCACGCGTTCGTCGAAACTCAACGCGTAGTATTCGCCCGTCGTTCCGCCGACGCCGAGGCCGGCGACACGGCCGGCGAGATTCGCGGCGTGCTTGCCGAGCAACGTGTGATCGATTTCGCCATCCGCCTTGAACGGGGTGACGAGCGGTGTGTGTACGCCCTCGAAGCTCATTTCGATTCTCTCTTGAGTAGTGGATCAGCGAATCGCTTTACACAAGCGCTTCGGCATGCGAGTAAATGGGGAACTGGCTGCACAGATCGCGCACGCGACTGCGGACAGCGCGCTCGACCTGCTCGTCGCCCGCAGGTTCGTGTTCCAGCGCGGACAACACTTCCAGAATCATCTGGCCGATCTGTTCGAATTGCGCGGTGCCAAAACCACGCGTCGTGCCTGCCGGTGTGCCGAGGCGAATGCCCGACGTGACAGTCGGGTTCTGCGTGTCGAACGGAATGCCGTTCTTGTTGCAGGTGATGCCGGCGCGCTCCAGCGCCTTCTCCGCCTGCGTACCCGTCAGACCCTTCGAGCGCAGATCGACGAGCAGCAAATGGTTGTCGGTGCCGTCCGTCACGAGGCTCAGCCCGCCCGACTTGAGCACATCGCCGAGCGCCTGGGCGTTGCGCAGCACCTGGTCGATATAGGCGGTGAACTCCGGCCGGAGCGCTTCGCCGAACGCGACCGCCTTGCCCGCAATGACATGCATCAGCGGCCCGCCCTGCAAGCCGGGGAAGACGGCCGAGTTGATCTTCTTCGCGATGTCGCCGTTGTTGGTGAGAATGAAGCCCCCACGCGGACCGCGCAGCGTCTTGTGCGTCGTCGATGTCACGACATCGGCGAATCGCACCGGGTTCTCGTGCCGCCCCGCTGCGACGATGCCCGCGATGTGCGCCATGTCGACCATCAGCAGCGCGCCCACGCTATCGGCGATGTCGCGGAATGCGGCGAAGTCCAGCGCACGCGGATACGCCGAGTAGCCCGCGATGATCAGCTTCGGCCGATGCTCTTCAGCCAGCCTGCGCACCTGCTCGTAGTCGATGCGATACGTTTGCGGATTCACGCCGTACTGAACCGCGTTGAACCACTTGCCCGACAGCGCGGGACGCGCGCCGTGCGTCAGGTGGCCGCCCGCATCGAGCGACATGCCCATCACCGTGTCGCCCGGCTTGACGAGCGCGAGCATCACCGCGCCATTTGCCTGCGCGCCCGAATGCGGCTGCACATTGGCGTACTCGGATTCGAACAGCGCCTTCACGCGGTCGATGGCGAGCGCCTCGACGCGGTCCACATGCTCGCAGCCGCCGTAGTAACGCTTCGACGGATAGCCTTCCGCGTATTTGTTGGTCAGCACGGTGCCTTGCGCTTCCATCACCGCTGCCGAGACGATGTTCTCGGAAGCGATCAGTTCGATCTGCGTCTGCTGGCGGCGCAATTCCAGCGCAATCTCCGATGCGATGACAGGGTCGCGGCTCTGGAGCGGTTCTGCAAAAAAGCGCGAGTTCTCGTTCACGTGGTTACTCCGGGAAAGATCGTGAAGCATGTAGTGCAAGACGGCGACAACGGTCGATGCGATGCGGGTGCTGTTCGGCTGATTGCGGCTTATTGCTGCAACCAGGCCTTCAGCTTTTCCGGATGGGCATCGACGAATTTCTTTGCGGCCGTCGCGTAGTCGTTCGTGCTGTTGCCTTCGAATTCGATCGCCTCGACGTCGGCGAGCGTCAGCTTGAAGTGCTTGAAGAACACATCAGCACGCGGGAATTTCGTTGCGAACTGCTTCGATGCAAACCCATGCACCTGCTCCTCGCCGCCCAACGTGCCTTTCGGGTCCTTCAGGTAGCGCATCTGCCACTTCTGGAACAGCCAGTGCGGGCTCCAGACCGTGGCGACGACCCATTGCTTCGACTGATAGGCGCGCGACACGCCCGCGAGCATGCCTGCCTCGCTCGACGATTGCAGGTTGTAGCCATTCAGGTCGTACGCCTTGAGCGCCTTTTCCGATGCCTGCATCAGACCGCCGCCGGGCTCGATACCTTGAATGGTGCCGTTCAGCTTGCTCTTCACTTCCGGCTTTTCCAGGTCGGAGATCGTTGCAAGCTGCGACTCGGGAATGTAGGCCGGCACCGCCCAGCCGTTCTTGCCGCCCGTATAGATCACGCCGACGTCTTCCATGTCGTTCTTGTACTTCGCGTAGTAGGCACCATGCGTGACGGGCAACCAGCCGCCAACCATGATGTCGAGATCGCCGCGCGCAACGCCCTGATACTGGATGCCGATATCCGCCTGCACGAACTGGACGGGCTGCTTGAGACTGGTCTCGAGCGCGTACTTGGCCACGTTGGCGACAGCGAGCACGTCTGCCCAGTTGGTCACGGCCATCTTGATCGGCTCGGCTGCCACAGCGTGGCCAGCGCTCACTGCGACGACCGTCGACACAGTCAGCTTCGCAACCAGCGATTTGAACAGATTGATCTTCATACAGTACTCCTACGCGATTATTGAAGTATTAGAAAATGGAAAGACATAGCGATGTGGTGTGTTAGTGCTTTACTGCGAGATGACGGCGTGCGTTATCGTCAGGTGCGCACCGCCGCGTTCGTGCCAGGCTTCGTGGTTCGAACGGTGCGCTTCGCCTTCGTCGCCTTCACGCCGAAGCTCTCCGTGAGACGGTCGAGCACGATGGCGAGCAGCACGACGCCCAGTCCGCCCTCGAATCCGATGCCGATATCGAGCCGCTGGATGCCGCTCAACACGTATTCGCCCAGGCCGCCCGCGCCGATCATCGACGCGACCACGACCATCGAAAGCGCCATCATGATGGTCTGGTTCACGCCGGCCATGATCGACGGCAGCGCATTTGGCAACTGGATTTTCCAGAGCAGTTGCGAATCCGTGCTGCCGAACGAGCGGCCCGCTTCCAGCAGTTCTTCGCGCACCTGGCGGATGCCCAGGGTAGTGAGGCGTACCACAGGCGGCATCGAAAACACGATGGTGGCGATCACGGCAGGGACACGGCCCAGGCCGAACAGGATGACAGCGGGGATCAGATAGACGAATGCCGGCATCGTCTGCATGAAATCGAGCAGCGAGCGCAGGACCATTTCGACGCGTTTGTTGCGCGCGCCCCAGATGCCCAGCGGCACACCGATCACGAGGCTGAAGACCGTCGCCGCCATCACCAGCGCCAGCGTCGACACCGTCTGCGCCCACAGTCCCATGTAGTGGATCGCCAGCAGCGCAATGCCGACGAACACCGAGAACACGACGCCACGCCGCCACAATGCGAAGGCGACGAGCAGCACGAGCATCGCAACGAACGGCACGGCAGCGAGTCCGTCTTCCAGCAGCTTGATGACTGCGCCCAATGCGGCAGAGAAAGCGTCGAAGCCGCCGCGGAAATGCTGAAAGAGAAAGTTGACCGCGTTTTCCGCAAACTTCCCGATGACTGACGAGTTCATGCTGCTCTCCGTTCCATGACCTGCTTGAGAATCGTCCGGCAGGACACGACGCCTGCGAGCCTGCCGGCTGTGTCGGTGACGGGTACGTCGTGCTGCTGGCTCAAGGCGATCGTGGCCAGTTGATGCAGATCCGTATCCAGCGGAACAGCGTTCACGTCGTTCACGAACGCTTCCCTGATCGAATGCCCGCCTGTCTTGTGCAGCGAAGCCGGCGTGACGCAGCCCTGATATCGACCCGCTTCGTCGCACACGTAGCCGCATTCGACGCCGCTGTCGATGAGCTGATTCAGGTAGCGCTCCGAAGGCGCAGCGACGTCGCAGGAAATCAGTCCGCGCTCGACCGTCGTCATCAGGCTCGACGCCTTCAGGAAGCGCGACACGTCGACATTGCGGAAGAAGTCGCGCACGTAGGCATCGGCGGGCGACTGGATCAGTTCAGCCGGTGTGCCGACCTGAATCAGGCAGCCATCTTTCATGATGCCGATGCGGCCGCCAATCTTGATCGCTTCTTCGATGTCATGAGAAATGAACACGATGGTGCGCTGCTCTTCTTTCTGAAGCCGCAGGAGTTCGCTTTGCATTTCGAAGCGGATCAGCGGATCGAGCGCCGAGAAGGCTTCGTCCATCAACAGCACGGAAGGATTCACGGCGAGCGCGCGAGCGAGGCCGACGCGTTGCTGCATGCCGCCGGAGAGTTCGCCCGGCAGCAGCTTTTCATACGAGCCAAGGCCGACCCGCGTTAGCGCGGCGCGTGCGATGTCGTAGCGCTCGGCCTTCTTGAGGCCCGCGACTTCGAGTCCATAGGCGATGTTGTCGAGCACCGTGCGGTTCGGCAGCAGCGCGAAGGACTGGAACACCATCGCCATCTTCTTGCGGCGCACGTCGCGCAGTTCCGGCGTCGACATCGGCGCGATGTCGCGGCCTTCGAGAATGACCTGGCCCGACGTCGGCTCGATCAGACGGTTCAGAAGGCGCACCAGCGTCGACTTGCCCGAACCGGACAGGCCCATGACGACGAAAATTTCGCCCGCCTTCACGCTGAGGCTCACATCGTTGACGGCAACCATGTTGCCCGTCTGCTCGAAGATTTCATTCCGGCCGAGACCTTGCCTGATCAGTCCAGCGGCACGCTCGGGCTTGGGTCCGAAGATCTTCGACAGGTTCTTGACCGTGAGAATATCGGTCCCGGAGATAGCGACAGGCTTCGCCGCTGCGGAAACGTCGTCCGCTCCGAAGGTACCCGGATGGACCATGCTGTCCGGCGCGAATGTCAGGTTTGGCGTCATTCTGTCATCCCAACTGGCGAGTTCAGGAAATCGGCGCCGCGCATTGCGTTTGCTTGATATGCGGCAGCACTCGATTGCGAACCCGGGTTTCTCGCGCAATATGCCGCCTGTCTTCTGACGGGCAGAAGATTCGTGCGTCACATCCGGCGAACCGCGGGCTTAATGCATGAAGTGCAGCGTATCAAGCCAATTTGCTTCATCCAGCTACATTTTCTGCGCTCTTTCCCATACCTCTGGTAATGCAAGGTTTTCGTGCATCGGGTGCGAGAGCGTGCATGCGACGTTGGGAGGCGTCACGCTTCGAGATGGGACGGGCGTTTGCGGGCGGATGACGCGCCCGGCGCCTGAGGAACGGATGGCGCGAAGACCGCGCCCTGCCGGCGGCTGTGTAGGGAATGTACCAGGACGGGCGGTCAGATTGGGCAATTGCCTTCTGCGACAAGGCTCGCAGCCGGCCGGAAGCGTCAAGCTTGCAAATGACTTCCGGCCGGCTCGTGGCGCTTGCGGCGCCTGGATGGCGGCTCAGTGCGCCAGACCGTCCTCGATGAAAGCGGGCGGATCGCTCGCCGGGAACGAGTCGTCGAGCGCTTCGTCGAGGCGCGCTTCGGAGCGCTCTTCGGCGGCTGCCTTCGCGCTTCGGCGCGGCTTCCTGGCCTTGGTCTTGCCGCTGCTCGCGGCGGCCTTCGGCGCAGCGTTCGCGGTGACGTCTTTCGACGCAGCCGGGGTCGCCGTCAGAACGACCTTGCCCTGTGCCTCGTCCCACGCGCACGTCATGCGGTCGCCTTCCTTGACGTCGCCGCCCAGCATCTGCTTCGCGAGCGCGGTTTCGAGCCCCTGGCGAATCTGCCGCCTGAGTTCACGCGCGCCGAAACGCGGCTTGTAACCGGTCGCGGCGAGATGATCGACGAGGCTGTCTTCGAAGACAAGCTCGATGTCCTGCGCGCTCGCCGTGCGACGCACGCGTTCGAGTTGCAGCATGACGATCTCGCGGATCTGCGCTTTCGACAGCGCCTCGAAGATGATGATTTCGTCGAGACGGTTCAGGAATTCCGGCCGGAAGTGCTGCTGAAGCACCGCCATCACCGCCGTGCGCACATCCGGATTCGGCTCGTGCGACGATGCGAAGCCCGGCGGCGTCTTGGCGCCGTCCATGATCACGTCGCTCGCCAGATTGCTCGTCGCGATGATGAGCGTGTTCGTGAAATCGACCACGCGCCCCTTGCCGTCCGTCAGACGTCCATCGTCGAAGACCTGCAGCAGCACGTTGTAGACGTCGGCATGCGCCTTCTCGATCTCGTCGAGCAGGATCACGCAGTAAGGCCGCCGCCGCACACGCTCGGTCAGCTGGCCGCCTTCCTCATAACCGACGTAACCGGGCGGCGCACCGATCAGCCGAGCGACGGCGTGACGCTCCATGTACTCGCTCATGTCGATGCGGACGATCGCGTCCTCGTCGCCGAACAGTACTTCGGCGAGCGCCTTGGCAAGCTCCGTCTTGCCGACGCCCGTCGGTCCGAGGAACAGCAGGTTCGCGATCGGCCGGTTGCCCTGTTGCAGACCGGCGCGCGCGAGTCTCACGGCGTCGCTGACGGCGCGGATCGCCTCTTCCTGGCCGATCACGCGTTCGTGCAGCCGCTCTTCCATTTTGAGCAGCTTCGACTTTTCTTCCTCCGTCAGCTCGGTGACGGGCACGCCCGTGAGCTTCGAGATGATCTCGGCCACATGTTCGACCGTGACTTCGGCCGTGCTCGAACCGAGCTTGCGCTTCCATGCTTCCGTCGCTTTCGCAAGCTCAGCCTCCTGCTCGCTGGCTTTCGCTTCGAGTTCCTTCGCGCGGTCGAACTGCTTGCGCGACGTCGCGTAACTCTGCTCACGCTTGAGTTGCTCGATCTCCGCTTCGCGCTCGTGAATGTCCGTTGGCCGCGACGTGGTCGAAAGTCGCACGCGCGCTGCCGCCTGGTCGATCAGATCGATCGCCTTGTCGGGCAGAAAACGGCCACTGATGTAACGGTCCGACAGCTCGGCCGCCGCGACGAACGCCTGATCCTGGATCGTCACCTTGTGGTGCGCTTCGAGACGGTCGCGCAGGCCGCGCAGAATATTGACGGTCTGGTCGACAGTCGGCTCGGGCACCAGCACAGGCTGGAAACGCCGTTCGAGCGCCGCGTCCTTCTCGATGTACTTCTGGTATTCGGCCAGCGTCGTTGCGCCGATCAGGTTCAGCTCGCCCCGCGCCATCGCGGGCTTGAACGTGTTCGCGATGTCGAGACCGCCTTCGTTTCCGCCTTGTCCGGCACCGACGATGGTATGCACCTCGTCGATGAAAATCAGCAGCTCGTCGCGGTTCGCGACGATCTCGCCCATGATCTGTTTGACGCGCTCTTCGAATTCGCCGCGATACTTCGAGCCCGCGACGAGCGAGTTGACGTTGAGCTCGATAAGACGCTTGTCGCGCAGCTCTTCAGGCACGTCGCCATGAACGATGCGCTGCGCGAGCCCTTCGAGAATCGCGGTCTTGCCGACTCCCGGCTCGCCGATCAGCACCGGGTTGTTCTTCTTTCGACGGGCAAGCACCTCGATTGTCGTTTCAATTTCTTTCGACCGGCCGATCACGGGATCGAGCTTGCCTTCGCGCGCGAGCTTCGTCAGATCACGGCCATGCTCGTCGAGCTTCGGCGTCGACGACGCCGTCTCGACACGGCCCTCTTCCGCGCCCTTGCCGACGAGCCTCACCGCCTGCTGACGCAACGCCTGCGGCGTCAGGCCATACTTCGCGAGCAGCGTGCCCGCGAAACTTTCCGGTACTTCGGCGAGGCCGAGCAGAATGTGCTCGGGGCCGACATAGCTGTGACCCAGTTCGCGCGAGATGATGAACGCCCAATCCAGCGCGCTCTTCACACGCGGCGATACGCCGAGTTGCGCGCCGTCGGCCGAGTCGGTGTTTTCACTGCGGGGCGCATGCTCGTCGATGTAGGCGCGCAGTTCATCCGTCGAAATCTTGAAGCGCTTGAGCAACGCCGCGACGACGTCGCTGTCGGGCAATTCGTACAGCAGGTGTTCCGTATCGACTTCGCGGCTGCCGAATTGCACGGCACGCTCAGCCGAGCGCTGCAGAATCTCTTTCGCCTGATCGCTGAAGCGCGCGTCGATGCCGGGGCCTTCCTGCTGCGCAGGCGCGACCATGCGGTCACTGGGGGCCTGTTCGCGCCCGCCGAAGCCTGAAGGCTCGTCGAACATCCCGCCGAACAGCGATTCGAGCGGCGAAACGTAACGCTGATGACGAGTCAACTGGTTGTAGTGGTAATCGCACACGTCGAGATCGCGACGCTTGCCGTCCTGCGCAATCGTGACGCGTACGGATGCGGGGCGCACCCCGCAAATGTCACACATATTCCGGGCCATTTTTGATGAATCTCTCTGGTTGGGTATCGGCGGCGCACGCTCGCGTTTCGTTCAAAAGCGACAACGCGTGCGCGTGGTGAAGCGGATCAATCGCGCGGCTTACGCCTGTGCTTGCGCCGGCGCGGGGGATTGCTGCCTCGTCTCGTCGAGAATGGTTTTGGCGCGCTCGATGTCTTCTTCGGTGCCGTGCGCGATCAGCACGAACCCATCGGCCTTGACCACCGTTTCGTATTTGACGACGTCGTTCTTCGGCACGCCGATGTGCGCGAGCGCCGCGCCGAGCACCGTCACGCCGCCGCCGATCACCGCGCCTTCCACGGCCGACACCAGGGCCGCGACGAACGGGCCCGCCAGCGCGACGAGCCCGACGCCGGGCACGAGGAACAACGCGGGACCGGCCAGCAGGCCCCAGATGCCGCCCCAGAGCGCGCCTGTCGCGCCCCATGTCCTGATCCTGTCGCCAGCTGTATAGAAGCCGACCGCGTGTTCCTCGGAGTGGTAACCCTTGCCCACGATAGACAGCTTCGTCATATCGAAGCCGTGTTCCGCGAGCGCCTTGACGGCGGCGTCCGCTTCCGCATGGTGGGTGAAGACAGCCAGCACTGTGTTTTCAGTTTCCTGTGTCATGCTTGAGCCTCATTTGGCAATGAAGAGACCGAGGACATCGCGCGAACTAATCGGCGACATCCTCTATCAACAGTGTCTCTGCAATGGCTCAAAGGCTCTTTCCGATACGCACTATGCCGGGCTCATCTTGAGTGGCTACCGCATTTGCCAACGGCAAGCGTCGACATCAGGGGCGGCGTGATCTTCGGCACAGTGGAACGAGATCGCGACAGCCACCGTGGTCTTGATCACGACTTCCACGATGGACAGATAGAAAAAAGTGCGCGACAGCACGTACAGATCAGGCAGCGTGAAGCCGATCATGACGATGCTGACCACGCAGCAGAACGCGCAGGCTGCGAGCGCAACGAACGAGCCGCACAGCGCGGCCACCTCGATGCCTGCGACGATCAGCTTCGTGAGGATAATGATCGCAATGTGAACCTTGCCCACCGGGTAGAGCAGATCCCAAGGCGTTTCGACAAGCGACCACGACAGCATCGCAGCAACGGACATCCTGCACGCGATGCCGGGAGTGGAACGTGAAGGTTGCGCCATGTCGTCGCGTTCAAGATCCGCGAGCAAGGCGTATTGTTCAGCGCGCATGGCGATCTCCTTCCAGACACAGCGAGCGAATCGACCTCACTGAGTATCCACGGATGGCAACGCGTGCACGCTCGCGTTCTCCACGGAGATTTCCGATATGAACGGCGTTGTATGCCTCAGATGAACACGCTGATCGCGAGCGCGGCGATACACAACGTGGTGAGCCGAACATGCAGGCCGGCCGTACCGCGCACGCGACGCGTGTACCAGCTGCACATTACGCTCTCAAAGAAATGCCTCAGGCGTACCTGCTCGACGACAAGTCAGATGCGATTGATGACTGTGGGCCGGAAGATTCTTGCGCACGCATCCTCCAGGGCCCACGGCTCAAACCGTCTTTTTTTGATGGCTATCTGGTTTAGCGCGAAGCGACACGCCTTGCGAGGAAATCCCGTATCAATGGAATCATCTCGTCGGCCTTGTCCTCCAGTGCGAAATGGCCCGTATCAATCAAATGAAGTTCGACGTCCGGAAGGTCGCGCTTATAGGGATGCGCGCCATCTTCCGGAAAAATGAAATCATTCTTGCCCCACACGATCAGCATCGGAGGTCGATGCTCCCTGAAATAGGCCTGAACGGTCGGGTAGAGAGGCAAATTGGTTCGATAGTCGAAAAGCAGGTCCAACTGGACATCGTTGTTTCCCGGACGATCTAGCAACGCCTGGTCGTGGATCCAGTTGTCCGGTGCCACGCGCGTGCGGTCGCTCACCCCATCGGTGTACTGGAAGATAGTCGTATCGAGCGTCAGTAGCTTCTGCAAGGCCTGCCGGCTCGCGTCGGATTCATCCTTCCAGTATTGTTTGATTGGGTCCCAGAATTCTTTGAGTCCTTCATCATAGGCATTGCCATTCTGCACAATAAAGCCCGTGACGCGCTCCGGGTGCTTTAGCGCGATGCGCCATCCAACGGGTGCGCCATAGTCCATGACATACATCGCGTATGTTTTGGCACCCAGATGCTCAAGAAGACCATCCACCAACGATGCAATCCGGTCGAACGTGTAAGGAAAATCGGCGTGAGACGGCATATCGCTCTGACCATACCCAGGATAGTCCGGCGCGATGACGCGATACCTGTCCGCAAGTGCGGGGATCAGATTCCTGAACATGTGTGAGGAAGTTGGAAAACCGTGCAACAACACGATGGTGTCGCCATCGGCCGGCCCAGCTTCACGATAGAAAAGTTTGATTCCCTCGATTACAGCAGTTCGGTGATGTGTGACGGAAATACCAGCCGCAGGGTTAGTCATTCGAACTCTCCTTTAGGGATGCCTTCCTTAAAGACATGCGGCCCTGGTCAGCTGCGGTTCGCGGCTGAAGCTCGAAAAAAGAGTCTGAATGTCCGGGCCACGGTGAGCTTGCCTTGCCCGAAGATGTTACCCAGTCGAGCGCTCTCTGGATTTCTGTATCGCACGGTTTTGTCCTTATTTCTCCAGAAAGGCGGCCCAGATTTGCGGATTCCACAACAAGTCATTTCGGTTTGTGGATTACTCACGAATCCGGCAAGTCAGCCTTCCCGCCAGAAGCCTTATTCTCTTCCGCGTCGCCGCATAGACTGGTTTCGACGTTGACGCACATCCGTTCAACGAACTTTCGATCCCTGAACTGTTTCTGGAGGTACCCGCCATGAAAACCAAACTTGTCGCCGCCGCCCTTCTCGCCGCTACCGCTTTCGTATCGGCTCCCGTCTTCGCAAGCGGCTACGGTCCGGCTCCTTACTACAACCCGATTGCCGGCGCGCCTGCTTCGGAACGCGGCCCGTCTGCCACGACGGCTCAAGGCGGCGATACCGGCGCAACGTCGTATGGCGGTGTTGTTTCGGGCACGTCGCAAAGCGGCTCGGGTGGCCTGCTCCACAAGCACAACACGGGCGCTAATTCGTGTGTCGGCCCCGTCAGCTACTGCAACACCTACTTCGGCAGCTGATCGTTCATGCGCGGTCTCGCACTGGACATGAATTTGGCTTTGCACCAGCGGCCCGCTTCTCGTTGAAGCTGCCGCTGTTCTGTATCCTCTCTCTTCTCTTCGCGATTGCAGTGATCAACGCTGACTGACATGTTCAGCGATCGCAGGTCCCCTTCCCATCGTTCCTCTTGCATTGAGACGCCGCGTATCGCGATGCCACGCGAAGGATCCCGTAGCCGCCGATAACCTAACCTGGCGTTTCTGCCATCCGCGGTTTTGCCTATACGCATTCCGGCGCGCACACGAACCTTCAGCTTTCGACCTTCGCAGGTTCGTCCAGCGGCAGGATGAATTGCATCGTCGTGCCTGCCCCTTCCTGCGATTCGGCCCAGATGCGTCCGCCGTGCGCTTCGACGATCGAGCGGCAGATCGACAGCCCGATCCCCATGCCTTCCTTCCTCGTCGTGAAGAACGGGCTGAACAGACGGTGGCTGTTTTCTTCGCTGATGCCCGAACCGGTGTCTTCGACGCTCAGTTGCGCATGCCCGTCATCGACCTTGTGCGTGACGATCTTCAGCCGGCGCACGCGGTCGTTCACCGCCGACATCGCTTGCACCGCGTTCATCATCAGATTGATGACGACCTGCTGGATCTGCACGCGGTCGACGGAAACGCGCAGAACATGTTGCAGATCGCCTGTCTCGACTTCGATTGCGTGCGCTTCGAGTTCACGCCGCAGCAGTTCGATCGCCTCTCGCGCAAGTGCATTCAGATCGAGCGGCATGGGACTCGGATCGCGTTTCTGCGCCATCGCGCGTATCTGCCGGATGATATCGGTGGCGCGCTTCGCGTCGCGCGTCATGTGGCCGATCGACAGCCCGACCTCGTCGAGATCGGGGCGCGGCCGGTTGAGCCAGCGCGCCGCCGCGTCGCCCGCCGTCACGATCGCCGCGAGCGGTTGCGTGACCTCGTGCGCAATCGACGCCGCCATCTCGCCCAGCATCGTCACGCGCGTGACATGCGCGAGTTCGGCTGTGGAGCGATCAAGCGCTTCCTGCGCGGTCACGCGATCCGTCACGTCCATCAATGCGCCGACATACTCGACCTTTCCGGAAACGGGCGCCGACAGATGCGCGACGTAATGGACATGCTTGACCGAGCCATCCGTCAGCAGCAGCCGGAACTCACTGTCGATATGCGACTCGCCCCGCAACGCCCGCTCATGTGCGCGCTTCACGATGTCGATATCGTCGGGATGCGTGCGCGCCGCGATCAGCTCGACGCTGGGCGTCACGTGACGCGGCACATCGAAGATGCGATACGTCTCGTCCGACCACCCCATGTCGCACTCTGGCACGCGCGTGGCGATGCTGCCCGTGCGGCTCAGGCGCTGCGCGTCCGACAGGAACGCCTCGCTGCGTTCGAGCGCCTGCTGCGTCTGCTTGTGCTCTTCGATATCGGTATTGACGCCGTACCAGCGCACGATGTCCCCATTCGCGTCGCGCAACGGCTCCGCGCCAACGTGCATCCAGCGATACACGCCGTCCTTGCGTCTGATGCGCGCGGTGGTTTCGAGCGCGCTGCCCGTGGCGACGGCTTCACGCCACGCGGCCTGCATTGCGGGAAGGTCGTCGGGATGCACGATCGACTGCCAGATATCGCGGACGTCGTCGGCAAGCTCCACACCGTACTCGTTCCAGCGACGGTTCATGTAATCGGGGCAGCCGTCGCGCGACGAACTCCAGACCATGCCGGGTATGGCGTCGATCGTCGCGCGCAGTTCGTCCTGCTGGCGCTGCAGTTCTTCTTCCATCCGTTTGCGCGCCGTAATGTCGTTGCTGGTGGCGAGGATCGCGAGCGGCTTGCCTCGGTCGTCGCGCCACAGCGTACAGCGGCTGGAGATGAAGACCGTCTCGCCGTCCTTGCGCATGCGCTGCAGTTCGCCGTGCCAGCCGCCATGAAGCAGGGTCTCGCTGCGAATCTCGTCGATGGGCATCGTCGACGCCCGCGTTTGCGTCAGCTCGTGCAGCGGCTGGCCCATCGCCTCTTGCGCGGTCCAGCCGTACAGCCGCTCCGCGCCCTGGTTCCAGAACGTGACGCGGTCGTCGATGTCGTAGACGATGATCGCGTCATGCGTGAGGTCGAGCATTTCGAGTTGCTTGCGCAGCGTGTCGTTGCTCGCCTGGTTTCGCAGCGCCAGTATCGAGGTGGTCGCGATAGCGAGCAGACTCACCACGCAGCGGGCCACCGAGCCATCCGAATAGTGCCCGTCATGGGACAACATGAATCCCAGCAGTGTCAACGCAACGCAACCCCACGCGACGTTGGCCGTCGTCACGCGCGAGCCCGCCGATGCGACCAGCAACACCACGGTCGCGTACAGCACGGCGACGGCGATATCGATCATCGTGAACGCGTCGATGACGAACACGGCCAGTGCGATCGCAGCGGCCGCCGGATAGAGCGCGCGCGTGCCCTTGACGCGGCCTACGGACAAGATTGGCAAGGCATCGAAAATCATCGCGCTCCCGCCGGCGGTTGCGCGGCAGAAGCGCGGGAGGTGTGCGTTCGCACCGATTCGAGGCAGCGTGTCACGTCCGTCACGTCAACGGGCTTGCTGAGCATGCAGACGGCGCCCGCGTCGAAAGCCTGCCTGCGGGTTTTGTCGGTCGCGAAGGCGGAGATGAAAATGATCGGCGTCGCCACGCCGCGCCCGACGAGTTGCCGGTACATGTCGATGCCGGAAATGCCCGGCATCCGCACGTCCGAAATGATGCAGGTCTCGTCGCCGAGGTTGCCGGACGTCATGAACTGCTCTGCCGACGCATAGAGCCGGGCCTTCCAGCCAAGCGACCGCACGAGGCTGGATGTCGCGACGCGCACGGACTCGTCGTCGTCGATGATGGAGACAATCGGGTTATTGCACACGCCACGGGCCCTTCAACAAGGAAGCGCCGCGCGCTCGATGGACCGTCAACCGTCGATGGCCTGCGGCGCGCGACTCGATAGATCGTCGCTGTCGTGATCGACAGCCTGCATGCAGACGATTATCGGAGTCGAGGGGCGCGTGGACTCGCTGTTCCACCCGGTCTTTACATATTCGCACGGCAGGCAAGGCGCTACCGTGCGGCGGGGCCGTGCAGGTTTCAGTGCCTCGACTCGCATGTCAGCAACGACCTGGGCTGCCTGCCGATCAGGCATCGAACGCATTGACCGGGCCGATGAAGTCCTGCTTCCCGACGTCGACGCCATTCGTGCGCAAAATTGCGTAAGCCATGGCGACATGGAAGTAGACATTCGGAATCACGATCTGCAGCAGATAGTTTTCGGCAGTCAGCTTACCCGGCACCCACGATACTTTTACGATCTGACTGGCTGCGTCGGCGTACTGGTCCACCGTCACGCTTTCGGCGAAATCAATCGTCTTGCGGATGCGCGCACGCGCTTCATCGAACGTTCGTTCATTGTCTTCATGCCGCGGTGGCTGCTGCCCTGAAAGAAAGGCCGCGCCACCCTTCAAATAGTCGCAAGCGCTTTGTATCTGATAGAGCAAGCCGCCCATGTCGGGAGCGAGGCGAGTCGACAACAGAACGGCAACATCGAACTTCTTCGCGTTCGCGAAGCGCTCCGCCTTGTCGAGATACGTCTCCATGGTTTTTACTGCTTGCACGCATTGCGCGATAGCCTGTGCATACATCGGACTCTCCAGTCATGTGTTTTCTTGAAGTCACGTTCCGACACGACACCGCGAAGGCGCGGGCCGGCAAAAACTTTCATCCGGCTTTCGGGTGGCAACATCCCCTACAATACTGCGACCTAATCCCACGTGAGCGAACGCGTTGGACCGACTGGAAGCCATGGAAATGTTGCTGACCGCCGTGGACAGGGGAAGCCTGTCGGCGGCAGCGCGCGAGCTCAAGATCCCTGTCAGCACACTCACCCGTAAGGTCGCCGATCTCGAGGAGATGCTAGGAACACGGTTGCTGATACGAACGACGCGAAAGCTGACATTGACCGACACGGGCATGTCATACGTCGCGGCGGCCCGGCGCATTCTCGACCTCGTGCGGGAACAGGAGCGCGAGGCCACGGGCGAGTTCGCGACAGCGAAAGGTGAACTGGTCGTGACCGCGCCCGTGCAACTGGGCCGTCTGCATGTTTTGCCCGTCATCAATCAGTTCCTGGCGCAGTATCCGGACATCACCGTTCGCCTGCTTCTCTCCGATCGAAACATCGACCTCATCGATTCGCACGCCGATCTCGCGTTGCGGATCGGAGAACTCGCGGATAGCAGCATGATCGCCACGCGCATCGGCTCATTGCGGCCGATCGTCTGCGCGAGTCCCGCCTTCCTTGCCAACCATACGCCGCCGCGCGAACCCGACGATCTCGTGAAGTATTCGTGCGTCGTCTTCAACAGCCCGTACCTGTCGCCCTGGCGCTTCCGCCTTCCCACGACGAGCAAGATCTATGTACTCGGCGTGAAACCGCGGCTCGAGGTCACGACACCCGACGCCGCAGTCAGCGCCGCCGTGGACAACGCAGGCATCACCTATGTATTCGAGCACGATGCCGACGAAGCGATCCGCAACGGGCAGCTCGAGATTCTCCTGCCCCAGTTTGAGATCGAGCCCGTACCCGTGCATCTGGTTCATGTGTCCAGAAATCTCATGCCCATCAAACTGCGGCAGTTCATCGACTTTGCGGCGCCCAAACTCAGGCAATCGATGTCCAGATTCGGCAAGCAGAAGCGACACTAGCGCTGTTTCGCTGCCTTCGACACTCAAGACTCTTCGCTCTGGTCACCGAGTACCCGGTCATTCCGGTTCTCGATGACATCCCGCGTCGCCTTCGTTGCGCCCGGACCGGCAGCAAAACGAACGTCCCGATACGTCAGCGCTTGCCCGTTCGTTGCGCGCACCTCCACGACTTCCACGGGATTCCCGCTCGCATGGTCCACCAGGGCGATCGGCGGCTTCCCATTTGGCCTTAGCCACTTGTCGCCCCATTGCATCAGCGCGACCAGCACCGGATACAAGTCCGCTCCCTTCGAGGTCAAGCGGTAACCGAACGTGTTTGCACGCTCTGCGATCGGGAAGCGTTCGAGTATCTCCAGCTCGATCAGACGTTCCAGCCGTGCCGTGAGGACATTGCGGGCGATGCCGAGCCCGCTCTGAAATTCGTCGAAGCGCCGGCTGCCTTGCGTGCACTCGCGAACGATCAGTAGCGTCCACCACTCGCCTACCTCATCGAGGGCGCGAGCGATCGAGCAGTCCATTCCATCAAAGCGTTTTCTATACATGATGGAACGTATCGTAGCCCAGGTTTCGTCACGCAACTTAACCAGATTGCGGGGAACAGCTTCCCGGTTTCGGCCAGTAGTGTGACGCAACGGTGTTGCCTATAGTTGCGTCACGAAACTTAGCCGGCAATCGTTCACGAGGAAGTCTCCCACGATCACGGCCTGGTTCTGGACTAACCGGCTTTCTTCATACGAGAAAGCAAAGATTGATCATCTAACGGGCGAGCTGGACATGACTCTCTGTCGTACAGCCTGTCAACATACTTAGGAATGCCATGAATAACCGTATTGATCAGGCCGAGGTGGGCGTCGCGACTCCAGCCAACCCGGCGACGTCCGGCTCCGTTCGATGGGTCGGTAAAGGTGTTGCAGCCGCTGTGATCGTCGCCGTGGCGGCGACGGCGGCTCACATGCACTGGTCGAGTGCATCGCCCGTGGTCGCACCGCCGCCTCCGTCGGTTGCCATCAGCGCGCCATTGCAGCGCGATATTGAAGGCCGGCTCGGGTTCCTCGGCCAGTTCTCTGCCGTGAACCGTGTCGAATTGCGCGCTCAGGTCGGGGGCACGCTCACGCAGATCAATTTCAAGGACGGCGACATCGTGCACAAAGGCGACGTGCTCTTCGAGATCGACCCGGAACCGTATCAGATCAAGTTGAGCCAGGCGACGGCGGGACTCGAATCCGCCAATGCCCGGCTGGCGCTCGCCACGCGAGAGCTTGCCCGCGCGCAGGAACTGCAGCGTTCGGAAGCGGGAACGGTCGAGAACGTCGACCAGAAGGTCGCGGAACAACGCGCCGCGCAAGCGGCCGTCGACAACGCCAATGCGTTGGTTCGCGATGCCAGGTTCGACCTGGATCGCTGCAAGATCACGGCACCGTTCACCGGCCGCATCGGTACGCACCTCGTCTCGACGGGCAATCTGGTATCCGGCAGCCGCGCCGGCAGTGGGCCCACGACGCTGCTTGCGACGATCGTTTCGCTGGACCCGATCTATCTGGATTTCGACATCAGCGAAAACGACTATGCCGCTTTCCAGCACTCGCGTGAAAACCGCAAAGGACCGTTGGCAGACGCAGTGAATATTTCGCCGACGGGCGACAGTGGATATGCACGCACAGGCACGCTCAACTTTATCGACAACACGCTCGACCGTTCGAGCGGAACCATCCATGCACGCGCAACCATTCCCAATAGCGACCTGTCGTTGACGCCCGGTGGCTTCGCGCGCCTGCGGCTGGCCACGACTGCACCGCAACCGGCCTTGCTCGTCCCCGATGCCGCCGTTCTCCAGGATCAAACCGACCACATGGTGTACGTCGTGGGAGACGACAACGTGGCCACGCCCAGAAAGGTCGAGGTTGGAGATCTTCGCGGCGGCCTGCGCGTCATCCGATCCGGACTCGCCCCGACCGACCGCATCGTGATCGACGGTATTCCGGCCGTGCGTCCTGGCTCGAAGATTTCTCCACACACCGGAACGATCCAGTTCTCGGCAGAGCACGGCGACGAAGGAGCGAAATCATGAAACTGACTCACTTCTTTATCGAGCACCCGCGCTTTGCCGCGGTGCTCAACATATTCGCTGTGCTCATCGGCCTGGCAACCATGATGAAGCTGCCGGTGGCCCAGTATCCGAACATCGTTCCCACGACCATTCAGATCACGACCTCGTATCCGGGTGCGTCGGCGGATACGATTGCACGTACGGTTGCAACGCCGCTCGAGCAGTCCGTCAATGGCGTCGAGAACATGGATTACATCTCGAGCCAATCGACCAGCAATGGTCAGTTGACGATCACCGTGATCTTCAAGGTCGGCACGGACCCGAACACGGCGCTTCTGCTGACGCGCAGCCGTGTGGAGGACACGCTGTCGCGTCTGCCCGCAGAAGTGCAATTGCAGGGCGTGCAGGTGAAAAAGACCATCCAGGCGCTGCTGCTCGGCGTTCATGTCTATTCGCCCGATGGTTCCCGTAGTCCCGAATACCTGTCGAACTACATGCTCAAGGTTCGCGATCAGATCGCGCGTTTGCCGGGCGTGTCGGACTTTCAGCTGTTCGGCGAGCGACAGTACGCGATGCGAATCTGGGTCGATCCGGACAAGGCTGCGTCGTACAACATCAGCGCCAGCGAAATACTGGCCGCGCTTCGTGCGCAAAACGCTGCTGTGTCGGCAGGTGTGCTCAATCAGCCGCCTGTGTCGAACAATGGGACGGGTGCCTACCAGATCAATATCGACGCGCTGGGCCGCCTCACCACGCCCGAACAGTTTGGCGACGTCGTGGTCAAGTCCGATACGCAGGGCCGTGTGACACGCATTCGCGATATCGGCCGGGTCGAGCTTGGTTCGGTGGACTACGGCTCCAAGGCTTATGCCGACCGCTTCGCGGCGACGCCGTGGTTCGTGATTGCCACGCCCGATGCGAACGTGGTGCAGGTCGAGCATGACGTCTGGGCCAAAATGGCCGAACTGAAGAAGAGCTTCCCGCCCGGCGTCGACTACATCAAGATCTACGACCCGACTACCTTCGTTTCCCAGTCGATCGAGGAAGTCGCGAAAACGATCGGCATCGCCATTCTGCTGGTGGTCGGTGTCGTGTATCTGTTCCTGCAGAACTGGCGTGCCACGATCATCCCGGTTGTCGCGATTCCGGTGTCGCTGATCGGCACGTTCACCGTCCTTTCGCTGTTCGGCGCATCGATCAATAACCTGTCGTTGTTTGGACTGGTTCTGGCCGTCGGGATTGTCGTGGACGATGCAATCGTGGTTGTCGAGAACGTCGAACGGAACATGGCGCTCGGCATGTCGCCGAAAGAAGCCGCGCATCGAACGATGAACGAAGTTTCGACGGCCATTATTGCCATCGCGCTCACGTTGTGTGCGGTGTTCGGACCCACTGCGTTGATGTCCGGCATCTCGGGGCTGTTCTTCAAGCAGTTCGCGATCACGATCGCCGCGTCCACCGTCATCTCATGCTTCGTTTCGCTGACGCTGAGCCCGGCTCTGTGCGCGGTGCTGCTCAAGCCGCACGAAATGGAGAAGTCTCACGGCGGAACGACCGCGCTGGGCCGCGTCCATCATGCGATTTTCGGCCGGTTCAACGCATCGTTCGAATGGCTGTCGTCCCGCTACGGAAAGATGACGGGCCGCGCCGTTCGCGCGACGACCGTCATGCTGATCGTCTACGCCGGTCTGATTGGCGCGACTGCCTTGCAGATGTCGAGAATGCCCACCGGCTTTATTCCGGATCAGGACATCGGCTATCAGGCTGTGATCGCGTTCCTTCCTCCGGGGTCGAGCCTCGAACGCACCGACAAGGTGATCCGCGAGATCAACGACATCGTGCTCGATACGCCCGGACTCAAAGGCGTGACTCATACGTCGCCTGTGTCGGGCCTCGACGTGACGACGGGCACGATTGCGCCGAACGTGGGAACGCTGTTCTACGGGCTGCCTTCGCTGTATGGCAAGCATGTGCCCGGCGTCAATGCGGCGTCGATGCTGGTCGAACTCCGCAAGCGGGTCGCGGGTGTCAAGGACGCGGTGGTGGTCGTGATCAATCCGCCGCCCGTGCAAGGGCTGGGCGCAGCGGGTGGCTTCAAGCTGATGCTGGAAGACCGCGGCGGACTCGGGCCACAGGCCCTCGCCGACGCGGCGCGTGCACTCGTCGCTGCAGCGAACAAGGACAAGGTGTTCGGCGGAGTCTTCACGCTTTACAACGCGGGCGCGCCTTCTGTCTATGCGGACATCGACCGCCTCAAGGCAGAAAAGATTGGTCTCACGCCAGCGGATGTGTTTTCCACGATGGACCTCTACCTTGGCTCGCAATACGTGAATGACTTCAACTTCATGGGCCGTACCTATCAGGTGCGGGTTCAGGGCGATGAAGCATTCCGGCGGACACCGGAAGACATCGGACGGCTCAAGGTGCGCAACTCGACGGGTGACATGGTGCCGATCAGCAGTGTGGCGACCTTCAGAAACATGACGCAGCCGTATCGCGTGCCGCGCTACAACATGTATCCCGCAGCGGAAATCATGGGTGCAGCGGGCCCTGGATACTCGTCCGGCGATGCCATTCAACACATGGAACAGCTCGCGGCGCAGGTTCTTCCGAACGGCATCACCTACGAATGGACCGATCTCGCTCATCAGCAGAAAGAGCAGACCATGTCTCCGCTCGTGATCTTCGCCGCTTCGGCACTGTTCGTGTTCCTCGTGCTCGCTGCGCAGTATGAAAGCTGGAAGACGCCTCTCGCGATCGTGCTGATCGTGCCGATGTGTCTGCTCGCAGCGGCGATCGGTCTGAACATGCGAGGCATGCCGATCGACATTCTTGCGCAGATTGGCTTCGTGGTGCTCGTTGGACTGGCCGCCAAGAACGCGATCCTCATCGTCGAGTTCGCCAGACAGCGTCAGGAGGAAGACGGCGTCAATGCGGAGGACGCTGCAACCCATGCGGCACACGTGCGGTTGCGGCCCATCCTGATGACGTCATTCGCCTTCATCGCGGGTGTGGCGCCCCTCGCCATCGCCAGCGGCGCCGGCTCGGAAATGCGGCAATCACTCGGCACGACGGTGTTCTTCGGCATGCTCGGCGTGACGCTGTTCGGGCTCGCATTCACCCCGGCGTTTTACGCCTTCGTTCGCAAGCTTGGCGTCAAAGGCGCGCTTGCCGTGCGGCAACTCGGTAGTGGAGACGTGAAATGAACGGCTTCGTATTCAGAACTTCGAAAGCGATCGCAGGTAGTCTGATCGTCAGCGCCTTGCTTGCGGCCTGCGCCGTCGGGCCGGACTATGTTGCGCCCGATACGCAGATGGCGCCGTTTCACAACGCGAAGGTCGTCGCGGACCGTCAAACGACGCTGCCGGCCCCGAGTCTCGATAGCTGGTGGACGGGATTCAACGACCCCGAACTGGTCAAGGTGGTGCAACGTGCGCTCGATCAGAACCTGAGTCTCCAGGCTGCGATTGCGCGGGTCGCCCAGTCGCGCGCAGCGGCTCAGGCGGCTGGCGCCCGCCTGCTTCCGACGGTCGATGCCAATGCGTCGTACACGGCAGTACACCAGAGCACGCAGAGTCCGCTTGGCACGATTGCGAGCGCGTTTCCCAACTACAGCCGCGACCAGAAGGAATATGTCGCCGGTGCGACGGCAAGCTGGGAAATCGATCTGGCCGGCGGTCTGCGGCGTGCACACGCGGCCGCCACCGATGAAGAGCAGGCCGCCGAAGCCGCTCAACTCGGCACGCGCGTGACGGTTGCTGCCGACGCCGCCGACGCCTATCTGCAAATCAGAGGGCTGCAGGCGCAGCTGGCCGTCACGCAGGACCAGGTGGATACCGATGCGCGTTTGCTGGAACTCGTGAAAGCGCGCAAGCAGGCTGGTGCATCCGACGAACGCGAAGTGGCGCAGGCTGAAGCCTTGCTGCGTCAGGCACGCGCCACCGTTCCGAGCTTGCGCGTCTCGCTCGAAGCGCAACTGAACCGGCTCGATGTGCTGATGGGCGCACAGCCGGGGACCTATGCGGCAGAACTCGGCACGAATGCGGGCGTCATTCCGGACGTGCCTGCCATCGGCAGCGCGGACCAGCCCGTCGACGTCTTGCGGCGCCGTCCTGACATCATTGCTGCCGAACGCCACCTGGCGGCGTCCAACGAAGCGATCGGCGTGGCACTTGCCGACTACTACCCGAAGATTTCGCTCGCTGGCGCATTGGGATTCGACAGCATCTCAGCCAGCCACTTCCTGAGCGCGAAGTCGTTCCAGCCAATCGGGACAGGTGCGCTGCAATGGCGTCTGTTCGATTTCGGCAAGGTAGACGCCGAGGTCAAAAGTGCGCGCGGATCGTATGCAGAGGCGTTGGCGCAGTATCGGGAGGCTGCCCTCAAAGCGACCGAAGACGTCGAAGACGCATTGATGACGCTCTCGCAAACGGAGATTCGTGCGCAGGAAATCCAACAGGAAGTCGCCGCATTGACGAAGGCGCGCGACCTTTCAGAGAAAGCGTATCGCGCGGGGTCGATCACGCTCACGGATGTGCTCGACGCCGACCGGCAACTTCTCGCGTCACGCGACGATCTCGATGCAACGAAGGCCGACGCTGCCCGCGCCGCAGTGAGAACGTTCCGCTCGCTGGGCGGCGGTTGGGACGCTCCGCATCAGCAGGTCGCCCGGACGAACTGACTCGGAAGCACGACTTAACCGGTTTATGGGGAACAGCTTCCTGCTTTCGGCCCGTAGTGCGATGCAGTCGGCTTCCCTATAGTTTCGTCACGAGACTTAATTCGCAATCTTTCTGGAGAAGCCGACATGGATCGCCGCCTTCTAACACTCTCACTCGGTATGTTCGCGCTGGGCACCGACAGCTTCGTCTTCGCTGGCATCCTGCCCGAAATCGCGCATTCGTTTGGCGTCAGCATCGGCGCTGCGGGCCAGCTGATCAGCGTCTACGCGCTGAGCTATGCCCTGCTCGGTCCGACCATCGCCGCGCTTGCTGCGAACGTTCCACGCAAGCGTCTGCTGCTCAGCGGCATCGGATTGTTCGTCATCGCCAATCTCGGCACCATCGTGGCGCCGAATCTCGGCATCGCATTGGCCACGCGCGCTTTCGCAGGCCTTGGCGCAGCGATGTTCTCGCCGACTGCCAGCGGAACGGGCGCGTCACTGGTGCCGCCCGAGCGTCGCGGGTACGCGTTGTCCATCATCGTGGCGGGACTGACCACCGCTACCGCGCTGGGCTCGCCCATCGGTGCCGTGATCGGCGGGCTCGCAAGCTGGCACTGGACGATGGTGCTCGTTGCCGCACTCGGTGCAGCCGCGTTTGCCGGTATCCTGGCGTTCCTGCCTGACGTGCCGTTGCCGCCCGCCATCTCGCTGCGCGAACGCCTGTCTCCGCTGACGGATTCGCGTGTCGGACTCACGCTCACGACGACTGTGCTTGCACAGATCGGCACCTTCATCATCTTCAGCTACTTCTCCGTTGTGTTCGATCGTGCGGTCGGCCACAGCGCCCTGGTGCTGGGTGGATTGCTTGTCCTCTGGGGACTCGCCGGAACGTTCTCCAACCTGCTGACAGGACGGATCCTCGACAGGATCGGTTCGCACAAAGTCGTGCTGATCAAACTCTCCATCGTTGCAATCGTCATCCTCACGATGCCGATCACGGGCGCCCATCTTTGGAGTGCAGCGATCGCGGTGACGATATGGGGCGCTTGTGCATGGGGTGTGCTGGTGCCGCAACAGTTCCGTCTCGCAAGCCTGAATCCGCCGATGACGGCCGTGCTGGTCGGTCTCAACACTTCAGCGACGTACGTGGGTGTTTCCATTGCGGGGGCGCTCGGTGCTGCTGTGATCCCGGTCATCGGCAGCCATAACCTCGGCTACCTCTCCAGCATTCCCGTGGTCATCGCGATCCTTGTCTCAGCGCTCGCGACGCGCCGCATCGCATCGTTTGCAAAAACAGCAAAAAGCGCCGTAGCAGCTTGAGTTTCCATTTCCATTCGAGGAAAAAGCAATGTCTAACGTCAATACATTTCGTCAGTTGCACGACAACTCGGTCCCGCTCCGCTTGCCGAACGCGTGGGATGCCGGAAGTGCACGTCTCATTGAATCGCTGGGTGCACCCGCCATCGCCACGACAAGCGCGGGCTTTGCCTGGGCATTGGGGTATCCGGACGGCCGCGTACTGCCTTTCGATGAGGTCGTTGGTTCTGTTCGGCGTATCGTCCGCGTGCTGAATGTGCCTTTGTCGGTGGATATCGAGAACGGCTATTCCGACAACCCAAAGACCGTTGCGGACCATGTCATGCAACTGGTGGATCTCGGCATCGCCGGCATCAATATCGAGGATGGCTCAGACCCGGCTTCGCTTCTCGCCTTGAAGATCGAGGCGATCAAGCATGCGCTGGTGAAGTCGGGTTCGGATCTTTTCGTCAACGCACGCTCCGACGTCTTTCTTGCAGGCCTCGCTGAAAAGTCGAAGCAGCCGCAAGAGTCGATTGCTCGCGGCAATCTGTATGCATCAGCCGGTGCGGACGGGCTTTTCCTTCCGGCTCTCGCGCAGTCATCCGATATCGAAACGATTGTCGGTGCGACGCGACTGCCGCTCAACGTCATGGCCGTACCAGGGCTCGCCGACGCTGCGACTCTCGGAAAGCTGGGCGTGCGGCGCCTAAGTGCGGGTAGCGGTATCTCGCAAGTCGTGCTCGGCAAGGCGAAGGCTCTCGCACAAGATTTTCTGAAGGATGGTCGTTCTGAAGCACTCGATAACGATCCCTTGCCGTATTCCGAGATTCAAAACCTTTTCGTATGACTGACGCAACACACACTGGAGTTTCTGATGGAACTTAAAGGCAAACGCGCTCTGGTCACCGGGGCAAGTCGAGGTATCGGGGCTGCAATCGCGAAGGCTTTAGCAGCAGCCGGCGCAGATGTAGCGATCACATATGAAAAGTCCGCGGATCAGGCCGCCAGCGTTGTGAAAGCAATCGAAGCGGAAGGCCGGCGCAGTATCGCAATCCAGGCGGATAGCGCACATGCATCGGCCATTCAGGCGTCCGTAGAGAAAACCGTCGAAGCATTGGGCGGACTCGATATCCTCGTGAACAACGCCGGCATTCTCCGGATGGGCGATGTCAAGGATATTTCCATCGAAGACATCGACGCGACGCTTAACGTCAATGTGCGTGCACCGATCCTGGCCGCAAAAGCCGCCATCCCTCACCTGAAGAAGGGAGGGCGAATCATTTCGATCGGTAGTTACTTTGCGGACCGCGTCCCGGCTTCGATGCTCGGCATCTATGCCGGCTCCAAGTCCGCTCTCGTTGCGTTCACCCAGGGCCTCGCGAGAGAACTCGGCCCACAAGGCATTACGGCAAATGTCGTTCAACCTGGCTCCATCGACACCGATATGAACCCGGTCGAAGGTCCGTTCGCGCCGACGCTGAAATCGCTGACGGCCACAGGCGACTACGGTAAGGGCGAAGACATCGCGCAAGCAGTGGTCTTCCTCGCGAGCGCCAACGCCAGTTACGTCACCGGCACCACGCTCACCGTCGACGGCGGCGCCAACGCTTGAGGGTCGACACGCGTGACTGCCGAAGACGGACGCGTGTCGTTCCAGCACGTGCGAGCTATCGGTGGGTCACGGGTTGACGCCTTGACTTACCGTCCGGTTTCTCGTTCAGATGTTTCGCCTCACATGACTTCAACTAGCCCTCGATGCGTGTTGGAAGCAGACTTTCGGTCAATTGCGACATAATCGAATGCCGAACCGAACGGAGGATGAGATGAACTATGTGAAGCTGGGCCGCACCGGACTCGATATCTCCCCGCTCTGCCTGGGCTGCATGACGTATGGCGTGCCCGAGCGCGGCCCACACCCGTGGACGCTGAACGAGGACGCAAGCCGCCCGCTGATCCGCCGGGCGCTGGAAGCCGGCATCAATTTCTTCGACACCGCGAACACGTATTCGGACGGCACGTCGGAAGAAATTGTTGGCCGCGCGTTGAAGGAATTCGCGCGACGCGACGAAATCGTGCTTGCGACAAAAGTATTCTTTCCGATGGGCAATCGCGCCGACGCGAAGAAGCCGAATGGATCGGGTCTGTCGCGCAAGGCGATTTTCCAGTCGATCGACGCGAGCCTGTCGCGTCTTGGCACCGACTACGTCGACCTGTACCAGATCCACCGCTGGGACTACACAACGCCCATCGAGGAAACGCTGGAGGCACTGCACGACGTCGTGAAGGCGGGCAAGGCGCGTTATATCGGCGCGTCGTCGATGTTCGCATGGCAGTTCGCGAAAGCCTTGCACGTCGCAGAGCGAAACGGCTGGACGCGTTTCGTGACGATGCAGAATCACCTGAATTTGCTGTATCGCGAGGAAGAGCGCGAGATGCTGCCGCTGTGCGCGGACGAAGGCATCGGCGTGATTCCGTGGAGCCCGCTCGCGCGCGGCCGTCTGACGCGCGACTGGGACGAGACCACCGAACGCCAGCAAACCGATTCATACGGCAACAGCCTGTACGACAAGACGGCGGATGCCGATCGTCGCGTGGTCGAAGCCGTCGCGGCGATCGCGCAGGCGCGCGGCATTCCGCGTGCGCAGGTCGCGTTGGCGTGGGTGATCGGCAAGGCGGGCGTGAGCGCGCCGATTATCGGCGCGTCGAAGCCGCAGCATCTCGACGATGCGATTGCGGCGCTCGATGTGAAGCTCACCGCGGATGAAGTGGCGTCGCTCGAAGCGCCATACGTGCCGCACGACGTGGTGGGCTTTCAGTAAGCGCCGTCCCGCTCGCGGAACGGCGGCGGCGCGGCGCGCCGGGTCTCGCTAGTCCGCGGCGGCCTGAATCATTTTCCAGCCATTGCCGGCGGGGTCGCGGAAACCCGCGTCGACGCTGCCGAAGCGTTCCACCGGCTCCTGGATGAACTCGACGCCCCGCGCTTTCAGTTGCGCATAGCTCGCGCGGCAGTCCGCCACCGAAAGCACGAGGGGCGGCATGGCGCCCTTTGCGACCATGGCGCGCAAGGTTTGAGCGGTGGCCTCGTCATGCACGGGCGGCCCGGGCGTGAACAGGCCGAGTTGAAACGATGGCTGTTCCGGATGCTGGACTGTAAGCCAGCGATAAGCGCCGTTGCGCACGTCCGTGTGGACGCGAAAGCCAAGCTTGTCGACATAGAACGCGAGCGCTTCGTCCTGATTGTCCACGTACAGCCCCACCACGTTGATTCCCTGGTTCATCGCGACATCTCCTCGGTTGGTTGCCGAAATGTACCTTTGGCCTTGCGTCGACGCTTCTCCAAAACTGCTGTCGTGAGGTCCGGCCGCTGTGCGGCCTTCAGAATGCACGCGGGCACACGGGCGAGCTGAGACCCGTTGGCGCGCGCCTCGACGCGCATCGCGCTGGGGCTTCGGCCCGTCACGTCGCGAAACGTGCGGCCGAACGTGCCGAGACTCTCCCAGCCGGTGGCGAAGGCGATTTCCGTGATGGTGAGTTCGGTGTCGCGAAGCAGCGTCGTGGCCTGCTCGATGCGCCGCGTCAGCAGGTATCGGTGCGGCGGCACGCCGAAGGCGCGCTTGAAGCAGCGCGCGAAATGAGCCGTGGACACACCGCTGATTCCAGCGAGGCGCTCGACAGGCCAGGCCTCGTGCGAGGCTGCGTCCATATGGTCTTTCGCGCGTAGCAGGCGGCGCAGCAGAGCCGGGTCCTGCAATGGGTCATCGACCGGTTCGGCCGGCGAGTGCGCGTCGAGGTCGAGGTCGGGGCTAGCAGGCATGGGTTCGGACCGGGGAACGAGAGGCTAGTGTAGGCCGAACGCCCGTACCAGCAAAGTAGCGGCTGCTTCGTGAAATGCAGCCGAGGTTCGCATCGACGCGCCCGCCATTGCTTCGAATCGAAGACCATCCATTCAAGGCAGCACGTCGCTGTTACTTTGGAAGGAGAGGTCGATATGCTCAAGAGTCGCATCACAGAAACGGGACAGCAGACGACGCTCCCCACCACGCCGACCGGCACGAAAGACGACAAGGCGACTCGCGACAATCAGACCCGACGATCCGCTCCACCGTCGCAATTCAATCCGTTGCTCGCACGAAGAGGCAGCACCAGTTCGATCTCGTCCGAAGGCTCATCGTCGAGCGACGCCGAGACATCAGGCGACGAATCGGATGCCGGCAGCATGCATTCCTTTCGCCGCACGAGCTTCTCGTCATCGGATTCGCGCGCAAGCTCGCCGAGGAACCGGTATTTCGATAGCCAGACGTCGTTGAGCGAACTCGTCAGCGACGAATTCGACGACAGGCATCTCGCCACGAGCGACGAAGATGCGAAGTCGAAAGCGAAGCAGCGGCTCACCGACCACCCCCATTTGACGAATAGCACCGTGGTCGTGCTTTCCGGCGAAGACAAAAACACACTGCGCGACGAGTTGAAGTTTCGAAACGAAACCGGGCACTTCAATATGTCGCCGTCAGGCAAGATCGAAGGCGTGGATCATCGGCTCGTCGCCACCGATCACAATCCGCCCAGCAAGCCGGGCAAGCCGGCCACCGGGCCCGTCGAGAACCACACGTTTCGAACCAATCATCCTTATCGCTTTTACAACATGAAGAAAGGCGATAGTGAGCCAGTCGAAGACAGCGGTCATCTGCTCTACAACGTGGCCGAAAACGGGCATACGCGTATCGCTTCGCATCTGACGGGTATCGATCCCGTCAATCTCGATGAGGACGGAAAGGCCACGCGAAAGCCCGGTTACGAGCAGTACTCGACCGAGCTCCGCCGCATGGCCGACGAAACGTAGGCGCGCAGTTGAAAGACCGCGCGCCACCCATCACAGCATGGGCAGCATCACCCTGATGTGCTCCGCAAACGCCGCCGTCAACAGCGACGGACGCGCCCTCGCGAACTTCAGCGAAACACCGATAGCGGGCAACGCCGGCAGCCCGGCATCCGCATTGAGCAAGCTCAGATCCGCGGGCACCGCCGTCTGCGTCATGACGGCGAATGCCTGCCCCGAGCGAACCAGCGCCGTGAGACCCGCAAGACTGCTGCTCGCATACGCGATGCGATAAGCCCTGCCCGCGCGTTGCAGCGCTTCGCGGGCCGCGATGTGATCGAGCGTGTCCGGGTCGGAGAGCGCCAGCGGCAACGGATCGAAATCCGCCGAATCCAGCCCCGGATAGCCGATCCATACGAGTTGCTCGCGTCGAATGAAGTCGTCGTGCGCGCCGCCTTCGGGCAATGAAATCATCGCGAGGTCCACCTCGCGCTTTTCCAGCCGTTCCAGCAGCCGTGGCGTAGGCCCGCACACGACTTCGACCAGCGCATGCGGATGCTGGCTGGAAAACTGCCGCAACAACGGCGGCAGAAACACGGCGGCATAATCGTCCGGACAGCCGAAGCGGATCGTTCCCGACAGCCCTTTGCCGGAGAGATCGGCCATCGCTTCATCGTGCAACCGCAAGATGCGTTGCGCGTGAATCAGCAGACGCTCCCCGGGATTGGTCAGCACCACGCCGCGGCCGGTGCGCTGAAAGAGCGGCTGATCGACGATTTCTTCGAGCCGCTTCATCTGCTGGCTCAACGCCGACTGCGTCCGGCCGACGCGGCTGGCCGCGCGGCTGAGCGCCCGCACCTCGGCGATCACGGCAAACGAGCGCAGCAGATCGATCTCAAGAGAAAGACTCAAGGTATTAGATCCTCTTCTATCTCACATTAGAACTATTCGATTCTATAAAACCAGAGAGCCGCCTAGACTGCAAGCTATTCCCACCATCGGCGAGGAGAAGCACGGTGTCCAACAACAACGACGCAACCTTCTGGCACAACGCCAGACAGCACCTGATCCGCTACGGCGGCACGTTCGAGCCGATGATCATCGAACGCGCGCAGGGCAGTTTCGTCTACGACGCGGACGGCCGCGCGATCCTCGATTTCACGTCGGGACAGATGAGCGCGGTGTTGGGGCATAGCCACCCCGAGATCGTGTCGGTGATCAGCGAGTACGCCGGCAAGCTCGACCACCTGTTCAGCGGCATGCTCTCGCGCCCGGTCGTCGATCTGGCGACCCGGCTCGCCGACATCACGCCCGATGGGCTCGACCGCGCGCTGTTGCTCAGCACGGGCGCGGAATCGAACGAAGCGGCCATTCGCATGGCGAAGCTGGTCACCGGCAAGTACGAAATTGTCGGCTTTGCGCAGTCCTGGCACGGCATGACGGGCGCCGCCGCGTCCGCCACCTATAGCGCGGGCCGCAAGGGCGTCGGTCCCGCTGCCGTGGGCTCGTTCGCGATCCCCGCGCCGTTTCTGTACCGGCCGCGCTTCGAGCGCGACGGCCATTACGATTACCTCGCCGAACTCGACTATGCGTTCGATCTGATCGATCGTCAGTCGAGCGGCAATCTCGCGGCCTTTATCGCCGAGCCGATCCTCAGTTCGGGCGGCATCATCGAATTACCCGAAGGCTACATGGCGGCACTCAAGCGCAAATGCGAAGAGCGCGGCATGCTGCTGATTCTCGACGAAGCGCAAACGGGCGTCGGCCGCACGGGCACGATGTTCGCCTGCCAGCGCGACGGCGTCACGCCCGACATCCTCACGCTGTCGAAGACGCTCGGCGCCGGGTTGCCGCTCGCGGCCATCGTGACGTCCGCGCAAATCGAAGAGCGCGCGCACGAACTCGGCTACCTGTTCTACACCACGCACGTCTCCGATCCGCTGCCTGCCGCAGTCGGTTTGCGGGTGCTCGACGTGGTTCAGCGTGAAGGACTGGTCGCGCGGGCCAATGTCATGGGCGAGCGGCTCAAACACGGGCTGCTCGATCTGATGGAGCGCTTCGAATGCATCGGCGACGTGCGCGGGCGCGGCTTGCTGCTGGGCATGGAGATCGTCAAGGACCGCCGCACGAAAGAACCCGCCGATGGACTCGGCGCGAAGATCACGCGCGAGTGCATGAATCTCGGGCTCAGCATGAACATCGTGCAGCTGCCCGGCATGGGCGGCGTGTTCCGGATCGCGCCGCCGTTGACGGTGGCCGAGGAAGAGATCGATCTGGGACTCGAGTTGCTGGGGGAAGCGATCCGGCGCTCGATGTAATTCGTCGCGCGCGGTTCACGCGCGTCACGCCACGCCGCCCACCCGGAACACCGCGACCTGCCGCGTCAGGTCGCGTGACTGCTCGTCGAGCAGTTGAGCGGCTGCGCTGGCCTGTTCGACGAGCGCCGCGTTCTGCTGCGTGATCGCGCCCATCATGCCGAGCGCCGCATCCACCTGCTCGATCCCGGTGCGTTGTTCTTCGGCGTCGGCGGCGATGCCGCTCATCATTTCCCTGAAACGACCGGCTGCATCGAGCACGGCCCGGATCGACTGTTCGGCATCGGCGACGAGCGTCGAGCCGTCCGCCGCCGCGCCCACGGAATCCGCCACCAGCACGCCGATTTCCCTCGCAGCCGTCGACGCATGCTGCGCAAGCGAACGCACTTCGGACGCGACGACGGCAAAGCCCCGTCCGTGCACGCCCGCTCGCGCCGCTTCCACTGCGGCATTCAACGCGAGGATGTTGGTCTGAAACGCAATGCCCTCGATGATCCCCGTGATATCCGCGATCTTGCGTGAACTCGCCTGGATGCGCGCCATCGTGCTGCTCACCTGATCGACGGCGACATTGCCTTCGTTTGCCGCACTCGCCACTTCGTCGGCGATCGCGTAGGCGTCGTGCGCGCGCGCCGCGTTCTGCCGCACGGTGTCGGTCAGTCCGCTCATGCTTGCCGCCGTCTGTTCGAGCGAGGCGGCCTGCTCTTCCGTACGCGACGACAGATCGAGCGTGCCTGCCGCGATTTCGCCGACCGCCGTGCCAATCGATTCGCAGCTATCGCGCACGGCCGTCACGGTGTGCGATAACCGGACCTGCATCTGCCGCAGACCGTCGAGCAACTGTCCCATTTCATCGGCGCGATGACGTGGAATCGCGCGGCTGAGATCGCCTGCGGCGATCGCGTCGAAGTGCGTCAGCGCGTCGCCGAGCGGCGCCATGATCGCGCGGCGCAGCGAGCGCCAGCTGAACGCCGCCGCCGCGACGCCGAACACGATCATCGCCGACGACACCACGACGAACAGCCTGAAATAGCGCTCCGCGTCGTCGTAGCTGCGCTTCGCGTTCGCATAGAGTGCACGCTTGAGCACGTCGTTGGCGGCGCTCATGTCGTTGAACAGCCCGCTCAGCTGCAACGTGCCGATGCGCTCGGCGCTCGCGCGGTCGCCCGCTTTCAGCGCATCGAGAAATGCACCCATCGCACGGCGCAGCGCGTCGCGGCGCTGGCCGGCTGCGTCGATCAACGCAGCCTCACCCGCTTCGTGCACGCCCGCGACGAAGCTGCGCCACTCCTCGTCCGACTGCACGAAGAAGCCGTCGGCATGACGAATCTGTTCCGCGGCACGCGCGGCATCCGCCTGAGCCATCGCGCCGCCGAGCACGAGCCGCGTGCGCGCGATCAGCAATTCGGCGTTGCCGATATGCATGGCCGCTGTCAGCTTGTTCTCGTAGGTATCGCGATTGGCGCGGTTCGCGCGCCACGCGCCCGTCAACCCGAGCACGCCGATGGCCGTCATCAGCAAGGCCAGCAGCGCCATCGTCAACACGATGCGCTGCTGCAGCGACACCGTCTTGCGCCGTGCCTCAGGTGCTGCGGCAAAAGAGGACGTGAGCGCGGCGGGATCGGCGGTGAGAGTGGAAAGCATCGTATGAACCCTTGACTGAGCGATCACGCGATCGACTGGCTTGCGGCGCGTCGCCGGTTCCAACCCAGCCACACCGACAGCAACGCGATGAACACGAAAACTCCCGACACGTTCAGGAACAACTGTGCAACGGGCAAATGCATCGCCAGCAGCACGCCGCCGAGCACCGAACCGACGACCGACCCGAGCTTGCCGACACCGATAGCGGACCCCACGCCCGCTGAGCGCAGCGTCGTCGGATAGAGCATGCCCGCCACGGCATAGAGCGCGAACTGACAGCCGATCACGCACACGCCGCTCATGAACGACGCGCCATACAGCCAGAGTGCGGGCATCGGCATGCCGAGCGAGATGCACACGGGAAGCCCCAGCATCGCCAGCAACAGGATCACCGCGACCCCGTAGCGGTCCACGCAGCGACTCAACGCGAGCGCGCCGACCGTGCCGCCCACCGGGAACATCATCGCGGCCTTTGCTGCCTGGCCCGCTGGCAGTGCGCTCATGCTGAAGAGAATCGGCAGCCAGTTCTGCAGAAAATGCAGCGCGAGCGAGTTCAGCACGAACAGCACCCACAGCAGCGGCGTCACACGGGCGAGGCCGTTGCTGAACAAAGCAAGCGGCGTCGCGCGCACACGCTTTTCATCGTCGACGACGTAGCGCACGTCCGCGCCGCCTTGTTCGATACGCGGGTCGAGCCGGCCCACGATGCGCGCAATGTGCCGCACCGCGCGGCCATTGAGTATCAGAAAGCGAACCGATTCCGGCAACAGCCAGACCGACGCGACGGCGACCACCACGGCCGCCACGCCGCCGACTTCGAACAGCACGGGCCAGCCGTAACGCGGCAGCAGCCACGATGCGATTGCGCCGCCGCCACCCGCGCCGATCGAAAAGCCCGAGAACATCAGCGTGATCCACGTCGCGCGGCGGGCCTTCGGCGCGTATTCGGACACGAGCGCAACCGTATTCGGCACAACGCCGCCCATGCCGATGCCCGCGAAGAATCGAAGCACGGTCAACTGATCCAGCGACGTCGCGTCACTGCATGCATACGTCAGGATGCCGAACCACAGCGAGCCGTAAATGATCGTGAGCCGCCGTCCGATGCGATCGCCGATAAAGCCGAGCAGCAACGAACCGACGAGCACGCCGAACAGGCCGACACCGAACACATGGCCGAAACCCGCGGCATCCACGTGCCACGCGCGAATCAAGGTCGGCGCCGCATACGCTGCGGCGACCTGATCGTAGCCGTCGATCAGTACGATCAGAAAACACCACGCGATCAGGCACAACGAGAAGCCGCGCAGCTTTTGCCGTTCGATGAGCGCGGTCACGTCGATGGTGCGAGTGGTCTGCGAGACGGTATTCATCGCTGTTTTATCCAGGAAGATCGCATCGGGCCGGGAAGACGAGCTGGGACGGCCGGACGCCGGCTCGCTGAAGCGAGCCCGACATCAGGCATCGACAAGCTTGAAAAGACGAGCGTGTTGCCAGCCGCGCGCGGCGATCAGGAATCGCCCAACGCGGAGCGCATCTTGATGGCGGTGTTGTCCTTGCTGTGCTCATCGCCGAATCGCGCCCTGTAGAGCACGGCCAGCACCGTCGAAAAGACGGTCGCGACGAGAAACAGGCCGGATGCTGCGTAAAACATCTGCGCGAACGGCAGATGCATCGACAGCAGAATGCCGCCGATCACAGGCCCGGACACGGAGCCGATCTTGCCGACCGAGATCGCGCTGCCCACGCCCGCCGAGCGGAACGACGTCGGATAGATCATGCCCGCGACCGCGTACAGCCCGTACTGCGCGCCGACTACGCAGAAGCCCGTCGCGAACACCGCGAACATCAGCCACGCTTCGGACATGCCGTGCCCCAGCAACGCAACGACGGGACAGCCGATCGCCGGCAGCGAGATGATGGCCAGCACACCATGACGATCGACGAAGCGGCACAGGATCAGCCCGCCGAGCACGCCACCCACCGAGAACATCGTCGTGATGAGGCCCGCGCTTTGCGGATTGATGCCAACGCCTTCCATCAGGATCGGCAACCAGTTCTGCAGGAAATACAGCGCCATCGAATTGACGATGAAGACGATCCACAACAGCGGCGTGATGGCGCGCAGGCCGTCGGAGAAGATCAGCTTGAGCACGAAGCGCTTTTTCTCCTGCACTTCGCCGGGCACGAATTGCGCGTCCGCAGGTAGTGCAATGTCGGGACGCAGACGCGCGACCAGCTTGCGCACCGTTTCGATGCTGCGCTCTCGCACGACCAGCAGCTTTGCCGATTCCGGCAACATGACGATCAGCAGCAGCGCCACCGCGAGCGAGCCGACGCCGCCCACGACGAACATCACGGGCCAGCCGTAGCGATGAATCAACGCCGACGAAACCAGACCGCCCGAACCCGCGCCGATCGAGAAACCGGAGAACATCAGCGTGACCCACGTCGCACGCAAACGCTTGGGCGCATATTCGGCCACCAGCGCAACCGAATTGGGCACCACGCCGCCCATGCCCAGCCCCGCGATGAAGCGCAGCAGCATCAGTTCCGGCAACGACGTCGCCCACACGGACACCAGCGTCAGCAGCCCGAAGAACAGACTGCCCGACACGATGGCCCGCTTGCGGCCGAAGCGGTCGCCGAAATAGCCGAAGATGAACGATCCGATCAGCGTGCCGAACAGCCCCGCGCCGAAGACAGGACCGAAACCGCCGCGCGCGACGTGCCACTCCTTGATGATCGCGGGCGCCGCGAACGACACGGCCGTCTGGTCGTAGCCGTCCATCAGCATGATCAGGAAACACCAGAACAGCAGGCCAACGGCGAAACGTCCTGTTTTTTGCTCTTCGATGAGAGTCGATATGTTGAATGTGCGGTCTGCTTGCATGTGCGTTCCAATGTGCCTGATCGGCCGGCAACGCGTTTGCTGTGCGCCGCCGCCCCGTGCTGCGTTCCTTTGGCGCCGCCGCCGGGAGCCTCAATATACGGCCCGCCGGCAAGCGACAGAATCAAAAAATCTCGATGATCAGATCGAAAAAAGTGAAGAAAGCCCTACCCCGTTGCCCTTCCCGCTCCTTCACCCGCTACACCGACGTCCTCACGCCATATCGCCTCCCGCCGCACGCATCAGAACATGTGATTGATACCGATGCGTCCAACCGTCTGCGCGCTCGAACTCGACGGCTGGTAGCCGAACTGCTCGGCCTTGGCGCCCGTACCCGACGCGCGCTGCAAGCCGACGCCCCCGTAAATCTGCGTGCTCTTCGACAGGTAATGGGTCAGAAACAGGTTGTACTGGTTGTACGTCAGCCCTTCGAACATCGAACGGTTGTACGAGATGCCCAGCACGTAGAAGCGCTTGCCGCCGCTCAGATCGATGTTCACGCCGACCTGGTAGTTGCGCTCGGTCACCGAGCCCTGCGGATCTTCGAGCTTCACGTCGGTAAACGTGGCGTGCGGGATGAAATCGCCGACCGAAACCGAGCCGCCGACGGCAATCGTACTGTACCGTTCCGCGTTGAAAAGCACGCCCTGCTTCAGCGTCTGACCGAGCACCGACGTCACGCCGAACGTGCCGAACAGGTCCGCGGTACGGTTGTGCGACATCGAATACGCCGCGCCCAGTTTCACGATGCCATTCTGGTAGCGCGCGCCGATGCTGTACTGGCGACCGTCGCTGAAGTTGGTCTGATTGCCGAAGCTGTTCATCACGCCGGCCTGAAAGCCGTAGAAATCGATCGTCTCGTACTTCACCGAGTTGTCGAGCGCGCGGGTGTTCGCGAGTCCGTCCAGATTGCCGACCGTATAGAACGACGAGATGCCCGGCACCGAGTTGTTCAGTCCGCCGACATATTCGTATACGTAGTCGGGAATGTGGCCGAGGCTCAGCGAGCCGAACCGGTCGTTCGAAATGCCCACGTACGCATCGCGATTGAAGAAGCTCGTCGGATTGATCTGCGCGCCCGTGTTGGTCAGGAAGCCCGATTCGAGCCGTGCGAACACCGTGTTGCCGCCGCCGATATCCTCCTTGATCAAAAAGCCGAAGCGGTCCGGCGTGCGCTTGCCCGCCGATTCCTGATACAGATGCGCGCCGCGCGAGTTCGAAACGAAATCGACGCCGACGTCGATGCTCCCGTACAGCGTCACCGATGACTGCGCGAACGCGGGGCAACTCAGCGCGACCGCACAGCCGCCTAACAGCAGACTCGTCGTTTTCAACCAGTGTCTCCAATGTCTTTATTGTCGCCAGCCGGCTGCGTGCCGGCTGATCCCCATCTGGCGAGTGCGGTGAATCCGTACCCGGATGCCCGTGGTCTGCCATATGTTGCCGAGAGTGTATCCAACGTATTTACGGCTTTGAATCGCGAATTATTTATCAACCAATCGAACAAAACGAACAAAGCTTTTAATGGATCGGTAAAAACACCAGGAGCAGGGATTAAATCGCCCTTTACGCTTCTTTTAGCAGAAACCCGGTGCTAACATCCGCCGCGTCACGCGAACCAGAATTGGCATTCGGGAGAGTCTTATGGATATGAGAGGCATGCCGCCCCGGCGCATGGTGGTCGGCATCAGCGGCGCGTCGGGCGTTATTTACGGTGTACGGCTGCTGCAACTGCTGCGCAAGCTCGACATCGAAACGCACCTCGTGATGAGCCGCTCCGCGCAGGTCACGCTCGCGCACGAGTCGGACTACAACGTCGCCGACATCCGCGCGATGGCGAGCGTCTGCCATTCGAACACCGATATCGGCGCGTCCATTTCGAGCGGCTCGTTCCCCGTGATGGGCATGATCGTCGCGCCCTGTTCCATCAAGACCTTGTCGGAGATCGCCACGGGCATGACGGCGGGCCTGCTGTCGCGGGCCGCCGACGTCGCGCTGAAGGAGCGCCGCAGGCTCGTGCTGATGGTGCGCGAAACGCCGCTGCACCTGGGCCACCTGCGCAGCATGACGGCCGTCACGGAAGCGGGCGCGATCGTCTATCCGCCCGTGCCCGCCTTCTACGCGAACCCGGAATCGCTGACCGACATGGTCGACCACACGCTCGGCCGCGTGCTCGATCTGTTCGGACTGGACACCGCGACGGTGCAACGCTGGGGCATGTGAACGCGCAACGATCCGCTTTCTTCCGCCGATAAAGGGTTTATCCCAGGCATCTGCGAATTATCAAATTTCATTGATGATCCATTCGGATTAATTTGCTTCTTTCGCGCGATTCGCTGATTTAAAGTGATTTCCGATTTCACCGGGTTAGTCACTCACAAATATTATCGATTGATTGATAAGCAACGTCGATAAAACGCGCCCATTACGAAAGAGGTCGAATCGTCGAATGAAGATAGTTATTGCAGGCGCCGGTATCGGCGGATTGACGGCTGCGGCCGCGCTATTGAAAAAAGGTTTCGATGTCACGGTGTTCGAACAGGCGCAGGCGCTCAAGGAAATCGGCGCGGGCGTGCAGCTGAGTCCGAATGCGACGCGCGTGCTGTTCCGGCTGGGCGTCGGGGATGCGCTCGAAGGTCTGGCATGCGAACCGCTCGGCAAGCGCGTGCGGCTCTGGAACACGGGCCAGACCTGGCGCCTCTTCGATCTCGGCGCGGAATCCCGCGAGACCTACGGCTTCCCCTATTTCACGCTGCATCGCGCCGACCTGCATGAAAAACTCGCCGACGTCGTGCGCGCGCTCAAGCCCGACGCGATCCGGCTCAATCACAAGGTGGAAAGCTTCTCGCAGCAGAACGGCAAGGTCGTCGTGCAGGCAGTCAGCGGCGAAACCTGCGAAGGCGATCTGCTGATCGGCGCGGATGGTGTGCACTCGCGCGTGCGCCGCGCGCTGTTCGGTCCCGACGAGCCGGTCTTTTCCGGCGTGATGGCGTGGCGCGGCGTGATCGACGCGTCGAAGCTTCCCGAACATTTGCGCGAGTCGTACGGCGCGAACTGGGTCGGCCCGGGCGCGCACGTGATCCACTATCCGCTGCGCGGCAGCACGCTGATCAACTTTGTCGGCGCTATCGAAAAATCCGGCTGGCAGGTCGAATCGTGGTCCGAGCGCGGCACGCTCGAAGAATGTCTCGCCGATTTCGACGGCTGGCACGAAGACGTGCGCACGCTGATCTCGGCCATCGACATTCCGTACAAGTGGGCGCTGATGGTGCGCGAGCCGATGGCGCGCTGGAGCCACGGCCACGCCACGCTGCTCGGCGATGCCTGTCATCCCACTCTGCCGTTTCTCGCACAGGGCGCGGGCATGGCGATCGAAGACGGCTATCTGCTCGCGCGCTGCCTCGAACGTTACGCCGACGATATCCCCCTCGCGCTGCAACGCTACGAAGCCCTGCGGCTCGACCGCACGGCGCGCGTGGTGCGCGGCTCCGCAGCGAATGCGACGCGCTTTCACAATCCGCAGCTCGCGCATGCGGAAGGCGCAGCCGCTTATGTGGATCGCGAATGGAGCGAAGAGCGCGTGAAAGAGCGCTACAACTGGCTGTTCGAATACGACGTCGACAGCGTCGAAGTCTGATACGGCACCACGACAGCCTGTACGAACCGCATTACAAGGAGACACCGTGTCCAACTCCAGCCCGGCGCCCGTGCTCGGCCTGCATCATTTTGCGTGGCGCTGCCGCGACGCCGAAGAAACGCGCCATTTCTACGAAGACATTCTCGGCCTGCAGCTCGTCCATGTGATCCGCCTCGACCGCGTGCCGAGCACGGGCGAATACTGCCCGTATGTGCACGTGTTCTTCGAAATGGCCGACGGGTCGAACATCGCGTTCTTCGACCTCGGCGATGCGACGGCTGCCTTGCCCTCGCCGAACACGCCTTCGTGGGTCAATCACATCGCGCTGCGGCTCGAAACGCTCGAACAGCTCGAAGCGATGAAAGCGCGCCTGATCGAACATGGTATCGACGTGCTCGGCGTCACCGACCATCATTTCGTGCGCTCCATTTATTTCTTCGATCCGAACGGACTGCGCGTCGAGCTGACCGTCCCGGTTGCGCCCGTCGAAGAGCTGGCAGGCTATAAAATGCGAGCTCGGCCGGCGCTCGACGCCTGGACCGCTGAAAAAGATAAAGCTGTATCGGAGACACGCCCCGCATGAGTGCACTGAATATCACGCACGATCCGGCGCGGCGAAGCTGGATCGAATCGGCAAATGCTGCCGACACGGATTTCCCCATTCAGAACCTGCCGTTCGGCGCGTTTGCGCGCAGCGGCGAAATCCGCACGGGCGTGGCGATCGGCGACCGCGTCGTCGATCTGCGCGCGCTGCACGATCTGGCCCTGCTCGACGGCGACGCGGCGATCGCCTGCGCGTCGGCCTGTGACAGCACGCTGAACGCGCTGATGGCGCTCGATGCGCGCCATGTGAGCGCGCTGCGCGCGGCGCTGTCGGATCTGCTGAAACACGATGCGCCCGCGCGTTCGCGCCTCGCCTCATCGATCGACGCCGTGCTGCCGCGCGTGACCGACGTCGAGTTGACGCTGCCGTGCGCGATCGGCGACTACACGGACTTTCTGACCTCGCTGCATCACACCGAGCGCCATGGCCGCTACAAAGGTCTCGCCGATCCGCTGCCTGCTGCTTTCAAATCGCTTCCGATTGCCTATCACGGTCGCGCTTCTTCGTTACGCGTGAGCGGCGGCGACGTGCGGCGCCCGTACGGCCAGTTCCGCGACGCCGACGGCAACGTGTGTTTCGGCCCCGCGCCGATGCTCGATTTCGAACTGGAACTGGCGGCCGTCATCGGTCGTGGCAATGCGTTGACGCGCCCCATTGCGATTGACGACGCGCGCAATCACGTGTTCGGCTATTGCCTGCTCAACGACTGGTCGGCCAAAAGCATTCAGTGGTTCGAACAGGTGCTGGGTCCGTTCCTCGGTAAAAGCTTCCATTCCAGCGTATCGCCGTGGCTCGTCACGGAAGAAGCGCTCGCGCCGTTCCGCAAGGCTGCGCCATCACGCGCAGCGGGCGATCCCGCGATCCTGCCGCATCTGCGCGGCGCGCACGATCAGCAACGCGGCGGCCTGAATCTGGACCTCTACGCGCATCTGTCCACCGCCGCGATGCGCAGCGATCGCATGCCCGCCATGCAGATCACGCACACGCAGCCCGACAATCTGTACTGGACCTTTGCGCAGATGATCGCGCATCACACGAGCAACGGCTGCAATCTGCGCACGGGCGATCTGCTCGGCAGCGGCACGATTTCGGGCGCCAGCGACGCATCGCGCGCTTGCCTGACGGAACTCAGCGAAGCGGGCAAGAAGCCGCTCGCGCTGCCGACCGGCGAATCGCGCATTGCCCTCGAAGACGGCGACGAGATCGTGTTGAGCGCGCGCGCCAGTGCGCCGGGTGCCGTATCGATCGGCTTCGGCGAATGCCGCGGGCGCATCGCTGCCGCGCTGCCGTATCCACTCGCGGCCGGGGAGCATTGAACCATGACGACGCTCAACGGTTTCCGGCAATTCGGACACGGCCCGCACAAGGTCATCGCACTGAACGGCTGGTTCGGCAGTGCCGCCGACTGGCACGCGCTCACGCCGGCGCTCGATGCCGAACGCTTCTCCTATGCGTTCTTCGACTATCGCGGCTATGGGCTGTCGCGTGATATCGACGGCGCGTTCACGTTCGACGAAGCCGCGCGCGACGTGCTCGCGCTCGCGGATCATCTCGACTGGCAGCGCTTCAGCCTGATCGGCCATTCGATGGGCGGCATGGCGATGCAGCGCGTGCTGCTCGCCGCGCCCGAGCGGATCGTCAAAATGGCGGGCGTATCCGCCGTGCCCGCGTGCGGCTCGCGCATGGACGAAGCGCGCGTCGCGATGTTTTCCGCCTGCATCGACGACGTCGCGAAGCGCGCCGGCATCATTCACTTTTCGACGGGCAGCCGGCTCGCGTCGCCGTGGAGCGCGCATCTCGCGCAACTGTCGCTGCGCGACTCGCGGCGCGAAGCGTTCGCGGGCTATCTGCCGCAATGGGCCACAGGAGACTTCGCCGCGCAGGTCGACGGCAACCCGACGCCTGTGAAGCTCTTCGTCGGCGAGCATGATCCGACCATCACGGCAGACCTGATGACGCGCACATGGCTCGCGTGGTATCCGAACGCCACGCTGGAAACGCTGCGGAACGCGGGACATTACCCGATGTACGAAGTGCCCGTCGCGCTCGCCACTGCGCTGGAAAACTGGCTCTCGGAGCCTAACGGACCATAGCGGACCGTAGCGGACCATAGCGGACCATAGCGGGCCATAGCGGTCAACACAGAAGTCAGGCATGCGCGATGACCACACGCATGCCGCAGGAGACAACATGTACGAGACGACTTATCTGCGCGCAGCGTCGCTTGACGAAGCGGTCGCCTGGTTGCGCGAGCATGACGAAGCGCGGCCGCTGTCGGGCGGCATGACGCTGATCCCGACACTCAAGCAACGCCTCGCCGCGCCGTCGCATCTGATCGACCTCACGCGCATCGGCGAACTGCGCGGCATCGAAGTGCGCGGCGACACGCTGCATGTCGGCGCGCTGATGAAGCACGCGGAAGTGGCCGCCTCCGATGTCGTGCGCGAAGCGATTCCCGCGCTCGCGCATCTGGCCAGCGTGATCGCCGATCCGCAGGTGCGCAACCGCGGCACGATGGGCGGATCGGTCGCGAACAACGACCCGGCAGCGGACTATCCGTCCGCCGTGCTCGCGCTGAACGCGCACATCATCACCTCGTCGCAGCGACGCATTCCCGCCGACGACTATTTCATCGACACATTCGAAACCGCGCTCGAAGCCGACGAACTCGTCACCGCGATCGAGTTCGCCATTCCGCGCCGCGCTGCCTATGCGAAGTACCGGCACCCAGCATCGGGTTATGCGGTGACGGGCGTGTTCATCGCGCAGTACGACGATGCCGTGCGCGTCGCCGTGACGGGCGCGGGCGCGTCGGTGTTCCGCTGGCTCGATGCGGAAGCCGCGTTGCAACAGGACTTGTCGGAAGCCGCGCTCGCATCGCTGTGGATCGACCGCGACATGCTGCCCGACGACGCCAACGCGTCCGCATCGTATCGCGCACATCTGATCGAAACCTATACCCGCCGCGCATTGCAGGCGCTGCTCGCGTCGTAACGACGCCGCTCAATTCAGGAGAACAGGATGGAATTCACCGGATCGCAAACCATCGCGGCATCGCGCGAACAGGTATGGCAAGGACTCAACGACCCGGCCGTGCTGCAGGAATGCATTCCCGGCTGCGAAGCCTTCACGGCGGAAAACGAAGACGAGTACAAGGCCGTCGTGGTCGCCTCCGTCGGGCCCGTGAAAGCGCGCTTCAAGGGCACGCTCGAACTGTCCGAACGCGATGCGCCGAATGGCTACCGGATTCTCGGCCAGGGCGAAGGCGGCATTGCGGGCTTCGGCAAGATGACGGCGACCGTCACGCTCGCCGATGCCGAAGACGGCACGCTGCTCACTTACGTGGCCGAAGCGCAGGTGGGCGGCAAGCTCGCGCAGATCGGCTCGCGGCTCGTCACGTCGGTGGCGAACAAGCTCGCGGCCGAGTTCTTCAAGCGCTTCAACGCGACGCTCAGCGCAGCGAACGAACCCGCTGCCGAATGAGCACGCTGCACGAACGGGAAAGACAGGTGAATCATGGTTGAAGTCCAGCTTCAGGTGAACGGCACGGACGTCTCGCACGCCGTGCCCGACAACACGCTGCTCGTCGAATTTCTGCGCGAGCATGTGCGGCTGACGGGCACGCATGTTGGCTGCGATACGAGCCAATGCGGCGCGTGCACCGTTCATCTCGACGGTAACGCCGTCAAGTCCTGCACGGTGCTCGCGGCTCAGGCGAGCGGCGGACAGGTCGTGACCGTCGAAGGTCTGAGCGCGCAATGCGGCGGCAAGCTGCACCCTGTGCAGAATGCGTTCGTGCAGTGCCACGGCCTGCAGTGCGGCTTTTGCACGCCCGGCATGATCATGGCCAGCGCGTTCTATCTGCGCAAGGAACCGGCGCTCGATGTGGCGAGCATCAGTCACGCGCTGGAAGGCAACATCTGCCGGTGCACGGGCTACGTGAACATCATCGAAGCGGTGCGCCACGCCGCACGCGAGATGTACCCCGAAGCGCCCTTCGCGAAGACGGAGGAACACGCGTCATGATCGGCAAACCGATACCTCGCGTCGAAGACCAGCGCTTCGTGACGGGCAACGGCCAGTACACCGACGATATTCGCGTCGATGGCCAGCTGCATGCGGCCTTTCTGCGCTCGCCTCACGCGCATGCAGGATTGCGTTCTGTCGATATCAGCGCCGCGCAGCAAGCGCCCGGCGTGATCGCCGTGCTGGTCGGCCAGGACTATCTCGACGATGGCTTTCAGGGCGTCGATCATGTGCCGAATCCCGTCGACGCCGTCGACGCGACGAAGAAGGCTTTCCTCACGTCGCTGACGGGTTCGATCTTCAATCAGCTTCATATTCCGCTGCCCGTCGACCGCGTGCGCTATGTCGGCGAGGCGATCGCGATGGTGATCGCCGAAACGCCGTTGCAGGCGCGCAATGCGTCGGAGCTGATCGAAGTCGATTACGACGTGCTCGATGCCGTCATCAACGGCGCCGACGCGATGCAGCCCGACGCGCCGCAACTGTGGGACGGCGCGCCGGGCAACCTGTGCTTCCAGACGCAGATCGGCGACCGCGAAGCCGCGCGCAAGATTCTCGCGGAAGCGGATCACGTGATCCGCCGTGAGTTTCATCACAGCCGGCTCGTCAATTGCCAGATGGAGCCGCGCAGCGCGATCGGCATGCACGACGCGGCCAACGACGTCTACACGCTGATCTCCGGCAGTCAGGGCGCAGTGCGCCAGCAACTGGTGCTGGCCGCCGCGTTGAAAGTGCCGCCTGCCCGGATGCGCGTCGTCTGCCCCGATACGGGCGGTGGCTTCGGACCACGCTCGTTCGTCTACGTCGAGCAACTGGCTGTGGTGTGGGCCGCGCGACGCATCGGAAGGCCGGTGAAGTGGACGAGCGACCGCAGCGAAGCATTCCTGTCCGACTATCAGGGCCGCGACGCGATCATCCGTTCCGCAATCGGCTTTTCGAAAGACGGCCGCATTCTCGCCATCGACAACGAATGGATCGGCAACGTCGGCGCGCATACGGTGTCCTACGTGCCGATGTCGAATGGCACGCGCATCATGACGACCGTCTACGACGTGCCCGTGGCCGCCGTGCACGTCAGCGCCGTCATGACCAACACGGTGCCGACTGCGCCCTATCGCGGCGCGGGCCGGCCCGAAGCGACGCATGTGATCGAACGCATGCTCGATCTCGCCGCTGCCGAACTCGGTATCGAGCGCGCGGAAATTCGCCGGCGCAATCTCGTCACGCACGACAAGCTGCCGTACCGCAGCCCGATGGGCCTCACGTACGACAGCGGCGAATTCGAGCGCAACATGGCGCGCGCGCTGACGCTCGCGCAGTGGGACAGCTTCGAGACGCGCCGTGCGCAATCGCGGGCAAACGGCCGCTTGCGCGGTATCGGCCTGGCGAACTACATCGAGTCGCCCGTCGGCGCGCCGCGCGAGCGCATCGAACTGACGGTACGCGCGGACGGCAGCGTCGATATCGTGTCGGGCACGCAGTCGACGGGCCAGGGCCACGAAACCACGTTCGCGCAGGTCATCGCGCATCAGCTCGGCGTGCCGATGGAAGCCGTGACGCTGCGCACGGGCGACACGGCCTTCGTGAGCGTCGGCGGCGGCAGCCACTCGGACCGCACGATGCGCCTGGGCGGCATGCTGCTCGTCGATACCGCGCAGCAGATCGTCGCAACGGGCAAGCAGGTGGCCGCCGCGCTGTTCGGCGTGGACGCATCCGACGTCGAATTCGCAAATGCGTCGTTCACCGCGTCCGCCTCGGGCAAGCGGATCAGTCTCGCCGAAGTTGCGCGCCAAGTTTCAAAGGACGGCGTGCCCGGCGACCCGTCGATGAAAAAGCTCTACGCACACGCCGAAGTCAACACGCGTGTTCCCGCGCATCCCACGGGCGCCGCCATCTGCGAGCTCGAAGTGGACCCCGATACGGGCATGGTGGAACTCGTCAACTACACGTCCGTCGACGACGTGGGGCAGCCGATCAACCCGCTGATCGTCGAAGGTCAGGTGCATGGCGGGCTCGCGCAAGGCATCGGCCAGGCGCTTTCCGAAGGCTTCTACGTGGATCGCGATACGGGGCAGGTGCTGACAGGTTCGTACATGGATTACGGCATGCCGCGCGCCGGCGTGATTCCGCCGCTCAATGTGGAACTGACGGAAGACCCGACGCATGGCAATCCGCTGCGCGTGAAAGGCGGCGGCGAAAGCGGCATCACACCTGCAACAGCGACGATTTTCAACGCGCTCGCCGATGCGCTGCGCGAGTACGGCAACGATGAACTCGCGATGCCCGCCACGCCGAAAGTAGTCTGGGAATACATCCATCGCGCTCAAGGAGGCGCACATGTCAACTGAATCCGTCGCTATCCGCCGCAAAGGCGCGCTGCTCGACATCGTGCTCGACCGGCCTGAGAACGGCAATCTGATCGATCAGCCGATGAGCGATGCCATCATCGCCGCCGTCACCACGATCGACGACGATACGAAGCTCGTGCGTATCGTCAGCAGCAGCAAGGACTTCTGCAAAGGCCGCCAGTCGCCGATGCCGCCTCAAGGCGCCAAGCCGTCGGCGGAAACGTTGCGGCGCGTCGTCGCCGCGCCGCCGCTCGCGCTCTACGACGCATTGAAAGCGGTGCGTGTGCCCGTGCTGTCCGTGGTGCGCGGCGAAGCGATCGGGGTCGGCTGCGCGCTGGCAGGCGTGTGCGACGTCGCGCTCGCCGCCGACGACGCGATCTTCCAGATCCCCGAAATGGAGCGCGACATTCCGCCGACGCTCGTCATGTCCGCGCTGATCGGGCGCGTTCCCGTGAAGACGGTTGCGCACATGGTGCTGAGCCGCGCGCGGCTGACGGCGCAGGACGCGCTCGTTGCCGGTCTCGTGAGCCGCGTGGTGCCCGTTGCGTCGCTCGACGACGAAGCCGATGCGCTCGCCGACACGCTGCTCGGCTGCAGCGCCGTCACGCTGCGCGCCGTCAAGCAGTTCCTGCATCTCGCGCCCGACATGTCCGCCGCAGGTTCGAGCGGCTTTGCCGCGCACCTCGCGGCCACTGCGCTGTCAGCACGCTTCTAAGGGTGCGCACCGCGTCGCACTCTGCACATCAGGACACGACATTGAGACCCAAGACAGCCATTCCTTCGACCGCGCAAGGCGCGGAACTGCCTGACCTCGAACGCTTCCGTCTGAGGCGTTTTCTCGCGTCGCTCGACGACACGGAACTCGAACGGCGCGACGAGCCCGTCGATCTCGCCGATATCGCCCGCATCATGGAAGGCAACCCGCGCGCGGTGTGGTTCCAGCAGCCGGCGGGCGGCACGGTGTCGCTGGCGGGCAGCGTGGCGGCAAGCCGTACGCGCCTCGCCAAAGCCTTCGACACCACGCCCGCGCACCTGCTCGAAGTCGTGCGCGACCGTCTGCGCAGCAAAGGCAAGCTCGTCGAAGTGCGACGCGAAGAAGCGCCCGTGCAACAGGTCGTGCTGACGGGCGACGAATGCGACTTCACTGTGCTGCCCGTGCATCTGCAGCACGATCTGGACGGCGCGCCGTATATCTCCGCATCGATCGACTTCGCCGTCGATCCCGACACCGGCTGGACCAACGTCGGCATTCGCCGCCTGATGCTGCGCGGCCGGCGCACGGCGGGCGTCGATCTCGTCGCGCCGTCGGATCTGCGCGCCATCGCCATTGCCCACGCGAAGCGCGGCGAGCGGCTGCCGATCGCATTCGCCGTCGGCACGCATCCCATCGACCACATCGGCGCGACGATGCGCATTCCCGCCGACGAACTCGAACTCGTCGCCGCGTTGCGCGGCGCGCCGATGGGCGTCGTCAAATGCGTGACGAACGATCTGCTCGTCCCCGCCGACGCGGAGTTCATCCTCGAAGGCTATCTGGATGAACGCGGCCACGCGGAGCCGGAAGGGCCGTATGGCGAATTCCTTGGCTATTACGGCGGCATCAAGACGAACCCGGTGTTTCATCTGACGGCCATCACGCATCGCAAGGATGCGGTGTTCCAGACCTGCACGATCGGCGGTCGCACGATGGCGCGCACCGATACCGCGCAACTCGCCGCGCTGCGCACGGAAGTGACCGTCTGGCGCGCGCTCGAAACGGCCGTGCGCGAGATCAGGAGCGTGTATGCGAGCCCCGCAACGGGCGGCATGTTCAACGTGCGCGTCGCGATGCAACAGCGCGTGCCCGGCGAAGCGCGCAATGCGATCGCCGCCGTGTTCGCGTCGCTCGCCAACGTCAAGCATGTGTTCGTCGTCGATCCCGACATCGACATCTTCTCCGATGAGCAGATGGACTGGGCACTCGCGACGCGCTTCCAGGCCGACCGCGATCTCGTGATGCACAGCGGCATGCGCGCGATGCCACTCGATCCGTCGCTCGATGGCGCGGCAGTGACGGCAAAGGTCGGCTTCGACCTCACGCTGCCGCTGCTGCGTCCGGGCGAGGAGCGCGATCTCGAACACCGCGTGCCGACGCCGCCGGCGTTCACGGGTGCGCGCTTCGACTCGCTCGAAGCCGCGCTCGCGCATGGTCCGAAGCGTTTCACCGAGTTGATGTCGGCAACGGGCACGCGCGACGGCCGCGAAATCGTCCGCTGGCTCGAAGATACGGGCGCCACGCGGACCATCGTCCGCGACGATGAAGGCCGGTACGCATTCGCGTAACGAGCGCCGCGCCCGCCCGCTTTCGGTCGAAACACGCTGTTGCAACGTTTGCGCGGCATAAAACGGCGCCGCGTCACGGCGGCAGCGTATCCGCGATCGGGTCTTGTCCCGGTCGCGGACACGCCTGCACGGCGATAGAATCCGGGCAGCCCCACCGTGCCCTGCCTTCGAGGATCGCCGTCGATGAACCTGTCCCTCAAACAACTCAAAGTCTTTCTCGGCGTCGCGAACGCATCGAGCTTCACGAAGACCGCGCAGAGCATGCATTTGAGCCAGGCCGCACTGAGCGCGATCATTCGCGAACTCGAAACCCAGCTCAACTGCCGCCTGTTCGAGCGCACCACCCGCACTGTCGCGCTGACGGAAGCGGGCCGCCTGTTCTACCCGACGGCGATGAAGATCGTCGAGACGCTCGAAAAGTCCGTCATCGAGTTGAACGAGTTGGGCCGGCAAAAGCAGGCCTCGCTGCTGCTGGGCTGCACGCCGATGATCGCCGCGAGCCTGATGCCGCAAGTGCTCGCGCGTTTCGCGGAGACCAACCCCGATGCGCAGATCGAACTCGTCGACCGTCCGCCGGGCGAGTTGCTGAAGATGGTCGAGGAAGGCGATCTCGATGCGGCGTTCGGGATTTTCTTTTCGCAGCTATCGGGCATCGACCGCGTGCCGATCTTTCCGACGCGGCTCGTCGTGGTCTCGTCGACGATGGAAAGCGCGCATGGCATCGGCAAGGTGCCGCGCGACGGCGTGCAATGGCGCGCGCTGGAAGGGCTTCCGCTCATCACGCTGCCGAAGGACAACCCGTTGCAGCGGCTGATCGAGGCATCGCTGTCGAAAGAAGAGGTGACGACGGGCCGCCGCACGGTGATCGGCCATCTGCAGACGGCGATTGCGATGGCACACGAAGGGCTTGGCGTGGCGATCATGCCGTCGTTCTGCGAACACATTTGCCGGCACTACCAGGTGCGCATCGACGTGATCCGTCCGGAAGTGGAGTTTTCGTTTTACCGCATCACGCGCAGCGGACGCGACACGCTCGCGGCGCTCGATCAGTTCACGGAGATGTTCGCCGCCGCCGCGCAACTGAGTCCCTTCGATACGGCCACTGACGCGAAGTAATCCGGTTCGGGGCGTGCGCTAAGCGAAGCACGCGAGTTCCGGATCGACGATGGACGCCGCCCTGCCCTGCGCGGTCTTTGCCGTTCCGACCTGCAACGATGCCGGCATGTGTACGCCGTTCTTCACGGCCGTGACTTCGGCAAGTATCGACACGGCGATCTCAGGCGGCGTTCTGCTGCCGATATAGATCCCAACCGGCCCATGCAGCCGCGCGAGTTCCGCCTCGCTGAGATCGAACTCCTTGAGCCTTTCGCGCCGCGCTGCGTTGTTGCGCCGCGAGCCCAACGCGCCAACGTAAAACGCAGGCGTTTTCAATGCTTCCATCAGCGCGAGATCGTCGAGCTTTGGATCATGCGTGAGCGCGATCACGGCGCAGCGCTCATCGAGCTTCATATCGAGCACGGTATCGTCGGGCATCGTGCGAACGATTTTCGTGCCGGGCACGTCCCATTCATCCGTGTACGCTTCACGCGGATCGCACACCGTCACCTGATAATCGAGCCCCACGGCGATACTGCATAGATAGCGCGACAGTTGCCCCGCGCCGATCACCAGCATCCGGTAACGCGGGCCGTGTATCGTCAGCAGACGCTTGTCGTTGAAGTCGACGCCATCGGTTGCTTGCGCGTGACTCAAACGCGCGATACCTGTTTCCATATCGAGGGTGCGCGCGACGAGCCGTCCATCTTCAACGGCATCGCACAGTTCAGCGATGCCGCTCGCCTTCGTCAAAGGCTCCAGCACGAGCTGGATCGTCCCGCCGCATGGCAAGCCGAAGCGATGCGCCTCTTCCGCCTTGATGCCGTATTTCACGACTTCGGGCTTCTTCTGCTCGATTCCACGTTGACGTACGCGATCGATCAGATCGTCTTCGATGCAGCCGCCCGATACCGACCCCACCACCGCGCCATCGTCGCGCACGACGAGCATCGCGCCTTCGGGACGCGGCGACGAGCCCCACGTCTTCACGACCGTCACGAGCAGCACGCGATGTCCCTGTTCGAGCCAGCGCGCACTGGACTTCAACACTTCGAGATTGACACTGTCCACTATCGACACCTGATTGCTACGAGTCTCCGACAGGCAGTGTATGCGCCACATCCGCCAACGTGAATCGGCAAATCTGGATTACGTCATCGAAAATGCCGAACAATCGCCGCCTTCCCGTTCGAGCCATGCGCAAAACGTGACGACCAGTTCATCTGTCGCATTCGCATCTGGAACATAAGTGCAATAGCTGCGCGACGGCAGACGCGGGTGATCGAATGGCATGACGAGCCGGCCCGCAGCGAGGTCGTCGGCGATCAGCGCAGTCGGCCCCATCGCAATGCCGATGCCATCGACAGCAGCCTGCAACGCGAGATAGAAGTGATCGAACGTGAGGTTGGCAGCGGGGACGAGTGCGGGCATCTCGACTTTCGCCAGCCAGTCCGGCCAGACCCGCGGCAGACTCGACGTGTGCAGCAACGTGTGCCGATGCAAATCGTCGAGCGTTCGAAGAGGGATGCGCTCGAGCAGAGCCGGACTGCAGACAGGAATCCTTTCCTCGGAAAGGAACGGCCGCATCGTGAATCCGTAGAACGCGTCCGGGCCGCCCCGAATGACCACGTCGTAAGTCTCTTTCAGGCTTTCCAGCGGCTCGTTCGACGTCTCCACGCTCACGTCGATCCCCGGATGCGCGTCGTGAAAGCGCGCGAGCCGCGGCACCAGCCAGCGCAGCGTGAAGGTCGCCACGGCATTGACGGTCAGCGTTCGCGGCACCCGTCCCGTTACGCCATATCTCGCGGTGGCCTGCGCGAGCTGTTCGAACACCGGGCCAACTTCATCGAGGTAAGCCTTCGCAGCCGGCGTCAGCTCGACGCGCCGGTTGTGCCGCTCGAACAGCGGCGCGCCGAGCCACTCTTCGAGCAGGCGCACCTGCTGGCTCACGGCGCCATGCGTGACGTGCAATTCCGCCGCGGCTTCCTTGAAGCTGCCCAACCTTCCGGCAGCCTCGAACGCTCGCAACGCATTCAGCGGGGGCAACGCTCGCTTCATTCGGGTTAGTTAATTTAACGCGAGTGGCCAATTTATCGGGTTTTGCCGGTTGTCACAAGATAGATATTCTCGTGTCAGCTACAGAGAGAGTCGAAAAGCCATGTCCACACGCGTCATGCTGCTCGTGCTGTTCGCCGCATTGCTTCATGCAAGCTGGAAACGTTGCGCTGGCAAGCGGTCCGATCATCGGCGAGCGGTTCACGATGTTGGGCCATGGCCGTTCCATTGCCGCCGTCGTCATCCTGTCCGGCGTAGCGACGCTCGAGCTGACTTGAAATAGCGCCGAGGATCGTTCTCCGCCGACGTCCAGATCGACTACTCTTCTCTGACGAGATCGTGCCTGCGGACTGGCCATAGTGTGATTGGTCTAACGGTTGAGGACCGGCCCGGCACATCACCCGCGAAATCTTGCACACGCAACTGCATCCGGACGTCCCATCTACGCAGGGAGCGCCATCATGCACATCGCAGGTCTGATATTGCCGATCTTCGCGATCATCCTGACAGGCTGGCTCGCCCGCATATCAGGCTATCTGCCGCATACCGTCGCCGGGCCGCTGATGCAGTTCGCCTACTACGTGGCGATGCCGGCCCTCGTCTTTCTGACCGTCGCCAAAGAGCCGCTCGAATCGCTGCTGGAGTGGCGCTTCCTCGCCGCGTTCGGCGCAGGCTCGCTGATCTGCTTCGCCGCCGCGCTCATCGTCGCGCGCACCGTACTGCACCCGAGTCTCGGGAAAAGCGCCATGCTCGGCGCCATCGTTTCGATGACGAACACGGGGTTCGTTGCGCTTCCGATACTCAGAGCGCTGCAAGGCCAGCATGGCGTGCTCGCCGCGGCCGTCGCGACGGTGTTCGTCGGCGCGATCATGTTTCCCGCCCTCGTCGTGCTGCTCGAAGTCGATCAGCAGACGGGTTCGCGCAAGATGCGCGGCGGCGCGCTCGCGAAACAGATCGGCACGAACCCGGTGATTCTTGCGACGATCCTCGGCTTGCTGTGGTCGGTCGGCGGACTCACGTTGCCGGCGCCCGCTGTCACGTATCTCGGCATCCTCGGCGAAGCGCTGACGCCCTGCGCGCTGTTCGCCATCGGCCTCGACCTGTCGATCGACGAATTGCGCGGCCATCTGAGCCGCTACGCGTTGCTCGCGGCACTCAAACTGATTGTGATGCCGCTCGTCGTGTATGGGCTTTGCGTCGCCGTCGGGTTGAATCGCGCGACGACGCTCGCGGCCGTGATCTGCGCCGCCGTGCCGACGGCCAAGAGCGCCTACGTGCTCGCTGTCGAGTACGACGTCGAGAAGACATCGACGGGCGCCGCCATTTCGACGACGACGCTGTTCTCCATCGTGACGCTGCTGGCGTGGCTGTACTTGCTTTAGCTGTACCGCTACGCGGCAAGCGATTCGAGCGCTTTGGTGATCTGCCCCGCCGTTGCATAGCCGGAACTCAGTCGGCCAATCTTTCCGTCGACTTCGACGAACAACGACGGAAAGCCTTGCACGCCCAGACGACGCGTCAGGGCAAAATCCTGCTGTGCGGCATCGATGGCCTCGTCGGAACTGAACACTTCGAAGAAGGCATCGGCGGTAACAGCGATGCCTTGCTCCGCGATCGCCTTCGCGCCAATTTCCGCGAGCACGTCGCCATCCGTCGTATCGAGTCCATCGACGTAAAACGCGCGTTGAAATGCCCGGAACACCTTCAGCAGATCGACGCCCGGCGCAACCATCCGCGCCGCCACGACAGCCCGGCAAACCGGCTCCGTATCGTAGACGAAGTCCTTGCGCGCCATCAGCGCTTCACGGTTGAACTCCGCGCCGCTCATCTGCTCGACGCGTGCCCAATGGGTGAGCCTGAACTGTTTCGCTGCGTCGTCGAGTACCTGCGTCGATCCCGCCGCCATGCCGCCCACGACGACCTGCACATCGAGATCCGGCATGCTCTGCGCAATCGCGCTCATTTCCTTGCCGAAGCCGTAGCACCACGAGCACATCGGATCGCCGACAAATATCAGTTTCATACGCTGTTCCATCCTCATCTGATCAGGCGCGGCCCGGCGGGCTGCGCGTATCAGTCGGCCAGGCATCGCCGACGCACGGGCCGACTATACGTTCGACGCACGAAGACATGAACGGCGTACGACTCACATCACTCTTTACATGGTGTAAGTACGCAGGCTCAGAAAAACGAAATGTCGTAACCGAAGCGCGATGCGGCGCTCACGATATGCCGCCCCATGAGTTCGCGCGCGGCAGCGGCGTCCTTGTCGACGAACGCCTGAATCAGCGTCTCGTGCTCCCCGCGTGCCGCGTTGGGGATCTTGCCGAACATCGGGCCTTGCCGCGCGAAGTTCGCCGCGATCAGTGGGCGCATCGGTTCGAGCACGATGCGGATCATCGCGGCGAGATAGTCGTTGCCCGACGCAGCCGCCACCGCACGATGAAAATCGAGGTCCGCGTTGACGGTGTCCGATGTCGGGGCGCCTTCGTAGCGCATGCGTTCGACGGCCGCCTGAATCGGCTTGAGCCTGCGCGGTGTCATGTGCAGGGCTGCAAGCGCGGCGGCCTGGCTCTCCAGCACGGCCCGCACTTCGAACATGTTGCGGATCGTGTCGTCGCCTTCCAATAGTTGTGAACTCACCGGCTGCAGCGGTTCGGACGGCTGGCGCACCGCCGCAACGAATGCGCCGACGCCCTGGCGCGACTCGATCAGGCCTTGCGCGCGCAGGCTCGCAATCGCCTCCCGCACCACGTTGCGGCTGACGCCGAAGTTCTCGGAAAGAAAGTGCTCGGTAGGCAGACGGTCGCCGGGCTTCAGCCGCCCGGACGCGATCTCGTCGCTCAGCGAGCGTGTGATGTGCTCCGCGAGATGGGGCCGCCGTTCGACGCGCCGCACGTTGAGTTCGCTCATGGTCGTGTAAGGGCTGTTCCTTGTCTTCTTATTCTACATCCTGACGCAGACGCAGCCCCTCCCCCGCCCGCAGTGCTTGACCTGTCAACGCGCGCCAACCCCTGCCATCAAGCCCTCTGTTGCACGTCGCGCTCAAGTGATTTGCACAAAAGGAACAACTTGTTCACTTGAAGGACAACAGGATGTCTCATACCATGCAAAACATACGGCGGGCTTTCGTCCGTCCGCCCTGCAACCCGTTCGAGGTACGTCCAGATGAAAATCGCCAGCATCGAAACCATTCCCCTGCGCATTCCCTTTACGACGGGCGGACCGTCGGCGGGCGGCGTGTGGGGACCCAAAGACCTGCAAGTGGTCGACTCGCTCGTCGTCAAGGTCACCACGGACGACGGCACCGTCGGCTGGGGTGAAACCTTCGGCTTCACGGCGATCCCCGCCGTGAAGCTCGTCATCGACGGGATACTTGCGCCCGAACTGATTGGCCGCGACGTCGCGCTGCGCGAGAAGTCGATGTTCGAGTTGCAGAAGAAATTCCACGTGTTCGGCCGCAGCGGCGCGTTTATCTACGGCCTGTCGGCGATCGATATCGCGCTGTGGGACATCGCGGGCAAGGTGGCGAACCAGCCGGTTCATCAACTGCTGGGCGGCGCCGAGGCGACCTCGCTGGCGTGTTACGCGAGCCTGATCCGCTATGCCGACCCCGAACTGGTCGCGCGCAACGTGCGGCGGGCGGTGGACAGCGGCTACCGACACTTGAAGCTCCATGAAGTCACCGTCGAAACCGTGCGCGCCGCGCGCGAAGCGGCGGGTCCCGACATCGAAATCACGCTCGACGTCAATTGCCCGTGGACGGTTCGCGAAGCGCTCGACATGACCGGGCAATTCCGCCCGTTCAATCTGCGCTGGATCGAAGAGCCCGTGTGGCCGCCCGAAAACTACGCGGGTCTCGCCACCGTGCGCAGGCAAGGCGGCATTCCCGTCGCGGCAGGCGAAAACGCGTCGACGTTGATGGACTTTCAGCATCTCCTCGAAGCCGGTTCCGTCGATTTCATCCAGCCCAGCCCCGCGAAGATGGGCGGCATCACGGAACTGCAAAAGGTCTTTGCATTGGCGAATGCGCACAACGTGACTGTCATGGTCCACACCTTCTACGACGGACCCGGCCTGCTTGCCAGCGTGCACGCCAGCGCAGCGCTTGGTGGCCCGAAGTCGCTGATCGAATGGCGCTACTTCGATCTCGAAGCACAGCTCTACGGCGACGCCATCATTCCGCGCAATGGCCGCATCGACGTACCTCAAGGCCCCGGCCTCGGCATCGAGCCGAACCCCGATGTGATTCGCGACTATCGCATCAACCTTTAAACGAACACCGCTACGGCATCGCATAACAAAACTTGGAGTCAGGAGATGTTAGACAGGATTGTGGGTCCGCTTTTACCCGTTGCATTTGTGATCGTGCTCGGCTTTATCGCCGGCAAGCGAAAACGTCTGAATCATTCGGACAGTCTGCTCATCAGCCGGCTGGTGCTCGGCTGGATCTTCCCGGCGCTGCTGCTGGTCGGCATGGCGAGCACGCCGCGCTCGCAGCTGTTCGACTTCAGACTGATTCTCGCGACGTTCATCGGCATCATGGGGATGTACACCGTTGCGCTGCTGCTCGGCTGGTGGCGCTATCGCGAACTGAAGGCGGCGACGCTCAAGGGCTTCGTCAACGGCTATCCCGATGCCGCGTTCATGGGCATTCCAATCCTGCAGGCGATGTTCGGTGCTGGCAGCATCTATTCGGTGCTCATTCTCAATCTGATCGCAAGCCTCGTGATGATCCCGCTGACCACCATGCTGTTGACGGTCGCAAGCGGAGAAGGAAGCGGCATGCAGGCGTTTCTGGCCAGCATCAAGAGCGCGGTGCGCCGCCCGTTGATGTGGGCGCCGGCGCTTGGCATCGTCTGCTCGCTGCTGCAGATCAAGTTTCCGCCCGTACTCGCCGAATCCTTCAATCTGCTCGGCAAGGCAACGCCTGGCGTTTCGCTGCTTTGCCTCGGGTTGATCATGTCGTCGGTCAAGCTGAAGCTGTCGAGCGAAGTCTGGGCGAACCTCGGGCTCAAGCTGCTGATTCATCCGCTGTTGATGTTCGCGGCGACTGTCCTGCTCGGCGTGCATGGCCTCTACGCGCAACAGATGATCCTGCTGTGCGCGCTGCCGTCCGCGACCATTCCCGCGATGTTCGCCAACGAAGCGGGCGCGTATCAAAGCGAAGCCGCGACGTCGATTCTCATCAGCACGGTGCTGTCGATCGTCACGTTCTCGGCGGCTATTTATCTGGTCGATGGCGGCCTCGCCGCAGCATAAAAACGGATAGCGAGGCACTCGCCTCGCTATCAGTGCGGCAGCCGGTTCGCCACTTTAGCGACACCCGCAGCCGCACACACTTCATCCTTATCCCCGCCTGGCGCCCCGCCGATTCCCAGCGCGCCCACCATCTCGCCGCCCGCCTTGAACGCCACAGCACCCGGCAACGCAATCACGTTGTGAACCGTTGCGAGTTGCGGCGCGTAAGGACTCGTTTTAACCAGCTCGAAGAATCCGCTCGAACGGTCGAAGCCGAATTCCGGTCCCAGCGTCACGACAGTAAATGCTTTTCTGAAGCTCGATTCGCCCGTGTGCACCGTTGCGTGATCGCCGCGGATCACGACTTGCGGCACACCATCCATATCGACTACCGTCGCGGTCACCCAGTACTGCTTCTGTTCGCACACGCGAATGGCTTCTTCCGCTGCCTCGACGGCAAGACTGGTCGGCAACGTGTAGTGATAGCCGGGCTGAGGCTGCTGTTGCGCATGCATCGGCATACACGTGAACGACAGGCTGCAAAATAACGCGAACGACAAAGGGAATTTCATATCAACCTCCAACACGGATCAATAAAGAACACAACGGAAGCGGACGACGACCTTGCGCAAGCGAGCGCACTTCGGCTGCGCCGATTGCAAAGCCGCGCCGCCTGTTCGTCGGCATCATCTAAAACGTTGCGTTTCGGACCAATACGCTCGCGCTCAATGCAGCCGTCGAGCGGGCGCGCCCGAGAGCGAGCCCGACAACTGTTCCTGCATGTGACGCATCGAATAGAGACAGTCTCATTCTTTTCCAACACCTTCAAATGCCGCACGCTTTATTTCAACGGAGTGCAGAATTATTGACCCGTTTACGGCATTTGTAGGCGTGAATTTGACGAAAGAGATGAAACTGTCTTTTGAACAGATGGAAATAGGTGTTGGCACAACGAGGGCGAGCGGCGCAAAGCGCAACACGCCGCGAATCAGTTCGCACTCGTCTGCCGTTGATCGATGGCAAGCGCCTCTGCTTTTCGAACGAGGTCGGGAAGCGAGCGCGACGCCATTTTCTTCATCACCTGCCCACGATGAATCTTCACGGTGATTTCGCTCAGATGCAGCTCATAGGCAATCTGCTTGTTCAACATGCCGGCCACCACGAACTTCATCACTTCGCGCTCGCGTTGCGTCAGCGATTCATACGACTCTTGCAGCGTTGCCAATGCGTGCTCCGACTCGCGGCGCTCGGCGTCGCGCTTGAGTGCGTGAGCGATCGCGTCGAGCATGTCCTGATCGCGGAATGGTTTGGCGAAAAAATCCAGCGCACCCGCCTTCATCGCCTTGACCGTCATCTCGATGTCACCATGGGCCGTGATGAACAGGATCGGCATGCGCACACCGCAGCGGTGCGCTTCCTGCTGGAAAGCCAGACCGCTCTCGCCTCGTAACCTGACATCGAGGATCAGGCAACTGGGTGCGTCGTACTTGGGAAACGCGAGAAAGTCTTTCGGTGACTCGAACGTCTCCACATGCAAACCCACCGACCGCACCAGGCCATTCAACACATACCGGATCGATTCATCGTCGTCGATGACATACACGACTGACGGCTTGCCTTCGCCATTTCTTTTGATTGAAGTCGAACTCGGTCCTGGAACCATTTCGCCTCCTTATTAACGAGTGAGGAAACCTTTTCGCAGATCGCGGATTGTCTGATGCAGATACGGCAACACACCACATTGTTGTCCCAAACGACGACAAGCGCAAAGCAAAGTCGCACGTGGTTTGCTGTGTGAAGGAATAAAGTGAGGGGGGATGTCAAACTAGCGACGATATGATGCTATCGCGCTGCGCGCAGCGATTGCAGTAGCTACGGCGCGCAGCGATAAACCGATATTCTGTTTATTGGTTTTTAGCTGCAAGAAAACCGCGCATTAGCTCGGCGATTTCATCGGGCTTTTCGTCGAGGGCGAAATGTCCCGCATCGAGAACGTGAATCTCCGCCTTTGGAAGATCGCGCCGATACGCCTCTGCTTCCGCCGGCAGGAACGACGGATCGTAACGGCCCCACACGACGAGCGTTCTCGGCTGTGTCTTTTGCAGCCATGCTTGCCAGCGCGGATAGGATGCGACGTTAGTTCGATAGTCGTAGAAGAGATCGCTTTGAATTTCACGCTGGCCGGGTCGGCTCAGGAACGCGTATTCGTCCGTCCATAGATCGGGATCGTATGACTGCACGTCAGGACTCGAGCCAATGTGGCGCTGCTTCGCCGCCTGCAACGACATCAGGTTTTGCTCGACGGCTGCCTGGTTTGCCTGACGGTCGGCCCAGAACGCGCGGCGGGTGTTCCATAGCGGCCCGAGCCCATCCTCGTGCGCGACGGCGTTCTGGATGATCAGCGCATTCACGCGCTCGGGGTGCGCGATCGCCACGCGAAATCCGACTGGCCCGCCATAGTCCTGCATATAGATCACATACGACTTGAGTCCGAGCGTCTCGACGAACCGGTTCATCACGGCCGCGATATGGTCGAACGTGTAGGCGAAGCTCGTGGGCGCAGGTGCATCGCTATGCCCGAAGCCGGGGAAGTCCGGCGCGACCAGATGATACTGGTCGCCTAGCCGCTTCAACAACGGCTCGAACATGCGAGACGAGGAAGGAAAGCCGTGCAGCAGAAGAACCGTGGGCGCATCGCGTGGACCGGCTTCGCGATAAAAGATGGACAACCCATCCACGTTTGCGACCCGGTACGACACGCGGCTCTCGTGCCATGTCTGACCCGACGCCGGCGCACTGCTGATCGCAGCAGTCAGCAACAAGCCGAATAACGAGCGGATTCCAAACCTTTCCATCATCAGCATCTCCAGGTTGAATGCAGCAAGATCATTCAAGGGGCCAGCACGAGATCAAAGCAGCGGCCCGGCCTCGGACCGCGCAACATCGAGAAACGCACGCATCGCATTCGACAGATAAGCGTCGCGCCGCCGAACGAACAGCGTCTCCATGCATGCCGTTTCGGATTCGAGCGGGTGGACCGCGACGTGATTCCTCTGCTGCGCATTCGACACGATCCCGCGCGGCAACAACGTAATGCCGATGCCCGCCGCGACGCACGACAGGATCGCGTCGATCGAGCCGAATGCGAGCGCTGCGACGGACAGTATCCCCATTTCGGCAAGCAGCAAATCGAGTCGCTCGCGATATGAGCAGCCCTGACTGAACACGATGGTCTTCAGATTTCCAACGCTTCCCACTTCATTCAGCGAGCGCATCGCAGCCGGTGTCACGAGCACGAGTTCTTCGCGGAAGACCGTCTCGACATCGAGACCGGGATCGTCCTGCGGGCCCGCCACGAATGCGCCATCCAGACGGCACCCGGCGACAGCGTCCGTCAACCCGTCGCTCGTGCCCGTCGTCAACGACAAGCCGACTTGCGGATACAGACTCGCGAAGTGGCTCAACGCGCGGCTCAGTTGCAGCGCACCCGTGGTCCATAACGCACCAATGGCGAGCGTGCCGCACGGCGGACCGTCATCGAGTGCGGCAAGCCGCGCGTCGGCGACCAGCCGCGCCGCTCGCGCCGCATAGGGCAGCATCCGCTGCCCGGCGGGTGTCATCCTCACGCCGCGCACATGCCGCTCGAACAGCGCGACACCCACTTCGCCTTCGAGGGACCGGATGCGTCCCGTGACATTCGACTGCACCGTATGCAACTCCAGCGCTGCGCGGCTCATGCTTCCGAGGCGAGCGACAGCGTCGAATACCTTCAGATCCGCCACGTCCATGATGTGCACCCCGATGAATCGCCAGCGAGCGCCGGGGCTCGCGTCGATGTTGTTGTTAGCTCACTTCCCTTGATCCAACAGGAATAGCCTAACGAGGGCGCAACGGGCGCACCAGCCTACTATTGCTTGCACTTTGACCCACCATCGCATGACGGGCTCATACAGTCGTATGTAACGGCCTGGCACGATCCGTGTTCAGCCAGTGGAATCGCCGGATGGAAGCGTGAAATGGAAGCGCGCGCCGCCGTGCATCGAGACGTTATCGGCGGCGATACGCCCGCCGTGCGCTTCGATGATCGTGCGGCAAATGGGCAAGCCCATTCCCATGCCGTTCTCCTTGGTCGTGTAAAAGCTCTGGAACAGCCGGTTGAGGTCTTCGGGCGCGATGCCGGGTCCGCTGTCTTCCGTCGCGCAGTAGACGGTCGCGTCCTCGCGCGTCTCCGTGCGGATCGTGATCTTGCGCTCGGAGCTGCCTGCCTGCTCCATCGCCTGCATCGCATTGACGAGCAGATTGACGATCACCTGCTGCAACTGAATACGGTCGGCGAACACCATCGGCAGCACGGCGGCACGCTGACGCAGCACGATGACGCCGCGCGACTGCACTTCATGCTGCAGAAAAACGAGGGCTTCGTCGATCAGTTCATCGAGTTGCGCGACCGCGCGCTTCGGGCCGCGCCGAAGCGCCATGCCCCGAATCCGATCGACGATATCCACCGCGCGCCGCGCATCGGCGCCGATGCGCACGTTGATCTGCCGCGCCTCGGCGACGTCCGGCACGGCACGATCGAGCCAGCGGTTGCCGATCGCGCTGTTCATCGCGATAGCGGACAGCGGCTGGTTCAGTTCGTGAGCGACGGAAGCCGTCAGTTCGCCGAGCATCGAAATGCGCGCGGCGTGCGCGAAGTCGGCCTGGAGGCGTTGCAACATGTCCTGCGCGCGCACGCGCTCGGTCAGATCGACGAGACTGATGAGCGCGATGCCCAGGTCTTCGGCCGAACTCGGACGCGCGATCGTAAAGAGAACGTCGATAATCCGTCCGTCCAGCGTGGGCAGTTTGGTCGTTTCCTGAAAAATCGCGTTGCCGCCATAGCGGCTTTCGAGCGCCCGCCGAAACGTCCCTGGGCTTTCGCGCCAGACCCACGGCAGCGGACCGAGCAACGCGCGCCTGTCCTTCGCGCCGAACATCTGCGCCGCGTGATGATTGACCTCTTCGACGATCAGCATTTCCATCGCACGGTCCAGCCAGCCGGGATGGTCGTCGATATACGCGGACAGATCGTCGACGCCTTGCGCGCGCAATTCCGTGAGTAACGCCATCAAGGGCTGCGCCTCGATCTGCCAGAGACCCACGGGCATATCGAAGAACAGGCTGCGATAGCGATGTTCGCTGCGTTCGAGCGCGGCGTGCGCCTGCTTGCGCACCGTGATGTCCTTGAGCGCGCCGAGCACGCGCAAGCGGTTCTCTCCATCGACCACGACGCGCGCCACCACCTGCAGATACCGGATCGACCCGTCGGGCATCAGCAACCGGTGTTCGACGTCGAACGGTTGACGGTCGTGCGTCGAGCGGTCGAACGCGAGACGCACGAACGTGATGTCGTCGGGATGCACGCGGCCGAACATCATGTCGACAGTCGGCTCGACGCCCGCATCGAAGCCGAAGATCCGGAAGCTCTCTTTCGACCAGATCAACTCGCCGCTCGACACATGCCAGTCGAAGCTGCCCGTCTGGCTCAGTTGCTGCGCGTCGGCCAGCAACGTTTCCGCATCCTGCAGATCGGCATAGAGGCGCGCCGTTTCGAGCGACAGCGCGGCCTGCGACGCGAGCAGTCGCAGCACCGCCGTCCGCGCGGGGGTAAATGCGTCGGACGTCAGGTTGTTTTCGAGGTACAGCACGCCGATCAGCCTCGTCTGCTTGACGAGCGGCAGGCACAGAATCGAGCGGCAGTCGTGACGCCGCACGTACTCGTCCGACGAAAACGGACCGCGCGCCGACGCATCGTCGAGCAGCACGCTGTCGCCCGTGCGGATCACGTAGCGCAGCACCGATTCGGGAAGCTCACTGTTCGTTGCGCGGATTTTCGGCAGGCGCACGTCTACGCCGTCATGCACCGTCAACGCTTCCGCTTCGATTCGCAGATCGTTGCCGCGCTTGAAGATCAGCAAACCGCGATTCGCACCCGCGTGCTCGAGCGCGAGCACCATCAGCGTATTGATCAGTTCGTTCAGGTCGATGCCGCTGAAGATCGCACGCGACACGTTGACCACGGTCGCGAGATCGAGTTGTTCGTTCGACGTCGCGATCGTGCCTTCGAGACTCGCCGGATCATGCCGCAACTGCGCGTACGTTCGTGCCAGTTGATGAACCTTGCCCTTGGCGCCCCAGCGTTCGTAGCAGGCACGCGCATTGAAGAGATAGGTGTCGGCGATGGTTTCGAGGCCGCGCGCCGCGTGAAACTGCGCGGCCAGTTCATGCGCGAGCGCCTGATACTGGATAAAGCCATGTTCCCGCGCCGCGCGTACCGCTTCCTCATAGAAATGCGTCGCATCGGAATCGCGGCCTTCGATGCGTGCGATTTCCGCAGCGAGCAACGCATGACGGTGACGAAAATTCTCGGGACAGTGCTTGCTCCATGTTTCGAACTTCGCCAGTGTTTCCGCGAGCCGGTTGCGCCATGCCTGTCGCTCTTCCACGCTGGCAGCGGCGTAACGGGCCGCCAGCGTCAGCGCGTCGAAGAAGTAAAACGTCGGCTCGATAGGCAGTGCCATCGCCGCGCCCAGCATCGGCGCCGCATCGCTCGCTGCCTTCGACGCGTCGTCGTACCGGCCGTCGTGAAACGCGAGGATCAGCTTCATGATGTGATAGAAGACGATCCCGCAGCCGAAATTCGCTTTCTCGATCGCGCGGAAACAGGCTGCGTCGTCGAACGTCGCATCGCCCAGCTTGAGCGGATCCGTCGTGACGCCCCGCAGGCTGGCGACGAATTGCTGTTCGAGCCGGATCGTTTCGAGCACGGCATCGTTGTGACTTTGCCGCGCGAACGCGGCGTGCTTCTCCGATAGCGGCTGAACCTCGTCGAGCACGGCGCCTTTTTCGATGGTTTGCCACACGGTGGTGAAGGCAAGGTATCCGGCGAACAAGAGGTCGCCTGTTTCGAGGCACGCGACGCTCGCGCGCTCCAGGATCGGCAGATCGGTCACGATATGCCTCCGCCAGAAATTGATGTGGTTGCCATGCAGGTGCAACAGTTTTCCGTAGAAGCGCCGGTTGTCGAACTTCTCGTTCAGGCGCAGCGACATCTCGGAAAACTGCACGGCGGAGGGAATGTCGCCGATGCTCGACACCAGCATCAGCGAGTAATTGCCATAGGCAAAACTCGAGTTGTCGGTATTGCCGTGCTTCAGCGACAGGATGACGGCCTTGAGCGTGATGAGCGGATAGTACGCAGGCCGCGCGATAAAGGCGCACGGCATCGCTTCGACGAGAAGATCGACCACCGCGCGTATGGCGGGGTCTTGCGCGACGGGCGCATCGACGAGTTCGCTGATGGCTCGTCCCGCGAGATACGACGGAATCTGCTGCAACACGGCGGCGACGGCGGGCGCGATATCGTGCTCGGCGTCCGGAAGCTGCACGCCGAAATCCCGCAGCGCAAGCCGCGCAGCATCGAAACTCTCGTCGAATCGCCCGGCCACCTGGTAGAGCGACATGCGCAACGCGAACACCTTCGCGCGGTCCAGATTCGAGCGCGCGCGCTCCAGCAGCATGTCGAACAGCGCATCGGCATCGGTGAAATCGCCGGCGAGGTATTCGCATTCGGAGTACGCAAGGTATAAATCGAACGTGCTTTCGTAGCGCTGCGCCCACGCATCCTGCGAGAGCAGCGCGACGCCTTGCGCCAGATAACGTCGCGCCGCGGCATACGCGGTCGATCGCATCGCACGCCGGCCCGCAATCAGATTCAGCGCAACGGTGCGCTCGCGCTCTTCGCCCGTTTCGATCAACGCAGCGCCGCGATTGAGCTGATTGACGATATCGAAGATCGACTCTTCGAGTGCTTCGGGCGCTGTTCGCGACGCGAGCGCCCGGCCGATCCTCAGATGCGTCGCCGCACGCTTCTCTACAGGAATGAGCGCGTACGCCGCCTCCTGCACGCGGTCGTGTGCGAACACATAAGTCCCTTCAAGACGAAAGACGAACCCGGCGCGCACGGCCAGCCACAGCTTGGCGTGAATCGACGCTTCGGGTTCACCATGCACGAGCGTCAGCGTCGCGAAGTCAGCGGCATTGCCGAGGCTGGCAAGCTGCCCCAATGCTTCGCGCGTCGCATCGGGCAGACGCGTCAGCTTGGCCGCCATCAGGTCGGCGACGTTCTCGGTGAAGCCTTTCGCGCGGATGCGCGGCAGATCCCAGGTCCATCGCGAAGCGTCGTGATCGAAGGCAAGCAGCGATTCGTCCGTGAGTGTGATCAGGAACTGGATCGCAAAGAACGGATTGCCGCCCGTCTTCTCGTGCACCAGTTGCGCGAGCGGGGCCGCCATCGCAATCGGGCAATGCAACGCATCGGCGACGAGTTGCGCGACGCTGTCGGGCGCAAGCGGCGCCAGCTCGATCCGATGCACGTTGCCGCCAGCGCGGGCGATCGCGCCAAGCGTGCGCGCAAGCGGATGCGCCTCGTCGACTTCGTTGTCGCGATAGGCGCCAACCAGCAGCACGTGCTTTACATCCGGGTGCGTGACGAGATGCTCGAGCAGATCGAGCGTCGCAGTATCGAGCCATTGCAGATCGTCGATAAAGAGCGCAAGCGGGTGCTCGTGCCGCGCGAACACACCGAGGAAGCTGCGAAACACGATCTGAAAACGGTTCTGTGTCTCTTGCGGCGGCAGCGCCGGAACGGGCGGCTGCTCGCCGATGATGAGCGCAAGCTCAGGAATCAGATTGACGATCACCTGGCCGTTCGGCGCGAGCGCATGCAGCAGCGCGCGCCGCCATGGTTCGATCTCCGCATCGCTCTTGCTCAGCAGATCGCGCACCAGCGACTGGAAGGCCTGCGCGAGCGGCACATACGGAATATCCCGTTTGTACTGATCGAACTTGCCCGACGCGAACAGGCCGCGCGGCGGCACCAGCACCTTGTGCAACTCATTGACGACCGACGACTTGCCGATGCCGGAATAGCCCGAGATCAGCACCAGCCCGCTCGGGCCGCCCGCCACGATACCGTTGAACGCCGCCACGATCTCGTCGATCTGCGCTTCGCGCCCGTACAGCTTTTCAGGGATCAGCAGCCTGTCGGACGCGTCGCGCGTGCCGAGCGCGAACGGCGTAATCGCGGTGTCCGTCTCATAGGCAGCGAGGCACGCGCGCAGATCTGCCTCGACGCCAGCCGCCGTTTGATAGCGGTTTTCCGCTGTCTTCGCGAGCAGCTTGAGCACGATCTGCGCGACGGGCACCGGCAGGTCGCCGACGCGCTCTTCCGGCGGCACGGGCCTGCGCGCGATATGGCAATGAATCCATTCCATCGCATCGGCAGCCGCGAAAGGCAATGCGCCCGTGAGCATTTCGTAGAGCGTGACGCCGAGCGAGTACAGGTCGCTGCGTGCGTCGATCGAGCGGTTCATGCGGCCCGTCTGCTCCGGCGCCATGTACGCGAACGTGCCGGCGATGATCTCGGGCGGCGCCGGCGGCTGATGCTCGAGCAGCAGTTGCGACGCTATACCGAAGCCAGTGAGCCGAACGCCGTCGTCGCCGTCGACCAGCACGTTCGCAGGCTTGATGTCCTTGTGTATGAGGCCGCGGCCATGCACCTGGCCGATGGCATGCGCCAGATTGACGGCGATGCGCAGGCATCGCGCGAGATCGAGCGGCTGGACGAGCAGGCGCACGAGCGGATCGCCACCGTCGTCATCGAGAAGCAGCATCGGCGGCACTTTGCCGAGATCGAGCGCGACCGGCTGCGCGGCCCAGCGCGTATCGAGCAGCGAGGCCAGCTCGTATTCGTGTTCGAGACGCTTGACGCACTGCGATGCCGGGCGCGTTGCGATCAGCGCGAGCAGCGAGACAGGGGTGTCGGGCCGTGACGCGCGGCACAACGACAGATCGCCGTCGTCGTGGAGCAGCTCCAGCTGAAACCCTGTGAAGTCCATGCCGAAGCTCCCGGTTTCGCCTCACGTAACGAATCGGGAATAGCCTAACATGCAAGAATGCGATCGCGCCCCGAAGGGCCGCGTTGCCGGAAGCAACGGTTGCGGCCACAACGGGCGCGCGCAACCGTCGCCGGAGGAACGGGCTTTCTTGCGCGGCTACCGCCCCAGCGTGCCCGTGTAATAGCCGAGCCGCGCTTCCACATCGTGGTTCTTCTGCAGCCCGAGCTGCATCAGCTGCGCGATCCGTTCCTGCGCCTGCGGACGGCCAACCGATGCGATGAAAGCGTCCCATTCGGGCGCGACGTCCTTGTCGGGCGGCAAGGTCACGGCATTCACCTGATGCTTGATCGCAACGAGCGCCTCTCTGTCGAACGACGCGATTCTCGATGCGAGGCCGTCCACGAACGTGTCGAGTTCGCTGTCCGCGAATGCGCGGTTCACGTAGCCGTAGCGCTCCGCCAGTTCGCCGTCGATATCATTGCCGCTCAACAGCACTTCCAGCGCGCGCCCGCGCCCGATCATACGCGACAGGCGAGTCATCGGCCCGCCGCCCGGCACCAGCGCGGCACCGACTTCCCATTGCGAAAGCAGCGCCTTTTCGCGGCTTGCAAAGCGCATGTCGCTGGCCAGCGCCAGTTCACTGCCGACACCCGTCGCGCGGCCTCTGATCGACGCGATCGACACGACGGGCGCGCGTCCCAGCCGCGACAGCATGTCCGGCAACGGCGGCATGCCCGTCGGCCCCGGCGGCATGCTGGTGGTCTCCTGCAACGGCGGAACGAAGTCGTAATGCGTGAGGAAAAATTCCGGCACCGCACTTTCGAAAACGACCACCTTGACGTCGGGATCGGTTTCGAGCGCCGTCACGACGGCATTCAACTGCGGGATCGACTCCGGCCCGAAGATATTGAAAGGCGGGTTGTCGATGATCACACGCCAGTAAGCCTGGCTGCGACGTTCAATGCGGAACTGCTGATGCGAACTGGCGTTGGTCATATCAATCTCCGTGCTTCAGGCTGAAGCGTCCCTTCGTTCGGGGCGGCCAGGTGCAATGCGCGACACGCTCGTTATTTCGAATGCAGCTGATCGAGCACCTTGAGCAGATCGCGCGCACCGGCCGTCGACGAAGCGGGGTTCTGCCCCGTGACGAGACGGCCGTCGACAATCGAAAAGCTCTGCCAGTCACCCACCTTCTCGAACAGTCCGCCCAGCCGCTTCAGTTCGTCTTCGACAAGGAACGGCACGACCTTCGTGAGTTGCACGGCTTCTTCTTCCGAATTCGTGAACCCTGTCACGCGCTTGCCCTTGACGAGCGGTTCGCCGTTGACCTTCACATGCCGTAGCACGCCGGGCGCATGACACACGAGCGCGACGGGCTTGCCGGCGTTGTAGAAGTTCTCGATCAGCGCAATGGATAGCGGGTCTTCCGCCAGATCCCACATCGGGCCGTGTCCGCCCGGATAGAACACCGCGTCGTAGTCGTCTGCCTTGACCGTGCTGAGCTTCACGGTGTTGGCGAGGACCTTTTGCGCGGCGGGATCGTTTTTGAAACGCTCTGTCAGCTCTGTCTTGCCTTCGGGCGTATCGCTCTTCGGATCGAGCGGTGGCTGCCCACCTTTAGGTGAGCTGACGGTTATCGTCACGCCAGCATCGAGAAACGTGAAATACGGAGCAGCGAATTCCTCTAACCAGAAACCTGTCTTCTTCCCGGTGTTGCCGAGTTGATCATGGGACGTCAAGACCATCAGGATCTTCATTGTCGCACTCGCATGATGAAAGAATGATGTAGCTGCCGTTGAACGGGGCGATCCACGTAAAGTGGCAAGTGCAATATAGACCTTGACCGTAGCGCCGACAAACGAAGGCTCGTGGGCTAATACCAAAGTATAGGCGTCGATACGTACGTGCTATCGACTCGCCGGACCACTTGCGGTTTCATCATTCCAGGTGCCGCATCCGTCCCGCCGACAGACCGTTCGCCTTTGCGACCCTCGCGCTTTCAGAACAGATGCGGATCATTCGAGATGCAGTTGTCTACTCGTGAGTTACGAACATGAAGGCCAGTAGCATCGACGTCAATCTGTCGACCCGGGAAATCCAGGTACGTGGGACAGCCATCCCGTTGGGCAGCCGCGCATTCGATATTCTTACGGTGCTGATGGCGGCTCACGGCCAGGTCGTGTCGCTCGAAGATATTCTTCGTAAGGTGTGGCCCGATACCGTCGTCGAGGAATCGAACATACGCGTGCACGTTTGCGCGCTACGCAAGGCGTTGGGTGAAGACCGTCGCCTGATTCAGAACATACCGGGACGCGGCTACCGCTTGACGCCCAGATGCGACATGCCGGCTGCGAGAGCCGGCATGTCGATGGCAAGCGAAGAGCGGTAGGCGCGCCCGTCTGCCAGCGCGACTGCGACAGGCGCAGTGCGATTCGAACTGGTTGCGCCCGCAAACGAACGGCGTTGCGGCGCGGTCCGTGCGGCGCTCAAAGCGCTAAAGCGTCAGAACGTTTCGCCGACCATTTCTTCCGTCTTGCGCCACAACGCCTCGGCATTGGCAGTGTCGAGCGCGTACTGGCGCACGCCTTCGCTGACGGGCGTAATGACGACGTCGTCGGCGACGACTTCGCTCACGTGGCAGTTCTCGCAGTATCGGCCGCCCACTTCTTCCGCCGATGCGACCACGGCCGCCCACACCGAAGTCGCGGCGCCCTGCGGAACGGTCTTGAACTGGAACGGCGCCTTTCCTTCGGACGCAAGCTGACGGTTGATTGTGTCGAGCAGCCCGGACATTTGCCCTTCGTCCATATGACGGGCGAGTTCCGTCTGAATGCCGCCCGGATGGACCGCTGCCGCACGCACGCCGCGCGCGCGATGGCGCTGGTCGAAGGCGACCGCGAACAGGATGTTCGCCGTCTTCGCGCGTCCGTAGGCAACGAAGGGATCGTAGGGCGTGCGTTCGAAGTTCGGATCGTCGAGATCGACGTTCGCGAAACGGTGCCCGGACGATGCCAGGCCGACCACGCGCCCGCCCGATCGCACAAGCGTCGCAAGACGATTCACCAGCACGAAGTGGCCGATATGGTTCGTGCCGAACTGCGTTTCGAAGCCATCCGCTGTTTTGCCGAAGGGCGTCGCCATTACTCCTGCATTCGCGATGATCACGTCGAACGGTTTGCCTTCGTCCAGCAACGTGTCGGCGCACGCGCGCACGCTCTGGAGACTCGCGAGATCGAGCGAGACCAGATCGATGCTGCCTTCGCCCTTCGCCGCGTCGCGTCGCGCTGCGGCGACTGCGCGCGCCGCCTTGTCGAGGTCTCGCGCAGCGCCGACCACGGCCGCGCCGCGCGCGGCCAGCGAGCGCGCCGTCTCCACGCCGAGTCCCGCCGACACGCCCGTGACGAGAATCCGCTTGCCGCGTAGATCGATGCCGGAAAGCACGTCGTCTGTCGTCGATGTCGCACCGAATTTTTCAGCCATTTCCACCTCTCTGTTTGCCGTAAGGTTGACGTTTTGCGTCACGAGGGATAAAACGGAGTCCCTCTCCGTTTTCACATCCTAAACGGAGACTGTCTCCGTTTGCAAGCACGAAAAGGTAAAACGAAGGGTTAAATGAATCATTCGACGCCAAAAGAAAAGAAGCCCCGAGCCGATGCGCTGCGCAATCGCGAGCGCATTCTCGAAGAAGCGAAGAAGGCGTTCACGCGCGCGGGCGCCGATATCAGTCTCGAAGAGGTCGCCCGGCAGGCGGGCGTCGGGCCCGGCACGCTGTACCGGCACTTCCCGACTCGCGACGCGCTGCTGGAAAGCGTCTACCGCGCCGAAGTCGAGAAGCTCGCAAAAGAAGAGCGCAGGCTGAGCGAGACCATGCCGCCCATCGACGCGTTGAAAGCGTGGATGCTGCTGTTCGTCGACTACATCGCAACGAAGAAGATCATCGCGCCCGCGCTGAATTCGCTGGTGGGCGGGCCGTCGAAAGTGTTCGAATCGTCGGGTGCGCAGATCGTGGACGCGATCCATTCGCTCGTCACGCGCGCGATCGAGAGCGGCGACATCCGTGCCGATCTCGACCCGCTGGACCTGTTTCGCGCGCTGGTCGGGGTGTCGAACGTCGCATCGGCGCCGGACTGGCAGCAAAGCGCGAGAAGGCTCGTGGATATTCTGTTGATCGGGTCCCGGCCCGGCGCGTGAGTCGCACCTGGCGTGAATGACGCCAAATATGTCATTTACGGCAATGGCTCGAACCCGGTTTTCTGATTACATTGATCCGGTCCGCCCCTGGGCGACATCCGATCAATCTTCGCAGCTGGAGTAACCATGAGCAGCACGGCGCATCGTTCGACACAGGCCAACCTCGACCGCCCGATCTGGACGGCGCTCACGACGCGCCAGGCGCATCTCGGACCCGGCGATGCGCTCGCGCGCCGCTATCACCCCGACGTGGCGCCGTTCGCGGCATTGGGATCGGACACACCCGCTGCATACGAGGCGCTGCACCGTCTGTTGCAGCCGCATGAACAGGTCGCGCTGCTGTCGCTTGAGCCGCTCGCTGGAATCGACACGCTTCAGGTCGATCATGTCGGCACGCTGCATCAGATGGTTTCGACGCGTGACGAAACAGGAAGCCAGGAAAATCTGGACGTGCTCCGCCTCGGCAACGCCGACGCGAAAGAGATGCTCGCCCTTGCGCAAAAAACCAAACCGGGTCCGTTCAGCACGCGCACGCACGAGATGGGCAATTACATCGGCGTGCGCGATCAGGGGCGGCTGGTTGCGATGGCGGGCGAACGGCTGTGCCTCGACGGGTACGTCGAAATCAGCGCCGTCTGCGTGGATGACGACTGGCGCGGCAAAGGTCTCGCAGGCAGGCTGATCAACATCTTGCGCAAGGAAATCACGCAGCGCGGCGCGACACCCTTTCTGCACGTGTTCAGTCACAACACGACGGCGATCAGCCTGTATGAACGGCTGGGATTCGAGTTGCGCCGCGAGTTCGTGCTCAACCGGATCGGCCACGCCGATGCAGGCGTAAATACCGCCCGTCACATTTGATTCACAAACGTCCGCACGCTCGCAAACACGCTTTCCAACGTCCGCAACCGTCAAGTTCTCGTTCATGTGACCGTTAACAAGGCCGCAGCAACGTCCTGCGGCCTTTGCTCTCGCGCTCGGCTGCGGGGGGACAACATCGTGGCTCACTGTGAAAACGAAAACTATGAAATTGAAGAATCTGCCCGTGCGGACGGGCTTTATCGCGGTTCTCTCGCTGTTTGGCATGCTGGTTCTGGTCACCGCGTTGCTCGGGATCTATTCGCTCACGAAGAACAACGGCTTATCGGAGCGGATCAGCACGCTCAACGCCGAAACGGTCGATCTCAAGGACGTCTACATCAACAACCTGAAGGCCCGCAGTGCGTTGAGCCGGGCTTTTATCGCGCTGTCCACGAATCCCGCTGACAAGGACGCCGCTGTCGCCGCAGCACGAACTTATTACGACCTCGCGAAGAAGTCGTTTGGCGCATTCGAGAACATCACGGAGGAAACAGCCGCCCAACAGGACGCGGCAAAACGCGTGGCCGACACGTTCACGGCGCACGCCAACGCAATCGATCTGCTGTTCACGGCCATCGGTTCCGGCAATGTCGCCGCGTATGCTGCAACGAACGAAGGGCCAATGACGCAGACGAGCGCGGCATTCGGCAAGTCGGCGGATGCGTTCTTCAAGGTAGCCGAGGATGAAACGGCGCAACTGAAGGACGAGAAGGCACACGCCAAATCGCTATTGATGGGCGTCGCGATCGGCCTGCTCGTGTTGTCGTGCGCGTTGATTCTGCTCGTTTACTACACGCTCGAACACACCGTCGTGCTGCCGCTCAAGGAAGCGATGAGCGTCCTCCAGCACGTGGCGCGGGGCGACCTCACCGTGCAGATCCGTCACGAGTCGTCGAACGAGATCGGCCAGTTGTTCGACTCGATGAAGGAAATGAAGCGCAGCCTCGCCGGGATCGTGCACGCCGTGTACGGCGGCACCGACACGATCGCGACGGGCGTGCATCAGATGGCAAGCGGCAACACCGATCTGTCGCAGCGCACCGAGGAACAGGCGGCGGCGTTGCAGGAGACGGCATCGTCGATGGAGCAGTTGACGAGCACGGTGCGCCAGAACGCCGACAACGCGAAGCAGGCCACGCAACTCGTGATGAGCACGGCGATGATCACCGAGCAAGGCAACCGCGCCGCGCAGGAAGTCGTGGCGACGATGCAAGGGCTGTCCGATCTGTCGGGCCGGATCGCCGACATTACGAACGTGATCGAAGGTATCGCGTTTCAGACCAATATTCTTTCGCTGAATGCTGCCGTGGAAGCCGCCCGCGCCGGCGACGAAGGCCGCGGCTTCGCGGTGGTGGCGAGCGAAGTGCGCTCGCTCGCGCAACGCAGCGCCAGCGCCGCGAAGGAGATCAAGGAGCGCATCACCGATTCGCTCGGCCGAGTCGAAGCGGGAGCGCAACAGGTCGACAAGGCCAGCCAGGTGATGGCCGACATCCTGACCTCCGTAAACCGGGTCAGCGATCTGATGGGCGAGATCGCGGCGGCATCGGAAGAGCAATCGGAAGGCATCGAGCAGGTGAACCGCGCGATCACGCAAATGGATCAGGTCACGCAACAGAACGCCGCGCTCGTCGAGCAGGCTTCGGCGGCTGCGCTCGCGCTCGAAGAACAGACGGTTGCGCTGAAGAGCACGGTGTCGGTGTTCCGCGTCGAGCGCGCGTTGGCTCCCGCGTGATGTGATTCGAGACGTTCTCGCGGGCCCTGGCTGACAATCGTTTGACGCGAATGTCTGCCCGCAAGCGATACGAAAGCACGCGCCATCAAATCGGCGCGTTGCACGTCAAACGAACGCCGCGTTGTCTTGACATCCAACGCGCATAAGACGAATAATGAAGCGTTCGTTTAACGAAACCATGTTCGATTAGCGAACATGGACGACGACACAAGACGAATCGCACACAAAGCACGGACGCGCCGCCTATCTGTCGCGTCCAGGCCCGAGCCTCACCCCGGAATTCCTGCCTCAACCATCATCTGACACTCAGATGACGTCAAGCTTGCCGGCGGTGCATGCGTCACGCACGGACCCGCCGCGTGTCGATTCCGTCCGCGCCGCCCACAGGCGGACCGACGCCACACCGAGCGAGAACCATGAAGCGAGACACCTCCCCCACCGCCGCCTTCCAGCCTGCCGCGCCGCGCGGCATCGTCGAAGGCCTGGTCTATGTTTTCGAGCGGGTCATGCCTGACCCGTTCGTGCTGTCCATCTGCCTGACGTTCGTCGTGGCCGTCCTCGCGCTGCTGATCGCGCCGACGGGCAACGTGCCGACACTGCTCGACGCGTGGTACACGGGCACCTTCGGCATTCTGGCGTTCGCGCTGCAGATGATCCTGATTCTCGCGACGGGTTACGCGATCGCCGAAGCGCCCATCGTCCAGCGCGGCTTGCGCGCGCTCGCGGCTCACGCGCAAACGCCCGCGCGCGCGGCGCTGCTGGTGTTCCCGGTCGTCGCGATTGCCGCGTGGCTCAACTGGGGACTCGGCCTGATTGTCGGCGCGCTGCTGTCGCGTGAAATCGCCCGGCGCGTCCATGTCGATTTCGCGTGGCTCGTCGCCGGCAGCTATTCGGCGTGGTCGATCTGCAATAGCGGGCTGTCCAGTTCGATCGCGCTGTCGCAGGCTTCGCATGGCAACGCGCTCAATCTCGTCGAGAAGGCAACGGGCCATGTGGTGCCGCTCGCCGAGACGATCTTCGCGCCGTTCGTGTTCATCCCGACGCTGCTGGTCGTTGTCGTGATGACGGCGATCTTCATCAAGATGCATCCGAAATCGGAGAACGTCGTTGCGTTCAGTGATTCGGGCGATGCGAGCGACGAAGCATCCAGCGCCGACCCGCACGCACGCAGCAGCGACGGCACGGCGACCTTCGCATCGCGCCTCGAACAGTCGATGCTCGGCACGCTGCTCCTGCTCGTGCTCGGCGTCGGCTACCTCGCGATGGAATGGCACGAGAACAAGTTCGATCTCGACATCAACACCACGATCCTGATCTTCCTGCTCATCGGCCTCGCGCTGCAGCGCACGCCCATCGCGTATGCGAACGCGATCCGCCGCGCCGCACGCCAGACGGGCTCGATGCTGCTGCAATACCCCGTCTATGGCGGCATCATGGGCATCATGAAGGGCACGGGTCTCGCGTCGATGATCGCCAAGGCCTTCGTGACGATCGCGACGCCCGCCACGCTGCCGATCTGGAGTTATCTCAGCTCGCTGATCATCACGTTGCTGGTGCCGAGCGCGGGCGGTCACTGGGCCGTACAAGGTCCGTTCGTGCTGCCCGCGGCGATCAGCCTGCACGCGTCGGTGCCGCGCACCGCGATGGGTGTGGCGATGGCCGAGAACGTATCGAACATGCTGCAGCCGTTCTGGGCCGTGCCGATCGTCGCGATTGCCGGCATCCGCATTCAGCGTGTGATGGGCTATACGGCGGTTACGTTTGCCGTGTCGCTCGTGATCTACGCTGCGGCACTCTGGCTCGTGCACTAACGCCCATATAGGTCACGTCACGCCGCAACCTCTTGCGAGACTTCGCCGAGGTTGCGGACCAGCTGACGATACTCATCGCCGCGCGCCGCCATCTCCTTTTCGCCGAACGATTAGCGTCGGCTCAGTGGCTCATCGCAGCACGTCACGCCGCTGCCGGGCGCGCGTCGGCGCGCGCCTCTTCGAGCCGGTTGCCGCCCAGCGATTTTGCGCGATACAACGCCCGGTCGGCGGCGGCCAGCAAATCGTCCAGCGTGGCCCCATCGCTGCCGGCTTGCGCCGCGCCGATGCTGACGGTGGCCTGGATGCCCGCGCCGCCGGCATTGAGCGTGGTGGTCTCGCCGAACGATTCGACGAGCGCTTCGCCTGCGTCTTTCGCACGGGACAGATCGTGATCGGGCAGCAGGGCCGCGAACTCCTCGCCGCCGATGCGCGCCAGCAGCACGTCTGCGCCCAGCACGCTGCGGGCAATGTCGGCGAACGATGTCAGCACGCGGTCGCCCGTCTCGTGGCCGTAGCGATCGTTGATCTTCTTGAAGTGGTCGAGGTCGATGGCGAGCAGCGAAACGGGCCGCGTCGCGCCGCCATCACGGATCATGCGTGTGCCCTGCTCGAAGAACCATCGACGATTACCGAGGCCCGTCAGAAAATCCGTCTGCGATTGCTGCAGCAGTTGCCCGTGCGATTCGTCGCGCACCAACCGCAGCAAGGTCATGGGAAGAACGACGGAATACAGCACGCCCTCGTACATCGTGACCTTGCTCGCGGTCATCAGGAAGTCGAAGCCGAACCTCGCGACGAGCCAGGGCAGAATCAGCGCCCTGAATGCGTACAGGACGGCATGCGCGCCCGCCACCAGCATGGCGATCTGTTGCCCCTGCAAGCGCTTCCTGCCGTCGCCGCGCGCCAGTTCGAACGCCGTCATGCCGGACGCGACCGAGATCGGTATCGCGCTCGGATACATCCACATCACGTCCTGCCATTTCGTGCCGGCAATGATCCACGCAAGCGCAAGCAACACGAGCACGGCGAGCGAAAGGCGCACATGCTTGCGACCGTTCAGCGCGGCCACGCCATGCAGAACCAGCAGATAACCGCTGACGATGACGAGATTGCTCAGCGCCGAGCCGAGCGCGCCGGGAAGCTCGCGACGCCAGGAAGCCGCCGCGCAGCCGATGGCCAGCGTGGCGAATCCCGCTGCCAGTATTCCCAGTTCCCGGCTGCGCTTCGGGTGAACGCGTCGCTCCCAGAGCGTCATCAACGCGCTGGCGAGGAGAGTCCCGATCAGAAGGAGATAAAGCGTATTAAGATCGACATGCATCGCTGACGTAAGGGCACTACGCCGGTACATGGCGGCGGCAGACGCATTTTACGCTGAAAATAAGGCTGCATCATGATCGTCGGGCAGCGCTTCGTTACCGATGCCAACGTGGGCATGCGCCATGCTGTGTGAGGCATACCGTGCCCGCGATTTATGTCACCCCATGACCGATCCGATCGATCCCGAGCGCAACGCCACGCAGTCCGCAGCCGACGCGGCCTCTGATCCTGCGTCAGATCCTGATCGCGATCCCGCCGATGCATCCGGCATCGACGACACAACCAACCCGGCAGCGCGACGCCGTGCGCCTCGCCCGCGCCGCATTCCGAAAACGCGCGCCGCGCCGGCGCCGGACGCGTTCACACCGGCCGCCTACGCGCCCGACCCCGACAAGGCAAAAACCGCGTTCGATACGCGCGTCCAGCAGTGGTTCTCTGAGCGCGAGTGGCAGCCATTCGATTTCCAGCGTGAAGTCTGGCGCGCCATCACGGCAGGTTCCAGCGGGCTGCTGCACGCCACGACGGGCGCGGGCAAGACATGGGCCGTCTGGTTCGGCGCGATGGCCGCATTCGGCGATCATCCGCCGCGCGCGCTCGCGGACCCGCTGACGGTGCTGTGGATCACGCCGATGCGCGCGCTCGCCGCCGATACCGCCCGCGCATTGCAAAGCGCCGCGCGCGAACTCGGCGTGCCGTGGACGATCGGCCTGCGCACGGGCGACACCAGTTCGACGGAACGCGCCCGCCAGAGCCGCCGCATGCCGAGCGCGCTCGTCACGACGCCCGAAAGCCTGTCGCTGATGCTGACGCGCAGCGATGCCCGCGAAGAGCTGAAGCATGTGCGTCTCGTCGTCGTCGACGAATGGCACGAGCTGCTCGGCAACAAGCGCGGCACGCAGACCCAGCTTGCCATCGCGCATCTCGCGCGCTGGCGCGCGGACCTGCAGGTATGGGGACTGTCGGCGACGCTCGGCAATCTTCCGTTCGCCGCCGACGTGCTGCTCGCGCCCGTTCGCACGCCGCGTGTATCGGTGAGCGGCATGCAGCCGAAGACGCTCATCATCGACACGCTGATTCCCGCGACGATCGAACGCTTTCCGTGGGGTGGCCATCTCGGCACGCGTCAGGTGGGGCCCGTCGCCGAGGGCATCGACGAAGCGCGCACGTCGCTCGTCTTCACGAATACGCGCTCGCAGGCCGAGATCTGGTATCAGGCGCTGCTGGCGCTACGCCCCGACTGGGCGGGAGTGATCGCGCTTCATCACGGCTCGCTCGCACAGGAAGTGCGCGAATGGGTCGAGGACGGCCTCAAGACGGGCAAGCTGAAGGCCGTTGTCTGCACATCGAGCCTCGATCTCGGCGTCGACTTTTTGCCCGTCGAGCGCGTGTTCCAGATCGGCTCGCCGAAAGGCGTCGCGCGGCTGATGCAGCGCGCGGGGCGCTCGGGACACGCACCGGGCCGCGCGTCGCGCATTACGATCGTGCCGACGCACGCACTCGAACTCGTCGAAGCGGCGGCAGCGCGGCGCGCCGTCGAAGCGCGCCGCATCGAAGGCCGTGAGACGCCGCGCAAGCCGTTCGACGTGCTGGTCCAGCATCTCGTCACGGTCGCGATCGGCGGCGGTTTCAAGGCGCCCGAACTGTTCGACGAGGTTCGCACGACGTTCGCGTATCGCGAGCTGACGCAGCAGGAATTCGACTGGACGCTTGCGTTCGTCGAGCGCGGCGGGCCGTCGCTGCACGCGTATCCCGACTTTCACCGCGTCGTGCGCGACGATGACGGGGTGTATTGCGTGCTGCGCGACGATCTGATCCGCCGCCACCGCAGCAACGTCGGCACCATCGTCGCCAACGCGACGCTGCATGTCGCATGGCTCACGGGCGGACGGATCGGCTCGATGGAAGAATCGTTCATCTCGCGACTCAAACCCGGCGACGTGTTCACGTTCGGTGGCCGCGCGCTTGAACTCGTGCGCGTGCGCGATATGACGGCCTATGTGCGGCGAGCAACGTCGTCGCGAGGCGCGATGCCGCAGTGGGCGGGCAGCAAGATGCCGCTCTCCTCCGAGCTGGCCGACGCGACGCTGGCGATGCTCGCCGAGGCTGAACGCGGCGAGTACGTCGAGCCGGAGATGATCGCGATCCGGCCTTTGCTGGAGTTGCAGGCCAACTGGTCCGCGTTGCCGGAAACGGGACTGCTGGTCGCCGAAATACTGCGGACGCGCGAAGGCCATCACTTCTTCTGCTATCCGTTTGCGGGGCGCGTCGCGCATATCGGCCTGGCGTCGCTGCTCGGCTGGCGCGCGGCGCGCGACCGGCCGGGCACCTTCTCGATCTCCGCGAACGACTATGGCTTCGAACTGTTGTCGTCGCAGGCGTTCGACTGGGCGACGCTGATCGCCGAAGGTCTGTTTTCGTCCACGCGTCTTGCCGACGACATCATGGACAGCCTCAACGCCTCCGAACTCGCGATGCGCCGCTTTCGCGAGATCGCGCGTGTCGCGGGTCTCGTCTATCAGGCGCATCCGGGACAGCAGAAGAGCGCGCGGCAGTTGCAGGCGTCGAGCGGCCTTTTCTATGAGGTGTTTCGCAAGCACGACAACGACAATCTGCTGCTGACGCAGGCCGATGCGGAGGTGAAGTTGCAGGAACTCGATCTCGACCGCATCCGGCGCGCGCTCGATGCGATGCGCGCGAGCCGCCTTGCGCTGACGCACCCGAAGAAGCCGACGCCGTTCGCGTTTCCGCTGATCGTCGGGCGCATCCGCGAAAAGGTCAGCACCGAAAAGCTCGCGGACCGCATCGAGCGGATGCTGGCCGAACTCGACAAGGCAGCGCGCGGATGACGTTCGAAACCATGACCGTCGATGTGGGGGGTTATCCGCTGCAATTGTCCGCGCAGCGCGCCGCGTTCGATCCGCAACTGAAGAGCCTCTTCATCGCCGATGCGCACTTCGGCAAGGATGCCGTGTTTCGCGCGCATGGCGTGCCCGTGCCGGCCGGCGCGACGACCGACGATCTCGCGCGGCTCGATGCGCTGATCGCTGCGCACAGGCCCGAGTCGATCGTGTTTCTCGGCGATCTGCTGCATGGGCGCGAATCGCTCGGCAGCGCGACGATGCAGGCGCTCGGCGAATGGCGCGCGCGGCATGCGGCGGTGCGCATGGTCATGGTCGAAGGGAATCACGATCGCAGTGCCGGCATGCTGCCGCCGTCGCTCGGTGTCGAGACGGTGCTCGAACCGTGGCGGCATGGACGGTGGGCGTTGTGTCATTACCCGCAGGTGGTCGACGGCGCGTATGTGCTCGCGGGACATGAGCATCCTGTCTACGTGATCGCGAGCCGCGCGGATTCCGTGCGCGTGCCCTGCTTCCGCTTTGCCGCGCGATGCGGCGTGCTGCCCGCGTTCGGCGCGTTCACGGGCGGTTTCGTCGTCAACCCGTCCGCCGACGATGCCGCCATCTATGCGGTTGCGCAGAACCGGGTCATCGCGGTGCGCGAGCGTCGATAGCGGGCAGCGTGCGTTGGCGGGTTCCGACCGCTTCGTATCGCGCGACATGCATGCGCGTGCTGACGGCTTCACGCGCCGCTCCGGGCCAGACTGTGCGGACGCTCAATGTCCGGATCGTCACGGGAGGTCGTTTCATCATGCCTAAAGTCAACGGCAGTTCGCCGTCCCACATCGCTGCAACGCCGACGGTAGGCTCGAGCCAGCCGACGCCATCGACATCGGGCGTCAAGCGCCGTGCTTCCAGCCCGTTGCCCGGCATGCCGCCATCCGCGAAGCAAAAGAAGTCCGCGTCGACGAACGACGCGCCGGCCGACTGGCAGACGGAAGTGACGCGGTTCGGTATTTCCGGGAGTGGTGTTGCAAAGGCGCCGGGCGGTAAAGGCAAGTCACTTGCAACGCACGGCGAGACTGCGCTGCACGACCCGTCCGCCTCGCCTGTCGGTGCGCTTGGTACAGCAAAGCCAGGCGATCTGATCAAGAAAACCGACGCGCCGAATGCCGGCGATCACTCTCCATCAATCTCATCCGTCAATCGCACGCAGTCCGACGAGGCGAAAGTGCTCGGCCGTGGCGCCGCGGCGGTTCCCGGCGCGTTCAACGTCCGCGAAACCGACGTGCCCACCTTGCAGTTCAGCAACGACAAATTCCAGATCGACAAGGACAACCATAACAAGCCGAGAGACTCGGCCGCGCACAGCGCATTTACGTCGTTGCGCGAGATGCATGGCGTAGGCGAGAAAAGCGCGCACCCGAACATGGACTCGCTGCTCGATGCGACGGCGCGCGCCTACTCGCCGTACAACGCACACGGCGAGCCGGCAAAAGGCGGCGTGGCGCTACCGAAGACCAACGTTCACTCGGAGAGCGCGCGCGGAGCGACTTTGCACAAGTCGTCCACCGGCGTCGATCCGATGGTCGGCCAGCAGATGATGAACATGTGGTATCGCCAGAACATGGCCGGAAAGCCGATGCTCGACGAACTCATCCGAACCCGTCAGCAGGACGCCGCGAACAATGCCACGGACGATCCGATGGACACGACGCCATGAGTGCGCGCGACGTCACGCATGCCCGCGAAACGTCGCGCAGATCCTGAACGCATCTTCCGATAACGGAATCTCTTTCGCGCGGCAATAGCGCGTGGTCAGCTTCAGCAGCTCCTTGATGTCCCGTCCGCTCGATTGCGGCCACGCATTGGTAAGCGCTTCGATCAGCTCGTCGCCGAGGTCGGCGCCCAGTTGCACGGACAGCAGCTTCCACAAGCGGATCGCATCGGCTCGCGGCGGCGTCGCATAGTGAATCTTCGCGATGCAGCGCGACAGAATGGCGTCGTCGACATCGTCGATGCGATTGGTCGTCATGAACAGCAAGCCGTTGAAATACTCGAGCGTGCGCAGAAACTCCGCAACGATCGCATTGTGTTCGAGGTCGTTGTCGCGACGGCGGATATAGACGTCGGCTTCATCGAGCAGCATGATCGCGTCCCACCGCGTCGCGCGCTGCAGGATACCCGACAGCGCCGCGCCGACGGACGCCGCCGTCGTTCCAAGCTGCCCCGAATGCACGCGATACAACGGCTTGCCGACCACTTCCGAATAGACCTCGGCCGTCAGCGTTTTGCCCAAGCCAGGCGCGCCCTGGCAAAGAATCGTCGTGCCGCCTGATTTGCCCGGCACGAAGTCCTGCACGAACACATTCGTCTTCGACGTCAGAATGTCGATCAGATCGCGGTGGTGAGACGGCAGAACCAGCTTGTCGCGCAGTTCCGGCTGATAGCGGTATGCCGCCATGTGCTGGACATGCACCCAGATATCGCGATGCCATTCCATATGAAACAGGCACACGTAGCAATGCAACGGCACCTTGTCGAAGCCGCTATCGATGCTCGCGTCGCGCCAGAACTCCGCGTCGGCTGTCATCAGGAAGCGGCGCTCGAGCGTCTCTTCGTCGTTCACGCACTTTGCGCTCACGCCTTCGGGAATGCGGATCAACTCGGCGCCGGCTTTTGCATCGATCGTATACGCCGCCTTCGACACCACGAACTGCGCGCCGAAACGCGGCTGGAATTCGAGGAAGCGCTGCGCGTGCCGTTCATATTCGAGCTTGAATTCCGGGCATTCCTTGTAGAAACCGAACTCGGCCAGCAGTTCGGGAATCGTGCGGTTGACGATGTCGTGCCGGTTGATCACGAGTGACGTCGTCATGCCCGAGTGCCGCATGTGATGCTCGGTGCGCTCGGAGTTCGCGGACTGCATCGTATTCGCCAGCATGTCGATGACGACGTACGGCATGCCCTGCTCGGGCTCGACGACGCGCATGCGGCGCACGAGCCACGGCAGCAACGTGCCGTCCTTCGCGCGGCTGTAGAGCCAGCCGTCGATCGCATCGCGCGACAGATACGCAACGAGACCCGGCACGAGTTGATCGAGGCCCGGAATAATGCGCGCTTGCGGCGCGTTGTAGATGTTGTCGAGCGCGAGCATCTGGAACATCAGCGCGCGCTCGTTGTTCGCCTTGCTCAGCGAGTACAGCGTATTGAGCGATCTCGAATCGAACAGCGCGCTCGACACCACCATGCTGCCGTGACACGCGCCGTGCTGATTCAGCTGTCTGGCGAGCGGCGATTCCGATTCGATCATCGCAAGCAGCGGATGCACCAGTGATTCCGGTATTTCAAAGTCCATAGACGCACTCGTATCTGGTGGTGGCGGCGACGCGGGTGACGGCAGCGCGCCAGCTAGCCGAGAAAGAACGCGATCGCCATGCCTGCGATGGCAGGCTGGATCGCATGGGGTCCGTTGAATTCGATGTATTGCACGTCGTAGCCCGCGGCTTTCAGCTTGGCCGTGTTTGCGCGACCGCTGGATTCGATGGGCAGTTGTTCGTCGGCCAGGCCGTGCGCGATGAAAACCTTGGGCGCGCCCTCCTGCGTGAAGACCGACATGAAGCCGCCGGAGAACGCGATCACATGACTTGCGATATCGCCGTTCGTGATACCGATCGACAGTGCGTAGCTTGCGCCGTCCGAGAAGCCGGCGAAGGCGAGACGCTTAGGGTCGATCCGGTAGCGGGACGTCACTTCGACCAGCGCCCGATCGAGCCGCGCCAGATCAGGGCCGCTGCCGCCGATGACGATGTCCCAGGTGGCGTACATCGAATGCGGCGCAAGGACGAGAAACCTGTCACGCTCGGCGTGCTCTTCGATGAAGGGTAGAACCTTTTCTGGAAAGCCGCCTGCACCATGGAACATCACGAATAACGGTACGGGCTCGCGCGTGTCGAGGCCGGATGGGACGAACAGGATGGCGTCGCGTTCGCTGGCGAGGCCGAGCCGGTTGCGGCCCGGCGGTAAGGGGGCTTTGGCGGCGTCGGCGGGAACGAAGGACAGGCGGCCAAGCAGCGACGGATCGAACATGGTGGAACCCGGATTGGGCGCGCCTGGCGCGCACGGATGAGTATTCCTGCCAGTTGCGGCTACGAGCCGTGTCGGCGGTTGAGGCACTGCGGCGGATGCGGGCGGCAGGGTCTATGTTCTGTTGATATGTAATATATCATGAAGATGCGGGTGTGGGGAGGGGTTGGGAAAACGCGCGGCGTGACCCCCGAAAGAACTGATGGGGAGGTGGGTTATTCAATCGCCGTTAATCCTGTTGACGTGGTGACATCGCGCGGACGTAAAGCAGCATTCTGCTGTGTCACCTCGTCCATACTCGTTACCGCGATCGTGATCTGCTGAATTCCATGTGCCTGTTCTTTCGACGCAGATCCAATCTCGTTGATCATGAAGTAGCCAGCCACCTCGGTTATTCAGTTTCCGACTGCTGAATGCAGTAACCCGAAAGCGTAGTAATTGTTTTCCTCTTTGATTCCGGTATCAGCTCGATTCCGTACATCTGAATCGCTGAGACCAGCTCAGCAACCGTGATCCTATAGCAGCTCTTCCGGGAAACGCCACGGTCAGTGCGGTCCACGTCGGTCATTAGCAAAGCGTTGCCGTCTATGGAGGCCTCCAGGCGTAACTCGTGAACGTCGGGTCCCACAGCTTCGCCCGTCTTCGACAATAGCGAAATCGTGCCTACGGCACTGTACGTGTTCATGAGAGTCTCCCTGAGTTCCTGTCAGATCAAACGAGCCGAAAGAATATCCACACTCCAGGCATTTTCACTATCCGGTGCCTGCAGTCTGCTATTAACGATTGACACTCTTGCACTATTCCCTTCAGGCGCGAGGATCTTTCCGGCTCTCGTTCAACTCGCGTCATGGCTCGATCGGCAATACCTCAGCGCACAGTGTGATCGGCAAAGTAATCAGACGATAGTTACCGCCAGTTACAAAAGAACTTGCAGCGTATTTCCGTTCTGTTCGTTAGCGACTATCTTTGATTTAGCACAGTCGGTACATCGCCGGACGGGCAAGCGAAATCGGTACATCATGAAATACGCCTCGACGTCAGGTCTAGTGAAAATCGCAGCAGTATGCGTGTGCTCTGTCGCAGTGCCGCATGCGAACGCGGGTGGCTTCCTGAGCGTTCCCAGCCCGGACTCTATATCCGTGCCGCCCCTGGTCATGTACGAATCTTATTCCTCTGCTGAAGCGCAACCCTACGCTCCGCCGACCGTACGAACCTATCCGGCACCCGTCGTCTACGAAACTTCGGCCGAAGTCTACGGGCCGCCTCCTGCCGTCAATGGATATAGCTATGGCGTAACGCGACTTCACTCTTACTGGCGCGAACGCGTGCCACATAAAAAACCGAGCACCCAACAGCGCCAGCGGAGCGCAAGCGACTGACGCTGATCGCGCCATTAAAACGTGATCCACCGAACAATTCGCTTAACGAAACGTTCTGCGATCCTTCACATTCGGTTACTCTAACCATACAGTTCTGCGACACAATCACTGTGCTTCATTGATCGTCCTTATTCGCGCACGTTGTTCATCACATCATGACCAGTCGCGCCCGAAAACATCGCACCGCATGGCTTGGCCTCATCGCCATGTGGCTGATCCTGTTCGTGCCGCTGGTCAGTCAGCTGGTCACGTATGCGAAAGTGTCCGAGCCATTTGCGGTCAACTGTTCCGCCATCCGCGAAGAAGGCCCGTCCCATCACGCGACCAGCATTTCTATAAGCGCGTGCGGCTACTGCGATCTCATTGCACAGCAAGCGTTCGCTGTTCCGCCCGCGCCACCTCCTGGAGCGGGCGTGGTCCTTCTTGCCACCGTTCCAACGTTGACGCGCCCGCTTTTCATCAGCGTTCGCGACTATCCGTCAGGCCGTCCTCGCGGCCCACCCGTTCTTTCCTGAGCTTCACTCCTGCGCATCGTCCGACGCATTGCGCTCATTAGAGACGCAGGCCGGTGCTCATCCTGCTTTCAGGAAATACCCAATTGCTATCCGCTCTTTGCGAACGGGGACGGCGGGCGCGCATGTGTCCGCCGAAACGGTGAACGCGATGGATATACACGCACTCTCGGGCTCAAATGCGATTGAGTCGGCAATCGATCGCACCGCTGATACCACGCGCCCTTCCGCTCACGAACGGCGGTTCAGCGTCGTCGTGGCATTCGTCTGCGCACTGCATGTGGGTCTGATCTCGACACTCGTCTTGCGGCCATCGGAGCCATTGCAGCCGTTGCGGGTTCAACCGGTTCGAACCCTGACAGTAACGTTGAGCGCGCCGCCGGTCGCATCGGTCCCAAGCATTCCGCGCGGCGACACGAAGGAAAACAGCGAGGATATCGCGCAACCACCCCGCGCCGCCGCGCACCGACCGGCTCGCCGTCCGACGCCGCCGTCTCCTCAAGTCAAACCACAATCACGGCGCGTCGTCCCCACGACCGGCTCGAATCAAACGCTACAGATCCATTCGCCGGAGCAACAGGACACGGCACCTGCAAGCACATCGACCGCACCCGAGGCGCCTTCGACACCCGCTGCGACCGCGCCCCGGCCCGCCGCATCGCCGCCGACGGCCGCCATTGCAGTCGTCAACCGCCTCGACTGCGCAATGGTCAAGCCGCCCTATCCGCCGATGTCCAAACGTCTGCAGGAAGCAGGCACGGCCATCGTGCAACTGCTCATCGATGAACGCGGAGCTATCGAATCGGCGCATGTCGTGCGCAGCAGCGGCTACAGGCGTCTCGACGATGCCGCCCGCGACGCCGTACTCGCCAGCACCTGTACGCCGCATATCGTGGACGGAACCGTGAAACGCGCGACAGCCGCTGTCCCTTTCACATTCGGTTTCACTAACTAAAGGAGTCACGGTCATGCACGCATACGGACTACTCCACCTCTGGCAGCAAGGCGACATCGCCACGCGCGCCATTGCCACGATCCTGGTTGCGATGTCGATCCTGTCATGGAGCGTGATCGTCGCCAAAGCGTTTGAGTTCTGGCGCGTCAGGCGACTCGTGGTAACTGCAGAACAGCAGTTCTGGCGCGCCAGCGACTTCGAAACAGGATTGCGCGGACTCGGCGGACCCGGCACCCCGCTACATGACCTCGCGAGCGCCGCGCAAGCTGCCGCCACGCATCACGAGGCGAACCGCGGCCGGCTGCAAGATCGCGTCGATCCGAGCGACTGGCTGCTGCGCAACCTGAAGTCGTCGCTCGACGAGAGGGCCTCCCGGCTGCAACGCGGTCTTGCCGTGCTGGCATCCATCGGCTCGACGGCTCCGTTCGTCGGTCTGTTCGGCACAGTGTGGGGCATCTATCACGCGTTGCTGATGCTCGGAACAGTGGGTCAGGCGAGCATTGGTCAGGTGGCGGGGCCGGTCGGCGAAGCGTTGATCATGACGGCGCTCGGCCTGTTCGTCGCCATTCCGGCCGTGCTGGGCTACAACGGACTGGCACGCTTGCACCGGGATACCGTCGCCAGGCTGAGCCGCTTTGCACATGCGCTGCACTTGCTGCTGCTGACGGGCACCACGCCCGCCTGCGCATCGCGCCCGACGACGCCCCAGCCATTGCGCACCGCCAACGCGAGGTGATTGTTATGGCCATCGATCTTTTTTCTTCCGACCACGAAGGTGCCGTCATCAGCGAAATCAACATGACGCCGCTTGTTGACGTGATGCTGGTGCTGCTTATCGTCTTCATGGTCACGTTACCCGTCATTCACGATGCAGCCCGCGTCCAGTTGCCACACGCGAGCAGTCAGCACGAAGACCTTCGCACAGCGCATGTGGACGTAGCCATCGATGCCGCCGGCGAGATGCGCTGGAACGGCGAGGCGCTCGACGATCCGGCTGTCGTCGGGCGGCTTGCCGCTGCAGCGAAGATTGCCCCGCAGCCCGAGATACGGCTCGCAGCAGACGGTGGCGTGCGTTATGAGCGCGTGGCAAGACTGTTGTCCGCTGCTCAATCGGCGGGCTTGACCAAGGTCAGCTTCGTCACCGATCCCAACGCGATGTAGACCATAGCCGCACAACGATTCGCCATGACACGAGCCAGCGCACCTGTTCGTCAAATAGCATGGACCTGCCTGTTTGCGGTCTGGCTCGCCATTGCTGCGCCTGTCGTGACGCAATTGCGCGCAGCAATGGACGTGCAGCAGTTATCCGCCGATCTCTGCTCGACGCAGCCGGACGCGGATTCGCATGCGCATGATCCCGCCGCACATCGCGACCGGGCGGACAGCACGTGCGGCTACTGTGATCTGCTCGTGCACCATCCGCCGCTGCACAGCGCGCCGTCAGCAAAACCGTTGCCCGTGCTGTTCAGCGAAGGCACTTGCGTCGAAGCCCCGGCGACGCCAACCACGCTGCGACGCTATGTCTTCGCGTGGTCGCGCGACCCACCGCATGTCGCTTCCTGATCCGATATGTGCGCCGCCCGGCGGCGGACCATTCACCGACTCCAGGAAACTGACATGTACACACGTCCACGGCGTGGGCAGCGAGTAGTCGCGCCCATTCTCTTCGTATTCGTCGCACTGGCCGCCACGGTCGCCAGCCGCTGCGCACACGCGCACATCGTCGCCCAGCCGGATCAAGGCAAGGCCGGCAGTTATTTCGAAACATCGTTGAAAGTCCCGCACGGATGCGACGGGTCATCAACGGTGGCATTGCGCGTCGGGATTCCCGATGGCGTGCTGTCGATCAAGCCGCAAATGAAGCCGGGCTGGACCGTGAGCATCGTGACTCGCTCCATCGACCCTCCGCTGAAGCTCGAACATGGGATGACGATCGACAAGGCGGTCGCGGCCGTCGAATGGCGCGGCGGCCCACTCCCGGACAGTCTCTATGACACCTTCGGTCTGGTCATGAAGCTGCCCACCACTGCGGGCAAGACGCTTTATTTCCCTGTCGTGCAGACCTGCGAAAACGGCAAGCGCGACTGGACCGACATTCCCGTCGAAGGACAAGACTGGCACACCGTTCACAGCCCCGCTCCTCAGGTTCGACTCGTACCGGCGCAATGAATAGGGCGACCAACAACAATCGACACACGACCAGGGGACAGCAATCATGAATCATCCACTCAACCGACGCCTCCCGATGTCGAGCGCGGCACTCATCTTCGCGGGCAGTGCGTTTGCGCAAAGCGGTCCGAACGAAGCGCCGCTCGCGGAAGCGACACTGCCCGCCGTCGTCGTGATGGACACGACGCAACCGTCGCTGACTTCACAGACCGTCGGCGAGCAACGGCGCAAGCTGTTCGAGACAGCCGGCTCAGTCGGCTTCGTCGACAGCGAATCGTACGCGAGCACCTATGCTTTCACGTTGCGCGACGTGTTGAAGACGGTGCCGGGCGTCTATGTGCAGAATCGCTACGGCCAGGAACTGCGACTCTCAGTTCGCGGCTCAGGCGTTGCACGCTCGTTTCACACGCGCGGGCTAGAAATACTTCAGGACGGCATTCCGACCAATCTCGCCGACGGCAGTGGCGACTATTACCAGATCGATCCGCTCGCGCTGCAATCGGTGGAAGTCTACAAAGGCGGCAATGGACTGGCCTATGGTTCATCGACACTCGGCGGCGCCATTGACTTCCTGACGCCGACCGCCTACACCGCACTGGCACCGAACATGCTGCGCCTTGAAGGCGGCAGCTTCGGCACGATACGCGGCAGCGCGCAATTTTCGCGGATCGTCGGACCGCTGGATTTCATCGGCACGTTCACGGTCGATCACGCCGACGGCTACCGTCAGCACGAGCGCGGGCAATACGAGCAGTTCAACGGCAACGTCGGCTACCGCTTCAGCCCCGATGTGGAGACGCGCTTCTATCTCGGCGCGTATATCGTGAACCAGCAAGTGCCGGGTACGTTGTCGCTGTCCGACGCGCTCAACAATCCGACCAAAGCTTCACCAGGCGCGCTCGCCGGCGATCAGGCGCGCAACACGCGCACGGAACGGATCGCGAACCGCACGACGTTCAGGCTCGAAACCGGCCAGATCGACATCGATAGCTGGGTGATCCACAAGAGCCTCTTTCATCCGATCTTCCAGGTAATCGACCAGGATGGTTGGACCTATGGCATTGCGCCGCATTACACAGCAACATTGCAACTCGGTGGCATGCGCAACGATCTGATCGCGGGTGCGCGGTTCTTCGGTGGCAATACGCAGGCCCGGCAATACGTCAACGTAATGGGCAACAAAGGCGCGCAGACGCTGGATTCGACGCAGAGCGCCTACAACTATGAAGCGTACGTCGAAAACCGTCTGTTCTTCCTGCCGACTGTCGCGGTGATGGCAGGCCTCAAGGCGTTGCGGGATGTGCGCAAATACGTCGATCATGGCGGGCTCGCAGCTGACCCGACGTACAAGTCCGCGAGCGCGACGTATAACGGCTTGAATCCGAAACTCGGACTGCTATGGCAACCTGCTCGCGATATCCAGGCATTTATCGACATCACGCGCAGCCAGGACGTGCCGGACTTCACGGATCTCACGCAGACTTTCAGCACCACGACGCGCTTCACGCCGCTTTCATCGCAGCATGCGTGGACGCTTGAAGTGGGAACCCGCGGAACGCGTGACCGGTTCGCATGGGATATCACTGCCTATCGGTCGATGGTGCGGGACCAGTTGCTGCAGTACACGACGAACCCCGATATCCCGGCGACGACGTTCAACGCGAATCGTACGGTAATTCAGGGTATCGAGGCTGGGGCTTCCGTCGATCTGTTGCGCGATGTGTTTCAACCCGGCGCGGGTGACAGCATCGCGTTATCGGCTGTGTGGACGTTGAACGACTTCCGCTTCAAGGATGATCCGCAGTATGGCAATAACCGGATTGCGGGTGTGCCCGTGAATGTCGTGCGGGCGACGCTCGGTTACGCAAGGCCGAATGGTTTTCATATCGCCGCCAGTGTGGACTGGGTACCTGCGGGCGCCTGGGCGGACGATGCGAATACGCTGCGCGTGCCCGGCTATACGCTGCTCGGTGTGCAAGCCGGGATGGATTTCAGGAACGGAGTGTCACTGTTCGTCGACGCCCGAAATCTGACGAACAAACGGTATGTCAGTGATATCAGCACGGTTGCCAATGCGCGTACTGCCACTAACACGGCGATTTTTTATCCCGGGTCGGGGCGCAGCGTGTTTGGTGGAATGCGGTATACGTTTTAGGCGCTCGAAGCACGATCACCAGGCTTGCCGACGGCACCCGCGCTGGCGATCGTGCTTCAATCGTCGCCCTGTGCCGCCCCGCACAGGGGCGACGTCAAAGCCGGAAAAGCGCATCGCGGATGCCAACGACAACCTGAACGCACCGCAACAGATCTCAGCGGCTCAGTGAATCAAGCCACTGCTCGACCCCATGCACTTCAATCGCCGACACCAGCTCGGCAACGGTAATCCGATAACAGACCTCTCGGCTAATGCCCATCCCGGTAAGATCGACATCAGTCAGTATGACCGCTGTGCCATCAATCGACGCCTCCAGGCGCATCACGCGAAGCTTTGGCTGCGCAGCCGAAACCGCCTTCGACATCAACGTCATCGTGCCAACCGCACCTTCGATATCCATGAACGCTCTCCCGTTTGCCGTTGTCGGATCAAACGATCCGAAGAAGTGACCACGCGACATACACCGCCAACGTTCGATAAACGATCGGCACTTCCCTTCTATTCCATTCGCGCGTATCGCCTTCCCGGACCGTGAAGTCTGCAATCGCCTAGTTATCCCGTTTGATGCGCGTCGCCAGAACTGCGCTGCCCGTCAACCTGCCCTTTACCTCCACCTTCAGGCCAGCCACGAGATCATCGGCTCCACGCGGAAGGGTCGCTGTATCGAAGACCGTGCTCCCATCCCACTTCACGACAACCGACCCATCGCGCAGCGTCAAGGTCTGCTGGGACTTGTCGATGCTCGCGATCACGCTGTGAAATTCATGCGCTTCCGCCGGCTCGTTTTCATTTTCGACCTCGACTTGCGTCGCGACCAGAACGCCCTGCACCACCGTGCCCTTCACTTCGACACGCGTACCAGGCGCAGGCGTGCCACTCACCGTCGCCGTGCTGGGAACGGTCACCCTGAGCGTGGAGATCGAGAAGCTACTGGCGGAATTGAAGGTGGAGATCACGCCCTTCACTTCCAGTCGCTGCCCTTCCGCAAGCGCCGGCACCAGGCTTACCTGCCGGATCCGGCTGGCCACGATCGTCGACGCGCCGGAAAGATTGCCCTTCACGCGCACCGTCATGCCGTTCGTGACGCCATTTGGCAAGTTCACGAGACTCGCCGCCGTGTACTGAACCGCCATGCCATTGAGCACGAACTGCCCGGTCGTCGCGCTTTGCGCAGTGCCGATCAGCCGCACTTCGTTAGTCGACGGAATCCGCTCGATGCGCGTTGCCGTTACCTTGCTGCCCGTCGCATCCGGCAAGCCGTGTATTTCAACGGTATCGTTGAGCCCCAGCGACGCAAGCGAAGTGACATTCGTGCCGCCGAACGCCGTGCCCGGCACAACGGTCACGACCACACCCAGCACGGTCAACTGGTTGCCCGCCACATTGATCGCGGAGATCGGCCCCTGCACGAAGCTATGTGAAGAAATGCTCGTCGCCCGGCCCGTCTGTGCGCCGTTGTCGTGTTCGCCCTGAATGTCGACCACCATGCCGAGCTTCAGGTCGGCGTCCCTTCCACCGCCGTTGTCATCGTCGAGCGTAATCGTGGCGGAGTTATCGTCGATGCGCACGCCATTGACGAACACGCTGCCAAACCCGGTAATCGGCCCGCTGAATGTGGTCGCTGTAGCAGCGGCCGCCGGCGTCGCCGTGGAGCTACTGCCGCCGCCCCCGCCACCACAGGCAACCAGCACTGCCGTGAGCCCCGCTGCCACCGGGAGCCACCATGCGCGCGGACGGATCAAGCGGCGATTGAAACAGGTTGCTTTCATCATTTGTCTCCTGATTACCTCGGTGGAATGATTCGCGCGCATCCAGCTCGTTGCCGCGATGTGTAATACCTGTGCCCGGTTGCCGACCCGCCGTGCGCCATGGGCATCGCATCACTGGCTAGGGTGTCGTGGAAGCCTTCGTCAACACACCGTTTGCGTCCGCGCCGCGAACCGGTTTGCCGAGATATTCGAGCAGCGCGGCCACGTCGCCGCCTCCGAGTCCAAGATTCGGCATGCGTATCTGGTTGTACTGTTTGTATAGACGCTGAGCCACCGGGTCGCCCTCCTTGAGCATCGTGTCCGGCTCGCTCACATAGCGCTTCAACCAGGCTTGATCGCGTCGCGTCGTCACGCCCAGCAGGTCCGGTCCCAGCCGGTCACCACCGCCGACCGTATGACACGCCGAGCATCGGCTCTGAAACAGGAACTCACCGCCACCGACGGAAACCGGCCGTGCCTGCGCGTAGTCGACCGTGGGCTTCGCGCTGCTCCAGCCCAGAAAGTTTCCGATCGCGGTAGCGAGGAACTGCGGGTTGTCGGTAGACGAATTGCGCATCCATTGCCCCGTCGACACATTGCCGACCATCAGCGTGGCACTGTGGCCGTCCTTGCTGTCGAGGTCACCCGCGCGTGCAAGTCCGAGCTTGCGCGCAATGAGCCTGATGTCCTCCTCCTTGCCCGAGAGAAACAGCCACCCAGGTCCGACGCCGAACTTGTTCGCATACTTTTTCAGCTCGGCAGGGGTATCCCAGGGGTCGATCGCGATCGAATAGAAAAAGATGTCCCGCCCCATCCGGTCGCCAAAGACCTTCTGAACCTGCACCAGCTTCGCCGTTTCCAGCGGGCATACATTCGAACAACTCGAATAGACCAGGTTGATCGCGACGGCCTTGCCCTTGAGCAGATCGTCGTAAAAACGCACGGTCTTGCCGTCCTGCGTCTTCAGCGTGACATTCGGAAAGTAATCGGCCCCCCAAGGCGTGTCGCCGCGCGCGGCGTGAGTGAACACCAGCACCGCGGCGAGGCATAGCGAAAGGCCCAGCCTGCGCATCGTTGTTATCTTCGTCATTGGCTGCCCCTGTCTAGTCCGGGCGATTCGCCGTCACCGTGATCGTCGGGGATGTCTTGCCGTTCGCAAACAACCTGAACGACGCCATCGCCGACTGCGCCGCCATCGGATCGCCTTCCGGATAGAACGGAAAATTGACCTCGATTATTTCCGACGCCTTCACACGACGCTGCAAAATAGTTGGGCTTTCGACCTGATAGCGCGCTTCGTCCCTCATGCCCCTTGCAGTAACACTCGAAAAACTCACGGCGATCTCGGACACCGCGGGCGACTTCGGGTCCGTGATCAGCATGGTCTCGATATTGGCCCGGCCCGAGAAAACAACGTCGCCTTCTGGCGTATGCACCGTACCTGTCACCGGTACGCTCACGACATGCGACGGCATCGGCTCTTCCGCGGCCGCCCCGCCCGCGCCCGCGAACAGACCGGCGAGGCCGGCCCACAGAGCGAGAAGGCCCGCTCGCCGCGCGGGACTGCGTACCCCTGTTGCCTGATTCATGATGCACTCCAATATGGGTGGTGATGCCAGTCGCGCGGGGATCACGCCCGCGCAACCAGAAAGCCGCACAACTAGAACGCCGTCTTCAGGACGTCGTCTGGCGACTGGAACGTGACGCCTTGCGGTGTCGGGATCGGTGTCGGCAATGGCCTGAGGAATGGCGCGCCCGAGTCGTCGATCTCCCATCGCAGCAACATTGCGTTGTCTTCATGGACCGTGTTGTGACAGTGCTCCATGAACATGCCGCCCCAATCGCGGAACTGCATCGTGATCTTCAGCTTGCCGCTCGCGTGCAAACGGTAGACGTCCTTGCGGCCTTGCTCCCATGCCGGAACCTTCGAAGCGCTGCCATCGCGCTCGAGGATTTGCCCTTCTTCGAAGTGAATGTGGATCGGGTGATCCCAACCGCCGCCGCCATTGATCAACGTCCACACTTCGCGCGTGCCTATCTTCGGCGCCGCCGATACGCGTGAGTAGTCCGCGGCCAGCATGTCGCTGTTATCCACGCGCATGCCCCATGGTCCGATGAATGACGTTGCCTTGTTCCGGCTGGTCTGCTTCGCGCCGTCGCCGAACACGAACGTGCGCTCGCGCGCCACCGGCACATTCGACAGATCGGGATTCGGGATCAGCGTGGCGGGCACACGGCTCACGTCGGGTTGAGCAGGATCGCGAGCGACGCGGAATTCGAGGAAACGGCCGACGCACGGGTCCTTCGACTTGCCGGACAGCGCCTCGCCGAGCGACAGGTCATGCGCGACGCGCCGCCCGTCGTCGTGCTCGGCGAGATTCACGAGATGCACGCGCGCGCCGTTCGTGTAGCGCGAGAAGTCGATGACGATGTCATAGCGTTCCGCGATGCCCATTTCATCCAGTTGCGCGAGCACCACCGGGCGCGGCAGCAGGTTGCCGTCGTTGGCGATCTGGATCATCGGCGAGCCGTCGCTCAGACACAGCTTGAAGAAGCGCGACACCGAAGCGTTCAGAATGCGGAAGCGGTACTTGCGCCGCTCGACTTCGAAGTAGGGCTTGTAGAGGGCGTTCACGGTCATCTGGTCACCGAGGAAGCCATCCAGGTTGAAGATGTCGAACTGCATCTGGCCGTCTTTGTTCCAGGCCTTGTCGGCAAGCATCAGGTTGACGTCGTAGTCGAGGTTGCCCCAATCCTTCGAGCGGCCGCTCGGCAAGCACAGGTTCACGCCGTCGTTGATCGCTTCGTTCCCGCGGTCGATCGAACTGTAGATGTTCATCATCCCGGCGATGCCCTTGTACACGTTCTGCGACGTGAAGCTGAACATGTGGTCGTGGTACCAGTGCGTGCTCATCGTCTCGTGCCAGTCGCCAGCGACCTTGTTGATACCTCCGTTACCGTCCGGACTGCCTGCCCGCGGATCGCTCGCCGAGGTATTCATGCTTCTGAATCCCGCCAGCACCAGCGGCCAGTGATAGTCATAGAACTGCCCCGGGAAGAAAAACGCGCCGGTAAAGCCGTCGTTTTCCGCGCCATGATGGCCGTTGTGCTCGTGCGTCGAGATGGTATGAATGCCGAAGCCGCCGTTCTGCGTCCGGTCCGCAGGCAGACGGTTGTGATGACGGAACAGGATCGGCTCGCCGTAACGGGCCAGGATAAGCTTCGGCGGGAACGATGCATTGAAGGTCCAGAATCGTGTCGGGTCCTGGTCCGGCATGCTCTTGTGAAAGCAGGTTTGTACGGATGCCGCCTGATCGATACCGCAGTTCAGTTGCGACGGCACGTCCGGGTTGTACGCCAGGTTGTGCGAGATGCCGCCCTGTACGACCTCGTAGGCGACCTGAGGCGGGAACATGTCCCAGCCCTGGTGCGCCCAGATCGGTCCAGGCGGACGCCCTTCGACAGGCCCCATGCCGCCCCCCAGCGCAGCAGGCACCGGCTGCATCGTCGTGTTCGCTTCTGCCGTCGGCGCGGGCGTCAACGACGCAACCGACTTGCGCGGCAGCACGTCCATACGCGGCATTGGCTGCGAGAACGGCAGCGCGCCGAACAGCGGGCTGGGCGGAACACCTGTCGGGATGCCCGCGCCGCTCGCAGCCCACGCCCTGCCGACGAACGGATTCAGGCCATGCTTCGCGGCCAGCACGCCAGTGGCCGACACCAATCCCCATCGGAGCAGATCGCGCCGCGAGATCTGTCCATGCGATAACGCCTGAACGATCTCAAGACGATTCTTTCGCGCCTTTTCGGCTTCGCGCAAAACGTCGGCTGGCGCCTTATCGGGTAGGTAGATCATCATCTATCTCGCATGTGGTGAGTGGTTGAAGGGGCTGGGGTTATCCGACGTGCGTCCTAGTTGCGAATCCGTGTCAAAGGCCTGGGTGGACTGCTGCCGCCGAGATTCGACGTGACGACGAGCGGCGCATCGGGGCCGGGCTGCGGCACGCCGACCAGCGTGAGCGTGTAGTTCCCGCCGCCGTTGTTGGTGAACGTATTGCCTGTCGATGCCGGATCGAACAATGCGCCCGACGTCGTGCGGTAAGGCTGCAGGCGCAGCACGACCTTTGGACTGGTTACCGACGACGTCGCCGTGATGTCGAGACGCTGCTTTGATATGCGGTATTCGGCGACGGTGATCGCGTCGGTGTCGGGTATGGGCGTGAACGTGATCGTCGCCGTCACGGGTGCGGAGGTCGCGCGCGTGACGGTGTCGGTAGCGACCACGGTGAAACCGAGCACGTCGTTGGTGGTTTGTCCAACTGGTAACGCATGAGCGACGCTCATGGTCGCGCTGCCGTTCTGCTGCTTGAATGGCTGTGAAGGCCCGCTGCTTTGCGTCCACGTGTAGGTGAGCGCGTGCGTGCCCGAACCCTGCGCCGTAAGCGTGACGGTCGTCCCCGAAGTAACCGTGCGAGCGGCTATCGGCGTCACGACGGGTGCCGCCTGCTGGGGCGCCGCGACCGTGACCGTGACGGCCGCCGTCGATTTCTGACCGTTGCAGCCGGTCACGTTCAACGTGAACAGGAACGTATTGTTGGCGGTGACGGTTGGCGCATTGAAGGTCGGGTTGGCAACCGACGCGGATGGCGACAGCACGATGCCCTGCGGCGCAACCCACTCGTAGGTCAATTCCCCGGAGCCGCTCGCACTGCCCGTCAACGGCACGTTCTTCGCGCCCGATGCGACCGAGAAGTTCGCGCCTGCGCTCGCCACAGGCGGCGTGCACGACGCCGGCAGCTTCGATGCGGGCCAGGGTTTGAGCTGTCCCGCCACGACACCCGTCGACGAACGGTAGCCGCCCTGCGCGAGGAACGGCATCGTGCTGAAATTGATGGGCGGCGGCGGTGCACCCGGAACGTTCTCTTCGAACAGATAGCTCAGGATGGGCGCGTGATATTGCCCGGCCACGAGTCCATTCTTCTGCGGCACGGAACTGGCGGGCGTCCATGCGCCTTCGATAACCGCCCGTACTTCGCGCGTGGCAGGCAGGAACGTGCCCTCAGTCAGCGGACCGAAGCAGAACCTGAAGGTCGCCGTCACACCCGTGCAGGGCGGCGTGAATTTCCAGCGGCCCTTCACCGCACCCGTCGGCGGACCAGGATCGACGCCGACGATGCCCCAGTCGCGATCGCTCGTGGAGCCATCTGGCGCGACGTCGATTCCGTATAGATGGATATCGCGGGTGGGGTCGGTCGTCACGCCTTCGAACCGGGTCCGCACGACCGCCTCCATGCCAGCAGGCACCGTGACGCCGCCGTTCCCGAGTATCGTCACATCGACGGCGACGTAGGCAGGGTCACTGCCCGGCGCAGTGAAAATCGCAGCGTTGGAGGTCAACGTGTGCGCCGACACATAGGTCGCGCTGGTGGACGGATACGGTCCTTGCGATCCGCGCTCGGTGACGAGCGTGCCGGCGTACGTGACGTAGTCGCCCACTTCGAACGGCGCCATGATGCGCGGATCGGGCAGTTGCCCGGCAGCGAGTTCCGAAGGCGCCTGCATCGTAAAGTTGGTGACGTAGAGTCCGTTCACGTCCTTGGGACGATTGCCTTGCGGGCACGCAGCATCCTCGGTTTGCGAGCTGGGGTCGACGCGCGGCAGGCACATCGGAAAGCCTGTGGCACTGCGCACAGTCGGATTATCCGCATCGAGCGTAAAGCGCTGATCCGGCGACAGCCCGCGGCTATACCGCCCAGCCGGATCGTTGATGCGCACGCGCGTGCCCGGCTTGCTCGAATCGAGCGTGTTCTGCGGCACGCCATTGCCATCGCGCACGAGCCGCCCGCCAACCCGCAACTCGCCCGCCGCATAGTCGATGTAGTTGATATAGCCGGCGCCATTGTTGGTGTCCTGTTGTGAGATATAGACAAGCCCCGCGATGAACACGTCGTTGACCTGGTTGCCGATCACATGCGCTTCATAGGTCGTCAGCGGCGCGGGCGAGTCCGCGAGCGCCATGCCCGTCGCCATGTTGGTATAGGGCGCGGGGGCCTGCTCGAACAGTTCCTTCCATGTCAGCGCATTGGCCGGAAGGATCACGATCGTGCTGGACGGAATCACGATCGACTGGCCGTTCACGACGATTTTTCCGCCGCACAGCTCGTTGCCGCATGAATCGAGCGTGGCTTCCTGGATGAATCCGATCACGTCGAACTGCGAATCCGCGCCGACGGCCGGCACCTGGGCCAGCGCCTGCGCGGCAATGAAGGACAGCATCAGCAAAGCCAAGGCACGCGATGCACGGCTAAAGAAACAAAAGAGAAGTGACATGGCATGGATTCTTATGAAGTGAGCGGGCAAATGACGTGTCTTCATGGGTTTGTCCGTACGCGCTTCAATGCGCAAAGGGACTCAGTCCCAGAAACGTGTGCAAGCCTTCTTTTGCGCCCGCTGCACTGGTTTCCGGCAGACACTGCATCACATCGATTGCCATGCCCGTTCTGCCCTTTTGCGCCACGGCATTCGTGCCGCCAAGATGCCCGTTCGGCACGCAGAGCGACGGATGATCGAACGGCGCTTTGCTCATCCGGACCCTGTCGTCCGATAGCGACAGCAGGAATGCCACGAGGTCCTCTTTCTGTCCTTGTGTCAGCCCAATCGGCGCGACGCTGAAATCGAAGTTGTCGCGGTTCGCATTGCCGAAGTCGCTGCCGCGGTTATAGAAATCCACCACCTGCATCAGCGTCGCCTTGCCTCCGTTGTGAAAGTACGGGCCGGTAAATTCCACGTTGCGCAGGCCCGGCGTCTTGAACGCGCCATCCGCGACGATGCGCTGGCCCGCCGGGAAGTTCTGCACACTGCCCTCGCCGAAGCTGTTTCCGAGCAGCGCCGATTTGCCGAGCGCCAGCATCCTCGTCTCGGACAAGGGATTGCCGAATGCATCGGTACCGCCCAGACCCACGTCTTCCTGGGTCGGCCGCACGCCGATGTTGTAGAAGCCCGTGTCGTAGATGGCGGGCGCGCCATCGCTCATCACCATCCGCTCCACCCGCTGGTTCGACACATTGCTGAATGCGGCACCTGTCAGTTCAGGTCCGCTGTGGCAACTGATGCAGCGGCCCTGTTCCTGAAACAGCTTGAGGCCACGTATCTGCTGTGCATCGAGCGCCGTACGGTCGCCGGCCGCAAAGCGGTCGAACGGCGAATCGTCCGAGATCAGCGTGCTTTCGTACATCTGAATCGCGATGCCAAAGAACAACGCGAAGTTGGACTCCATCTGACTGGCGATGAGGTTCTCTTTCAACGGGCCGAAGTTGATGTCGTCGCCACGGCGCTGCTTCAACAGGTCCATTGGCTTGAAGTTCAGCCGGTGCCCGCCCGGGAGATTGATGATGACGGGCGACACCCAGTACTCCGGACGAAACGCTTTCATCACGAGCGAGGCGTAGGTGGGTGGACGCTGCGCGAAACTGCCGAGCACACTGTCACGCGGCGAAATGGTCTGTTCGGCCAGCACCTTCTCTTTCAACAGCTTCTGCCCGAGATGAAGGAATGCGCGTCCCTGGCAGCTCATTTCGTTGCCGCTCAAAGGCGGCCCGGATGCTTGCGACGCAAGCGACGACGAAGGCAACGCCACTGTCACGTTCCTCAGCACGCCGTTCTCGAATTTCCATACGAGCGGCTGCGAGTTGCGCAAGCCGAACGGATCGCCTCCGTTGAATACGTTGTTGCCCCGGCCGTCCCAGAAGTTGCGGAAGTTGAAGACCGCGTTGATGACGCTCGGCGTGTTGCGCGGTTCGACGCGCCGTGTGTTGACGCCGTTGATGTTGAAACCGCTGCCGCCATGCATGACGGCATCGGACAGATTGGTGCAGTCGTCTGCATTCGCATTGACTGTCACGCGATCGAACTTCGCCGTGAACACGCCTTGCGACGAAATCACATCGTTGTTGTCCGCGTAAATGGTCGTCGAGTCATCGATGTTCGAATGCTTCGTCAGCGGAAAATCGCCGGCCCGCAGCGTGTAGTTCGGACCGGCGGTCGTGCCGCCCGTCTGAAAAGCGTGATCGCCGGCAAGCAGGCCCGGGTTGATCTGATTTGTCGTGCGGTTGTCCGCGCCCGCATGAAAGTGACAGCTGGCGCACGCAGTGCGGTTGTCGCTGCCGACTCGCGTGTCCCAGAACAACGCTTTGCCGAGTTGCACAGCGGCTGATCTGTCTCGCACGAATACGGCGAGTTCCTGTTCCGACGGCCCCGGCACGGGTACGTTTTTCAGTGTGCCGAGCGGCCGCTGGACGGGTGGCGGGACCTGCGCGCCTGCCTCCGTATAGAGCGTGCCGAATATCGCCAACACAAGTGCCACGCCACCGCCTGTCAACCCGATTGCCATCCAGTTCGCAGTACGCCGGCTTGCATGGAACAATCGCCGGCTTTCTGCCTGTGCAGTCTTGTCCATTCCCCTTCCCCGTTGTTGTTTGGCCTTCAGTTATGCAATGCAGTTTCTTATGTCTCGCCTGTCTTATTGGCCTGTCTTACTGGCGAGATGCGCGGTGAACGCACCCCGCCAGTGCAGGGTTGCCTGGTTCAGTTTCTCAAGTTGGTCAATGCCGTTGCCGGGCTCGTCCCTCCGATGCTGGATTTGACGACGAGCGGCCGTGCCGGCGGTGCTGTCGGTTGCGGCGCGCCGACCAGCGTCAGCGTGTACGTACCGCCACCCGTGTTCGTCAGCGTGGCGCCGAGACTGCTCGGATCGAACGTCGTGCCCAAGGCGGTCTGATACGGCTGCAGCGTGAGCGTCAGATTCGGATTGACGATCGACGACGTGACGGTCAGATCGAGCCGTTGCTTCGACGTCCGGTACACGGCGGCCGTGATCGTGACCGTGTCGGCGACCGGCTTGACCGTGACCGTCACGCTGACGGGAGCCGACGTGGCGCCGGTGGTTGTCTTTGCCACAACCTGGAACGTCAGGACATCGTTCGTGATCTTCCCGATCGGAATGGCCCGGGTGAAACTGATCGACGCATCGCCTGCCGGTTGCTGCGTGAACGCCTGTGAAGGCCCAGCCGTTTGTGTCCACGTATAAGTGAGCGGCGCCGGTCCCGAACCCACTGCCGTGAGACGCACCGGTGTACCCGAGTTGACCGTCACGGGCGCAATCGGGCTGATGACAGGCGTCGTCTGCTGCGGAGGCAACACGGTCACCGTTACCGTCGAGGTCGCCGACTTGTTGTTGCAGCCGGTGACAGTCAGGCTGAACACCATCGTCTGAGACGCGCCTCCGGGCGCAATGGTGAGCGCGTTGAACGTAGCATTGGGCGACGTGGAATTGGTGATCACCGTGTTCGACGGCGACACGGCCGTCCATGCATACGTCAGCTGACCATTGCCCGTTGCGCTACCCGACAGCGGCACATTCGTCGCGCCGGACGCTACATTGAAGTCCGCGCCTGCGCTGGCTGTCGGTGCGACGCAAGTGCCGGGTGCTTCCCTGCCCGGCCACGGCTTGAGCTGCCCCACGAGCGTATTCGCCGACGAGACATAGCCCCCCTGAGCGAGGAACGGAATCGTCTCGAAGTTGTTCGGCGGCGGTGGCGTGCCCGGAACGTTTTCCGGGAAAATGAACTCAAGAATCGGCGCGCGGTACTGCCCGGCGATGATCCCGTTAGCGCCACCTGTCGTTGCGGGATCGGTCGTTGGGGTCCATGCGCCCTCGATCACCGCGCGCACTTCACGCGCCGGCGGCAGGAACGATCCGCCCGATGGCCCCTTGCAATCCTTGATGGTGGGAACCGCGACCGTGCACGGCGGGCGGAAGCGCCAACGTCCCTTGACCGCACCGTTCGGTGCGCCGGGATCGACTCCCACCACGCCCCAATCGCGATCGCTGATCTTGCCGTCCGACGGATTGAAATCGAGACCGTACAGATGCACGTTACGGCTCGGGTCCGTCGTCATGCCTTCGAAGCGGGTGCGCACGACCGCTTCTCCCGCGCCGAGCACAGTCAGGCCGCCCGTGCCAATGATCGTCACTTCGACGGCCACATAGGCCGGGTCCGTGCCAGGCGCGGTATAGATCGCTACGTTATCGGTGATCGTGTGCGCGGAAATGTAAGTACCCGAGCTACCGGACGGATAAGGACCGCTCGTGCCGCTGTCCCTGACGAGCGTGCCTGCATAGTCGACAAAATCGCCCACCTCGAACGGCGCCATGATGCGCGGATCGGGGAGCTGCCCTGCGGCGATCGTCTTGGGATCAGGCATCGAGACCGTGGCAACGAAGTTCCCCGTGACATCCTTCGGGCGGTTTCCTTCCGGACACAGCGCATCGGGAACGGCACTGGGATCGTTCGGGTCAGTGCGCGGCAGACACATCGGGAAACCGGTGGTGCTGCGCACGGTCGGGTTGTCCGGGTCCAGTGTGAAGCGCTGATCCGGCGAACCCGTGCGCCCATACCTTCCGGCCGGGTCGTTGATGGAGATACGCGTTCCGGGGTTGTTCGGGTCCAGCACGTTACGCGGCACGCCTGCGCCGTCGACGTTGAGCGTGCCGCCCACGTACATTTCGCCCCGACCATAGTCGATGTAGTTGATATAGCCCGCACCCGCGTTCAGATCCTGTTGGGACAGAAAGATCAGCCCGGCGATATACGTGTCGCCAACGCGATTACCGATCACGTGCACTTCATACGTCGTGAGCGGCGCGGGCGAGTCCGCGAGTGCCATGCCCGTCGCGATGTTCGTATAAGGCGCCGGGGCCTGCGCGAACAGTTCCTGCCACGTCAATGCGTTCGCCGGCAGCATCACGATCGTGTTGTCCGGGACGACCACGACATGGCCATTGACCTTCAGCTTGCCGCCCGTTGTGGCAGTCGGATTGGGGCCGTTCAACGTCGCTTCCTGCAAGAACCCGACGATATCGAATTGCGATGGCGTGCCGGGTGGCGGAAGCTGGGCCATGGCCTGACTGATCCAGCACAGCTGCGCAACGATCATCAGAAGCGCGGCGAACCGGTGCAGGAAAAAGACGTGGCCCCTTCGTGGCATATCCCAACGCGGATCGCCACAGGCGTCGCGTCTGGTGTTGATCGGAATTGAGTTCGACATGACACGTTTCTCCCTTCATCGTGATCCGGTTAACGCGGTAATACGCCGAGAGCAAGTGCCCTGACTTCTTCCTCACCCGATGTTTCCGGGTGCAGTCGGGGTTAGTTGAGAACTTCGGTTTGCACGTTCATCCAGTTGAGTCCGCTTCGTTATCTCGATCTCCTTGAGAGCTCCATCAATCCGGAGAAGCGATTTGCCGGTAAACCTGTCATGCCATTGAGTAAATCGATAACCTGAACGCGAAGCCGATCTGCTCAGGGAACAGGGTTTCGCACGGGTAGAGCAAGGTACGCGCCATTCGTGCCGAGCAGCGCTTCAAGCGGCAAACACATCGTTATGTGCGGACGCGCACCGGATTCGATATGGAAAAGAGTTTCGTCGCTGCACGTGCAGACGAAGGCGATTTAAATATGCGATTGACAACTCAATTTCTGAATCACTAGTGCCATCGGGCAGTCGCGAATCAGGATGCCTTGATCATGCGATTTTTGGTTTTGATTCAGAATTGGAACAAGGCAAATAGTGATTTGCAAATGAACATGACAGGAAGTCGGGCCGCCCTGTCTGCAAGGCCGCGCACCATCTCGCTCAGCTAATTCAGGCACCCGTATCTTGCAAGAAAAACAAGTGCTTCACAGTTGCAACAGCTACCCGATCGAGGTTGAACGTCGATCTCCCGAACGCTCTCTCATCCGGCTTTTCAACGTACCCATCCTCTTTCTATTTTTAAGGCGTACCGCTTATCTTTCGGCCAGGCGCTTAAACGATAGTTGTGTGCGCGAGCGCACGCGACCACAATGCATCAATGTTCTCTTGCTAAACACCGCGTGCTAATTTCCTTGAAAGTACTCAAAGACAGGCGGAGCGTCATGAAAACGCAGACGACACTGATGCGATTTCTTCTTTGCACGGCGGCGGCCACGCTTTGCGGTGAGGCGACGAGTGCGGATATCTATAGGTCTGAAGGACAGGACGGAACCGTGCGCTTCGCTAGCGAAAAGCTGGACGCAAGCTATCGGCTTTATTTGCGTGACGATTCGCCATCCGGTTCATCCGCGTCATCGAAACGGAATGTTTCGGCGCTTTCCAGCAGTCTGGGCAAAGAATCGCGCACAGCGTTTATCGAAAAACTGTCGAGCAAGTACGGCGTCGATCCTGTGCTCGTCCAGGCGATCATCGACGTCGAGTCGAAGGGAAGTTCGACGGCAGTCTCGACTAAAGGCGCCAGTGGCGCGATGCAGCTGATGCCGGCGACAGCCGCGATGTACGGTGTGACCAACCCCGCTGATCCCGCACAAAACATCGATGCGGGCATCCGCCATCTGAAGCGTCTGCTCGCACTCTACGACGGAAACGTTGCGCTCAGCCTTGCGGCCTACAACGCGGGGGAAGGCGCCGTCGCCAAACATGCCGCGCGCATTCCACCTTATCGGGAAACCATGCTTTACGTGCCAGCGGTGCTCGCGCGTATGCAGGCCGCCCGCAACCAGTCGACGCGTTGAGCCATCCCATGCCTACTTCACACACACAACTCAAACACCCCGCCAGGGGATTCACGCTGCTTGAATTGCTGATCGTCATTGTGATCATTGGCATGCTTGCCGCCTATGTCGGTCCAAAGTACTTTACGCAGCTCGGTAAATCCGAACGCACGATGGCAAAAGCTCAAATCTCCGGGCTCGAGAAGGCGCTCGATACATTCCGGCTCGACGTAGGTCGCTATCCGACGACTGAAGAAGGTCTGACGGCGCTCGTCACCAAACCGGCCACGGTGACGCAATGGAATGGCCCCTACCTAAAAAAGGAAGTGCCGCTCGACCCTTGGGGACATCCGTATCAATACCAGTCGCCGGGTGCGAATAGCGAAATCGACCTGCGCTCCTATGGCAAGGACGGACAGCCCGGAGGAACGGGCGACAACGCCGACATCAGCAGCTAACGGCGAATGCAACTCAATTCGTCAAGCCAATGGCCGGGCCGGTACCATTCACCGCGCCCGCCGCTTTTCCCGCCGGCATTGGAACAATCGTCTCAGGCGGCGGCATGAAGACCCAGTCCTGATACGAAGTCTTGCCTTCGAACTCCTGGAAGCGCATCTCGAACTGACCCACCTTGATGGGCGTTCCGTCGGCCAGGCTGTACACACCCATGATGCCTGGCCCCGGTTGCGCCGGAATCGTGCCCCACTCCGGCTTGCCGCTGATCGGATCGACGTAGACCCGGCGCAGATGACGCCGCACAACAGGAAAGCGCGGGTCCTTCAGCAAATCTTCCAGGCTCTGCGGCGTGCGCGGTTGTCCTGGCGGCGTCGCGTTCGCATAGCTCACGAATGCGTCGCGAAACTCGCCGCCAATCGCGAGCAGTTGTTCTTCAGCCGCGCGGCGCTGCATGGCGGCACCGAGCTTCAGTGTCGCCGTCGCAGTCACGCTGATGATCGCGACGAGAATCAGCGCGCCCAGATACGTAAAGCCGTCCTCGCGTGAGTGTGGATGACGCATGACGATCCTATCGCGCAGAATAGGGAACATTCGTTCTGCCCGTGCCTTGCGCTGCGCTATGCAGGTCGTACACCCGGCCCTTGCTCGTGTCGTCGGGGGGAACGATGGTCCAGCCTGTCGAACTGTTGACGATCGGGTCGAACGGCAGCGCCCGCAAATACTTTTTCTCCACCAGTTCTTCAAGCGAGTCCGGATAGCGTCCGGTGTCTTCGAAGAACTTGTCAATCGTTTCGCGTGCGATAGACAGGTTCTCGATCAAAACAGTCTCGCGCGCCGTGTCGACGCTATGGAAATACCTGGGCACGGCCAGCGTCAAAAGCAGAGAAACGATCGCCAGAACGACAAGTAGTTCGATGAGCGTGAAACCCCGTGCTGTTTTTCGCCTTGCGGAGTGGGCGCGTAGCCTGTTCATCGCGTTCACCATTGCCTGTATGGAACACCGTTGAGGCCGGCCTGATCCGATTTTGAGTAGACGTCGAAAACATCGTCGCCTTCGCGCGGATCGTCGGCCTCGCTCTCGTAACTGCGCTTGCCCCAGGAATCCGAATCGCGCCCGCTCACTTCGTTTGCGAACGGATCGCGCGGCACCCGGCGCAAAAAGAACATCTTCGCGCGCGTAGGACTTCGCTGGTCGACCACACCTTCGACCAATACATCGAGATCTTTCGGATAGCCCGACGCGCCAGGCGGCTTCGAAATGCGTCCTTCGTCGCTAGCGCGTTTGTATGAATCGATCGCGTGTCGAACTTCAAGCAGCGATTGCCGCAATGCATGCTCACGATTGCGCTGCATTTGTACTTGCGCGAGCGGCAGCACGACGGACGCCAGCGCACCGAGTATCGCGAGCGTGACCAGCATCTCGATCAACGTGAAGCCCGTGCGAGCGCGGTGAGTACCTGCTCGAGCCCTGCGCCGGATGAACGCCGCCGTCGTGTTCACGTTATCTCCTCACCACGCGTTACGGATCGATCTGCACCATATGCGGTGCCGGCGCCTGTGCCGGGATCACGCTTCCTCCGACCCCGACGGGCGCAACCGTCAGCAACTGGATCGCGGACGAATTCGCCGGCGCAATGGAGCGGAAATTGATGCTCGCGAAATTCGCGCTGCCAGTGGCGCCGCCCTTGTCGTTGCGCGTACCTGTAATGAGTATCTGCCCCCCGTATCGATCTTGCTGGTGAAACTGGTCTGCGCGCCGCCCTGCTTCAGGAAGCTGCCTTCCGTTACGCCGCTGGGTTGAAGGATCGTGTCGTCATACGTGATGGCGAGCGGCAGGCTCGTCACGGGCTGTCCCGATTGCATCTCAAGTTGCAGCGTGAACGTGTCGCCTACTTTCAGCTGTTGAGCCCCTTCCCATTTCAACTGCGCACCGCCTTGTGCGCCCGCGCCAGGCGATGCCGCAGGGGCAGCAGCGGCAGCAGGAGCAGGAGCAGCAGCAGCGGCAGGTGTGCCAGTCGTCATGGCGGGAGCGTCAGCCGCTACCGGCACTGCAGGCGACGACGACGTGCCCTTCAACGCGATCAATGGCGAAGGCGCGGCGGGCACGTTCAGCCCTTCGGGACGAATGCGCGGGCTGTCTTCCGTTCCCGACGAGAACTCCGAATACCGCATCTCCGCGCGCTCGATATTGCGAATCAGGTGCGGTGTAATCGACAGCACGATTTCGGTTTTCTGATTGTCGTCAGCGGTGCTGCCGAACAGGCGCCCCAGCACGGGCAGATTGCCCAGACCCGGTATCTTGCGCGAATCGCGCCGGTCCTGATCGTTGATCAGGCCCGCCAATACCTGGGTCTCGCCATCCTTCAGCCGCAAGACCGTGCTCGCGTTGCGGGTGCCGATCTGATACGCAACCGAACCGGACTTGGTCGTAAACTGGCTGACGATATTGCTCACTTCCAATGCGACCTTGATCGCAACATCGTTGTCCAGGTGCACCGACGACTCGACGTCGAGCTTCAGGCCCACGTCGATATAGTTGATCGATTCAGATGCAAATCCCGTTGCGGTCGACGTCGTCGTAATCAGCGGCACCCGGTCGCCGATCAGGATCTTCGCTTTCTCGTGATTGCGCGCCCTGATGCGTGGATTCGCCAGAATCTTTGCGTCGCCTTCGGTATTCTTCGCATTGATCGTGACGGGCCCGATTCCCGCGCCGAGTGTGGAAGCGGTCGTATGCACGAGGTCGTGCAACGTGAGCACACCGAGTGCGGTAGGAGGCAGCGGCGTCAAGGTCAGGCTGTCCGGCCAGGCGATGCCAAGCTCCAGCAGCTTGTTGCGCTTCACTTCCAGAATTTCGACTTCGAGCATGACTTCCGGCTCCGGCACATCCTGCAGGCCGATCAGCCTGGCGGCCAGTGCGATTGCATCAGGGGTATCGCGGACGATCAGCATGTTGAGCTTTTCGTCGACCACCACGTCACGCGCCTTGAGTATCGTCTTTAGCGTGTTGGCGACGATCTTCGCATCGGCGTTGGTCAGGTAGAACACGCGCACCATCATTTCCTGATAGTCCTTCAGCTTGCTGGGCGTGTTGGGATAGATCAAGACCGTGTTTTCATTCAGGACGCGCTGTTCGAGCTGATTAGTCAGTAGCGTGTGATACACCGCCGATTCGATCGTGCTGTTTTTCAGGTAGACCGTCACCTTCTGATCGGTGCGCACATCTTTATCGAACAGGAAGTTGAGGTTAGCCGAACGCGAGATGACCTCGAACACCTGCCTCAACGTCACGTCCTTGAACTCGATTGAAATGGGCTGCCTGTATGCGGCCGATAGCATGTTGGCAGGCTGGGCCCCGCTATTGCGGGCATCGTTGTCGCGGCGTGTCGTGAGCGCGACTTCTTTTTCGAGCGCCGCGCTAGACGAACCGTTCGTGCGGGCATCGCGCTGGGCCACCTCGATCGCGCGCAAGCCGGCGCGCGCGCGTTCATTGGTTGGATCGATCGCCACTGCACGCTTGTAAAGCGCTTCCGCGGTGTCGCGCTTGCCATCGCGAGCCGCGCTGTCGCCCTGTTCGATATAGCTGGTAACGGCGTGTTCGCGAGTCTGCAAGTAGGCCATCTTGTATTCGACCGCGCGCGGGTTATAAGACAAGGCTTCCTGAAACTTGGCCATGCCTTCTTCGACCTTGCCCTGCGCCACCAGCGCGTTGCCTTCGCGGAAAGCGGTATCGGCCGCGCAGCCGGCCAGAAACAACCCGGAAGCGGCAACGATGCAAACCATGCGGGCTCGCAGCACGAATCGCTGCCATGACGGCCCGACAATTTTTCGTGCAAACATCATTCGCCCCCCCGATCGTCATGGTCTGGATCTGCTTGAGTGGCAGATACGTTATGGTCAATGTTGTCGGCGTAATCGATTCAGCACGGTAAGTACCGTCGATCACGCTCTTCTCGCGCACGACGTACGTGTCGCCGCCGCGTGCGAGGAAAGCTTCCCATTTGCCGTTTTCGAGCTTCCTGCCGAGATAGATGAACGGCAGCGGTGGCGCAACCGGCTTTGGCGGCGGCTCAACCTTCGCTTCGACGGGTGGAGGCGGCGGCGGCGTCCAGCTATGGCTGCCGAACAGGACCTGCTCCGTCTCGTCCACGCCACCCATCAGTTCGCTGCGGGCGCGCAGCGGCAAAATCGCGGGTGGAGATGCTGGCGCGGCGACCGTCCTCGCAGGCACGCCCGGCCTGTCGCTGCGCTCTGTCGGTGCAACGAACGTCACACCGGACGGATCGTTGCCGAACCAGTTCAGCCATACCGCGGCGAGGAACATGACGCCTAATGTCGCGTGTCGCGCTTTCATGGAGACTTGACCTCCATCGCGAGTGTTTCCGGCGCGACATGGACGGTCGGAGCGTCCGTGAGATAAAGCGTGAAGCGCAGGCGCGCATCCAGTGAGCCGTTGCCGATGGCTTCGCGCTTGAACGCGATTTCGTCGAGCGATGCAAACGGGATCGTCAACAGCACTCGCTCGCAGAAGCGGCGCACGGCACTGTAGGGGCCTGCAACGGGCAACAGCACCTGGTAGGCATAGACCTGGCTGTTGCGGTCATAGGCCCAGGTGTAATCACCCTTGGACAGCACAAGGCCCGATTTGCGCGCGAGCTCGAACAAGGTGCCGATCTGCCGTTCCGCGTGCTGACGGTTTCCAAGCGTGCCATAGAACGCCATCAGGTTCGCCTGGGCCGGTGAGGCCGGGGTCTCGCGTCGTGCGGCGCGCGGCGCTCGCAACGCCATGCGCTGACGTTCGATCGCCTTCGCCTGCGCATTCGCATCGGCATGCTGCGCAGGAATCCACGCGAGCCAGCACGCCGCGCCCGCCACGCATAGCAACACGACAACGAAACGGCTCCAGCCCAAACGCGATAGCGCCAGACGCGTCTGCAATGCCAGTGTTCCGACGCGCGCCGTATTCATTTTGTGTCCCTCTCCCATTCGGCGACAAACTGAAACCGCAGCGGCTTGTTCGGGTCTTTGTCGTTGACTTCGTGCCGCGTCAGTACGACAGATCTGAAGAACGCCTGGCCGCCGAGCCGGGCGATGTAATCGAGCATCTCGTCGCTGCTCTTCGCTTCGGCTACGCCTTTGATCGCATGCTGCTTCGCATCGGGCGTCAGTTCGAGCAGCGCAATGCTGGCAGGCGTCGCCGATTCGACCGCGTGAAACACCTGGTGCCACGGCAGATTGAGTCGCCCGACCACCGCGTTGACGGCATTGGCCTGCACGTCCGATATCGTGATGGCGCGTGTCACCGGTTGCGTGCGCGCCGCGATCCGCGTGCGCAGGCTCTGCAGTTCGACGTCCCGTGCCTCGCTTTTCACCAGCAGGCCATAGCCGATGACGGCGGCGCTCACACACAGCATCATTCCCGTCACGCCGATCAGCAGCGTCAGTGGCCCGGTGCGCGCGATCACGCGGCGAAGCGAGCGCGGCGCGAAGTCGATATGGCTGGTGCTCATCGGCGCACTCCCGTGCAGGCCAGTGCAACGCCGGCCGATTCGCCTGCGAAGGCCAGCACATCCAGGTTCGCTTCGAGCCGCGAACAAACCGGCGTGCGAACGCTGTCGGCGAACCACCTGTCGGGCGCGCTGCCGGCCAGATGAATACGCGAGGGCAGAGGCAATGCAAGCCGCAGCGCCTCGCGTGTCACCTGATCCGATAACCAGCCTTCGTCGTAGTGAGCATCGGCCGGTACCGTCATGCGCCGAATACCGGTCAGGCGATGCCCGCCGATCACGCCCAGCGTCACCGTGTCGCCATGCATCGTGCCGTACCACGCGCCGTCTGCAATCCTGCGCTGCCAGCGGTTCCACGCAGCAATGAACTGCGGCACGATGCCGGTCAATGTCAGGCGACTATCGGCGCTTATCTGCTGCAACGCCGCCAGCAACGGGCGCGACACCGCGCAGGCCAGAAACGGACGCCTCGCGTCCCAGTCGGCATCGATCTTCCAGTCGTGAGGTGGTTCGCCATACAGCGACTGGAATCGCATGGCGGCCGCTGCGTGGCAGTCGCGCAGCCGCTCCGCGTTGTTCGGCGGCGTGACCATGAAGAGGCGTGTCAGGTCGTCGGCGAGCACGACGGTCGCGATCATGCGCGAGCAACCCGCGTCGGCGAGCGCGGCGCGCAGGCCGTTCGCGATCGCTTGCTGCGAACTCGCGTCGAGCGTGCGCTCGATCAGCAGTTCGCTACGACCGCGCGGCCAGTTCCGCGTGCGCAGCAGCCCGAGCGCGTTCTTCGACAGCCCGATGTGCAAGGACGTGCCGTGCAACGCCTGGGTACCGCGTGCGAGCGCCGCGCCTAGCATTGGGGAGAGCTTATTCATGCAGGGTCACCCGCTTGATTTCCGCGAGCGTGGTCTCGCCCGACCTGACCAGGTCGAGCGCGACTTCACGCAGGCTGCGACTGCCGTTACGCCGCGCTGCTTCCTTGATGTGGCGGATCGGCCGCTTTTCGATGATGAGTTCGCGCACCTCGTCGTTCAGGATCAATATCTCGGCAATTGCGCGGCGTTTGCTGAAGCCCGTGCCGCGACAGTCCCCGCAGCCCTTGCCGTGCAAGAAGCGATAGTCGGCTACGTCGGCGTACGTGAGGCCCACGCGCGAGAGGTCGGCTTCGTCCGGTTGATACGGCGTCGAGCAGCGAGCGCACGTCAGGCGCACCAGCCGCTGTGCCCAGATTCCGTTCAGCGCGGACACGAACGCATACGGGTCGATGCCCATGTGACTGAAGCGGCCAAACACATCGAACACGTTGTTCGCGTGCACCGTGGTCAGCACGAGATGGCCCGTCAACGCGGATTGCACTGCAATCTCTGCCGTTTCGCGATCGCGGATTTCGCCGACCATGATCTTGTCGGGGTCGTGACGCAGAATCGAACGCAGACCGCGTGCGAAATTCAAACCCTTCTTCTCGTTGACGGGAATCTGCAGAATGCCGGGCAACTGATACTCGACCGGATCCTCGATCGTGATGATCTTGTCGCGGCCGTTGTGTATTTCCGTCAGCGCGCCGTACAACGTCGTGGTCTTGCCGGACCCTGTCGGGCCCGTCACGAGCAACATGCCGTACGGCTCTTCGGCCAGCATGCGCAGCGATCTGAGCGACGGCGCATCGAAACCGAGCGCTTCCAGCGTCAGCGATCCATATGCCTCGATCATTGCGCGCTTGTCGAGAATCCGGATCACGGCATCTTCGCCATGAATGCTCGGCATGATCGAAAGACGCAAATCGATTTCGCGTCCGCCTGATTCGACGCGAAAGCTGCCGTCTTGCGGCACGCGGCGCTCGGCGATGTCGAGTTCGGCCAGCACTTTCAGGCGCGAGATCACCTGTTGCGCGACTTCGATGCCCGTCGCAGATGTCGCATGATCGAGCACGCCGTCGATGCGGTATTTGACGGCCAGCCCCTGCGCCGTGCTCTCGAGATGGATGTCCGAAGCGCCTGCCTTGAGCGCGTCGTAGAGCGTCGAGTTCACCAGCTTGACAGCCGGGCTGCCTGCCTCCGACAGCGACGCAAACGACAGCACCGCGACGGTCCGCGCACCGTGCGTGTCGTCGGTTGTGTTGCTGACCAGCGTATCGACCGCGCGTACCGACTCTTCCTGCTTCGACAGATAGGCCTGAATATCCGCCTGTAACGCAAGGCAGTAGCACACGGGCGCTGACGCGTGCGTCTCGAGCCACGTTTGCAGGTCGGTGTCGAACGGGTCGGCAATGACGCCGATCAATTCTGCAGTGGCCGTGCGCAGCAGCACGCAATGCCGCTGCATCGCTTTGGACAGCGGCACGAGATCGAAGGCCGGCGCAAGCGCGAGCATCTGCGCCGTTTCGAGCACCTTCAGGCCGAACGGCTCGGCAATCGCGGGCACCAGGTCGCGGGCATCGGCGCCCGTGAGTGCCTGAAGTTCAGCCAGCACCGAACGTTGCGATTGCCCCGCCTGCGCGCGGGCGCGCTGCAACAGGGTGGCGTCGAAGGGAGGCTGCGCGCGTTCCGGTGCGTTCATGTCAACCCTCCTGCCAGATCGAAAATCGGCATGTAGAGCAGCACGACAATCGCCCCGACGATCAACCCGATCGCCGCCATCAGCAGCGGTTCGAACATCCGCATGAAGCGGTCGATCCAGCGGCCGATCTCTCCGTCATAGAAAGCGGCTGATTGCGTCAGCATCTGCCCAAGTTCGCCGCTGCGTTCGCCGACTCGCAGCATGCGCAAAGAAATCGGCGTGCTCAGTCCATGCGCATCGAAGGCCGTGGACAACGCAAGACCTGACTGGACTTTTTGCCGCGCAGCCATCAGATTCGCCCGCACGTCTGCCGTCACCATGCCTTGCACGGTGTCCATCGCAGCCACGATGCTGATGCCGCCTTCGAGCAGCATGCCCAACGTGAGATAGAGCCGCGAGAGTTCGACGATGCGCACACGCTCGCCGATGCCCGGCACGCGTGTGAGCAGATAGGCGATACCGCCGCGCGCAAGCAGCCGCCTCGCACCGGCAAACAGCAGGACAGCGGCGATGAGCGCAATGGGAAGCAGCGCCTTGCCGTGATTCGCGACGAACTGCCCCCAACCGAGGAGCACCTGTGACAACCATGGCAGGCTTCGTCCCGCGCCTTGATAGACTTCGGCAAAACGCGGGACCACATAGCCGATCAGAAACGCGCTCACCACGCCGCCGACGACGAGCAGGATCAGCGGATAGATCGAAGCGCTGACGAGCTTGCCGCGCACGCTGTCGATGCGCTGTTGATAGGCGATGTAGCGCGACAGCGCTTGCGGCAGATCGCTTGTATCCTCGGCCGCTCTGACGATGCTGATGTAAAGCGGGGGAAACAGTTCATCCTGCTCTGCGAGCGCGCCCGAAAAGCGCTTGCCGTCACGCAGCGCGTCGAGCATGCGAGAAAGCATCTGACTGGAGGCTGCGTTGCCTTCTTTTTCGAGCAGCGCCTCCAGACATTCGACAATACTCAAGCCCGCGTTCAACAACGCAAGCAACTCCTGCGTGAAGAGCGTCAGCGACAGACGTGTTCGCCGCGCGCTGCGCACGCGCAGGCCTTTCGCGAGACCGCTTCGTGCCGGTGCAATATCGGCGGCATACAGGCCGCGCAGCTCCATCTGGCGCCGGACTTCCGATTCGTCGCAGGCATCCACCGTAAGTTGCACGATCGAATGCTCCGAGGTGAGCGCGCGGACGTCATACTGCATTTCGGAAACCCATTTTTTGCAGGATGCGCCACACGTTGACCGCGCTGTACGACAGCCCATACTCGCGCTCGATGATTTGCGCGACGCGCACCAACGTCCACTCGTCATTCGGAAAGCCGTTTACGAGGGCGCCCGCCATCAACATCCGGCTGAGCTTTTTCTTTTGAGCGTCGGTGAGGCGGCTGCGGCGTCCCAACGGCCGGCGACGCCAGGCGCGTGGACCCTCGACGAGCTTTCTCGCCCAGTTCGATGCCGTCTGGCGGCTGACATTGAGCTCTCGCGCCACATCGGCCTGGTTCATCCCGCGCGCGAGCATTTGCATGCCTTTGCGCCGGCGACGTTCCATTTCCCCTGGATCCCTCGTGGCGCGCGTGCTCGAAGCACTCTCCCCTGCGACGGTTTCGCCTCCGTCGCTGTAAATGGGCGCAGTATGGTTGTCTGTCATTTGTGTTGTTCTCGCTACCAAAGCACTGCCCAATGCGCGGCCGACGGTTCCAGCAACCACTCGTCGTTTTGATCGGTTCCCGTGGCCGCGGGTATACGTGGGATGGGTGTGTGCTCTTGCGCAACCCCGTTTCAGCCGGGGATGCAGGCAGTCACAGACAACTGGTGCCTGGGCCAGTCGTAGATGTGCTCGCGTCCCCTTCTTCACCCTCCCCGCGCCGAACCTTTAGCGAATTGCGGACCATGCGAGCTAAACCGGTGATTTTGTTGGCAAATTGAGCTTTACAGATTCCAATCCGGAATATGGGCGACTGAAAGGTTTCAGGTATGTAACTGAAATATTACGAGATTACCTAAGTAAGTGATGCCGAATCCCATCTGGGCCTTGCAAGACAGACCGGTAAAATCAACACACGAATTGGTTACAAGTCATTACAAAACGTTACAGACCGGCAACGCGGACCCTTTCCGGCGCGTTTGCCCAGTCGTAAAGGCGCGTGTCAATGAGAATCACTCCAGCGCAAAAGGGCGATCCGTTGCCAGGGTTTTTACTTGGAATACGACCTGAAAACGGACTTTCGGTCTGCTTGCGGATCCATGACGGCCGGTCGGAACATTCGCCGTCTGATAAGTCGATCCGACTCATTAGCGTCGTAAACGCTTTCAGCGTAGTCGAGTATGAGGTGCGGATTCTCTGTCCGTCGGTCGCGCATCTCGACACGAGAAACACGCGTTCTTCACGTCGTCAATTGTGTTTCAAACGTGAGAATCCTTCGTTCGACGCAGCATTCAAGCTGCAATCTCGCCGACGCATAGCGCGTACACGTCGCGGCGCTGGCGTTGCCGCGTGAACGAGAAAACAGAACAGCGTTGCCAGGGCGAGCCAACACTCAGAAGGCGGCGTATTCGTACATAGCGTGCAGAGTCCGGCGAGCAATGGGAGGAGCCGCTCGCGGCTCAGCGAGTGTCGCCGCCTCAGCAATCTTGTCGCCGACCCGAATAACGTTTTGCGTCGAAAGTACGCAACCTCTGATATTCACCGCGGGCGAAGCGCGAACGCGCAAGGGCGGTTCGCAGGAGAAGCTCTTCTACTCGTTCAACCGCGACGATCGCGTGCCCTCAGATCATCTGTTGCGTGGGATCGACCGGTTTTTTGATCCCGGGGATTTGCGCCATCACCTCGCGCCTTACTACAGCAACACCGCGTCCATCTCAACGAGTATCAATGCCCTGCTGGACACGCGATGCGCAGTGACTGGCGGGCATATGCAAACCCGCGTACACACATTACAAAGGCCGATCTGAAGCGGATTCTGAAGCTCCGACACTATCGACCGATCGCTGCCGCTCTACAGCCACCAGAACTGCCTGATGGTGCTCCTCCCGATGGCTCTTAAGCGAATCAGGATGCGGCATGGCTAACTAGGTTGAGCGGAATGTTTTATCGGCTCTTGCGGTCGTCTTACATATTTCATGGAGCAGATGCAGGTCAGTTAAACTTAATCTGTTTTCCGCTGAGCTATCGGAGACCGCATCAACATCGGCAAGTGAGAAAACATGAGTGCACGCCGCTAAATAAGACCCTATCACTGATGGATGGCTTCCGTCGGGCTCGTATAGGTCGATTGCAGGCCGCAGTCTGCGAAACTGATCCCATGCCAGGCCGACCGGGATAACTCCGGCTCCCGTCACTTCAGCCAAACCCTGAAACGCCGTAACGATATTGGCCTGCGACGCCGGGTTGTCCTTCCGAGCCCAGGTCATGTACAAATATGGCTTCGCCCCGGCGGCTTGAATCTCATCGACGAACCGTCGCACATATTCTTGCATGCTCTTCAATGCGCGGAGCGGTCGAGTGCTTTGGTCCTGCAACACCACCGCATTCCATTTCTGGGCAGCCAGACGCTTTTGGACTTCACCGCGGTTCCAGTGCGCCGCTAGCGATGCGCCGCCGAATGCAAGTACCTCTGCCTTCACCTGCATACCGGGAATGCTTGCCTCAAGGAGGCGGGCAACCAGCGTCGGCAGATCGTTTCTCGTTGTATAGCTGTTGCCAACAAAGAGGATTCGAAACTCGCTGCTCATCGTAGTGACGGGATATAACGACCTGTTTACCAATCGATGCGATCACCGCAACGACATACCAATGCTGCTTCGTTCCACATGGTACGCCGATCGAACGGCCGGTCACCTGTGTGGCACGAATGATAATGCCCTGAGTTGGCATCAGTCGCATCGCGCTATCGGGTAAGACGTTCGCGCCAATCCCGATACAGCGGGAATGTCGATACTGGCCAGCGAAAAGCTTCAGCCGCCCTTGCGCAAGAGCTCGACAATCACGACATCCGTGTCGTCGCGCGCCGTCAACATTAGCTGCGCTTCATCCCGGATAACTACGCCGTCGCGTGGCGCCAGGCGGACGTATCCCACGTCGAGCCGCCCATGATCCGCAACCAGATACGCCAAACCCGGCATCGGCAACACGTGCTGCACCGGAGTACCCTCGCGCAGCGTCGCAATACGCACGCGCGCATCGGCATTGATGGGCAGTGCGCCCGCGCTCACGTCGGCTGGATCGCCGCTCGCCAGCGTGATGAAGCGGCCTTCGCGCAGTTCGCGCGAACAGGCACGCGTCGCCCAGCGCGGTGTGCCGCCCGGCGTGCGCGGGCGCAACCAGATCTGGAACAGCCGCGCGGGCATGTCTTCCTCGTTGCGCTCGGCGTGATGGATCGCGGTGCCTGCACTCATCGCCTGAACGGAATCGGCGACGAGTCGCGCACAATTACCCGCGTCGTCTTCGTGCGTGATCGCGCCCGAGCGCACCCACGTGACGATCTCGGCGTCGCGATGGGCATGCAGGCCGAAACCCGAATGCGGCGCAAATACATCATCGTTCCACACATAAAGCGGGCCGAGCGGCGCATGGTCGGCGTGCCCGGTTTCGCCGAAGCGAAAATGCAGCCGTGCATCGAGCCAGTCCCGCCGGATCGCACCGAGCGACAGAAAAGGACGATGTTCGATCATGGTGAACTCCGTTCGAGCGAACCGGGCGCGGATGCGATCACCGATGACCGTACCCGCATGCCCACGCCACACTCAGATCTGCTGCTGACCGCCATCGACGAACAGTTCGATGCCGTTCACGAAGCTCGCATCGTCCGAGGCGAGGAACAGCGCCGCGCTCGCGATTTCGCCGGGTTCGCCCAGACGTCCCATCGGAATCTGCGCGGCGAGGTAATCGGCGAGACCCTGACGTTGCGCGGCGTCGTCCCCGGCCAGATCGAGCAAGCCGGGCGTGCGGGTCGCACCCGGGCTGATCGTGTTCACGCGGATCTGGCGGTCCTTGAGGTCGAGAATCCAGTTGCGCGCGAATGACCGTACCGCTGCCTTCGAAGCCGAATACACGCTGAAGGCCGCCGTGCCCGCGCTGCCCGCCGTCGAACCCGTGAGAATCACCGATGCTCGCTCGGCCAGCAGCGGCAGCGCCTTTTGCACCGTGAACAGCACGCCCTTCACATTGCGATTGAAGGTGTCGTCGAAGTGCTCTTCGGTGATGCTGCCGAACGGCAGCATCGAACCACCGCCTGCGTTGGCGAACAGCACGTCCAGACGTCCCTGTTCTTCCTTGATCTGCGCATACAGCGCGTCGAGCTCGCCGAGCCTGGTGGAATCGACGCGCACGCCGGTCGCCTTGCCGCCCGCTTCGCGGATGCCCTTCACGGCGGCATCGAGCTCGGCCTGACGGCGGCCCGTGAGGTAGACGTGCGCACCTTCAGCCGCGAAGCGCTGCGCGGTAGCGAGACCGATGCCGCTGGTTGCGCCGGTGACGAGTGCGATCTTGTTGTCGAGTTTGCGTGCCATGGTGTTGCTCCTTTTCGTTTCGTTCAGTGGATGTTGGTATTCGGTATTGCGTGCTGCGATGTGAGGAGAATATCGACGGCTCGATCTTTTCGAAATAGAATTGATTGCAACCTAACGTTGCAAAAATGAAAAGATGAGGACGAATGGCGAAGCTGCCTGATTTCGAAGGACTCGCGATGTTCGCGAAGGTCGCCGAGGAGGGATCGTTCGCGGCTGCATCACGGGCGATGGGCGTGTCGGTGGCGACTGTCTCGCGCGGCGTCGCCCGCCTGGAAGACCGGCTGGGCGCACGGCTTTTCAACCGCACGTCGCGCCAGCTGTCGCTCACCGAGTTCGGTCGGACGATCTGCGAGAAAGCCGGCGACATCTACCGGCAGGCCGAAGAGGCGGAAAGCGCAGCGCGCGAAATGTCAGTGCAGCCGCGCGGTCTGGTGCGGCTCGCCGTACCGATGTCGTTCGGGCTGCGCTGGGTCGCGCCGCTGCTGCCGGGCTTCTTTCGCGCTTATCCGGAGGTGTCGATCGATCTGCACCTGTCGGACGCGTCGGTGGATCTGGTCGCCGATGGCTTTGATGCCGCGCTGCGCATTGCTGCATTACCGGATTCGTCGCTGGTGGCGCGGCGGCTATGCGCGGTGACGCAATTCGTGGTGGCGTCGCCGGACTATCTGCGGCGCGAAGGGCGGCCTGTGCATCCGCGCGAGCTGGTGGACCGGCCGTGTCTCTCGTACGCGTATCGCGCACGTAGCGATGTGTGGCGCTTCACGAACGACGCGGGCGAGGAGGAGCCGGTGATGCCGAGCGGCCCGCTGCGCGTGACGAATTCCGATGCGCTGTTGCCCACGCTGCTCGATGGCCTGGCGATCGCCGAACTGCCCGAATTCATCGCCAGTGAATATCTGGCCGATGGCCGTCTCGAAGCGATACTGACCGACTGGTCACTGACGAAGGGCGGTCTCTACTTCGTGACGCCGTCGGCGCGTGCGCGACCCGCGAAGGTGACGGCGCTGTCCGATTACTTCGCCGCGTATCTATCCGATCCGATATGGCGATGGCCGAAATGACGCGCCTGCGTTACTCCATATTCGACGATCGTATATAGAGGCAGGAAGAGGCCATGATCCCGACCGGGCACTTGCATCGATCTTCCATCCGCAGCATGACGTCACGCTGGTCATTGCACCGCAATGGCAAAAGGGCGGGTGCGCATTGGCGTGGACTGTCACCTAGAATGTAATTGCGGCGACCGACCAGAAGGAGGATGTCGTGAGTGAAACCTTTGTGGCGTACCTGTTGGGTCCGGCCGTGATGTTAATGATCGGCGTGGTGCTGTGGCTTGCCACCCGCCATCACGGGAGCACGAAAGAGGGGCGATCAACCCGATGGCTTGATACCCATTACGTCGACCTGATGCACCATCGACATTGAGGGTTCCCTCAACGGTCATGATCTCGATCGGCGGATGGCAACGAAAAAAATCAGTTTCCTTGCATATCAATTCCAAGGTGCACTGACTGTCGGATCCGGACGGTACTCCACATGGACCGACATGTCGGTGCATGCGTGAAAACGTACCAAGCAGAGAACCCCTTCCTGGGTCACGCGAAGCAGCACGCCCCACCCGTCAGCTGCTCCATCGCGGCCATCTCAAGTTGCGCGCCCGTCGCCTTCGATCCCGGTGGCCACAGACCGCCGCCTGCAACGAGCTTCAGCTGCGGCGCAACGCCGGCGACCATGGCGTAGTGCGCCTCGATGCGTCGCGGCCGCTGCGTCTCGCTGTCCACACGCCGCTCGACACTCGGCTGCATTGTCAATCTCAAATCAACTGGTCACGGCGCCCGTAAGCAGTCCGTAATCACGCGTTCAGTTTATTGGAACCAAATGACAATCGTTCTCATTTGTATTGACGATGTGACTCCGCCTACCTAACATTGACTGATTGCGACGTCATTCGTCGGATGGTCACACGCCTCGCGCGCACCTCGACGTAGCGCGGCATATCCATAGAACAACTAAGGACTTTTCGATGAAATTCATCCGATCAATCGGATCTGGTCCGGTCATTGCGTCGCGGGCGTCGTTGCGCAAGGCGACCATCGCGGCATGGCTTGCATGCGCACCGCTCTTCGTGCAATCGGCCGCTCACGCGGAGTCCAATCCTGATGCGATACCGGAAGCCCCCGAGGCCGACCTCGGTATCCAGGCCAAGCCGACGGGACAGTGGACGGGTTTCTGGACACGCGAAACCATGCTGGGCGACATGGGCGGATTACGGCCGTGGCTCGGAAAGTACGGTGTGACCTTTCAGTTGACGGAAACGAGCGAATATCTCGCGAACCTGCGCGGTGGCCTGTCGCGCGGCGGCGCGTATGACGGTCTCACCACGGCAACCGTGCAGATGGACACGCAAAAGGCGTTCGGGCTGCCAGGCGGCTTGTTCAATATCAGTGCACTGCAGATTCACGGCCGGAATCTGAGCGCTGACCGGCTCGGCACGCTGAATACCGCCAGCGGCATCGAAGCCGAAGCGACGACGCGTCTATGGGAACTGTGGTACCAGCAGTCATTCCTCGACAAGCGCCTCGACGTCAAGATTGGTCAGCAGAGTATCGACCAGGAATTCATGACCAGCCAGTACGCGGCGACCTTCATCAACACGATGTTTGGCTGGCCTGCCCTGCCCTCGTACGACATGCCGTCGGGCGGTCCCGCCTATCCGCTGTCCGGATTGGGCGTGCGCGTGCGCGGACAGATCACGCCGTCGCTGACGGCGCTTGCCGGCGTGTACTCGGGCGACCCGCTGGGCAACAACCCCGACAACATCCATGGCACGAACTTCAATCTGCACAACGGCGCGCTGTGGATCGGCGAACTGCAGTACGCGATCAATCAGCCTGCCGACGGCGAAATGACGGGCATGGACAGCAACAAATTGCCGGGTACGTACAAGATCGGTGTCTGGTACAACACCAACCGCTTTGACGATCAGCGCTTCGACAACACCGGTTTGTCGCTCGCGAATCCGGCATCGACGGGCATTCCGCAGTCCCATCACGGCGACTACAGCATTTACGCGGTCGCCGATCAGATGGTGTGGCGCCCCAATCCCGACGAGCCGCGCAGCGTGGGCGTCTTCGCACGCGTGATGGGTGCGCCGGGCGATCGCAACCTGGTCAGCCTGTCGGCAAATCTGGGCGTGGTGCTGAAAGCACCGTTCAAGGGTCGCGACGACGACAGCGTCGGCCTCGCGGTCACCTACATCAAGGTGGGCAGCCACGTGCATGATCTCGACCTCGACAACCGTGATCTGTCGGGCGGTCCTTACGGTGTGCGCACAAGCGAAACCGCGCTGGAAGCCACCTACATCTATCAGGCGACGCCCTGGTGGCAAATACAGGCCGACGCACAGTACACGTTCAACGCCGGCGCGGGCCAGAACCCGAACGATCCGACGCAACCGCTCCGCAACACCTTCGTGGTGGGCGTGCGAACCAACATCACGTTCTGAGCGCCGATCTGGCAGAACATCTATCGACCCTATTGAAGCAATCCCATCATGACGGCAAAACACGCTGTGAGCGCAAATACGAATACAGGGAAGGCGCGGTTTTCGCGTGAGCTTGCGAGGCGCCTGCGTACGAAGGCCGCATACGTCGCGGGCACGCTGGCGCTTATCGCTACGTGCACCGCTCAGGCCGAGCCGCAAGGCTTCCTCGAAACCTTGCATCGCAATACGACGCTCATCAACACCGTGCCCGACAACGGCGATCAGAATCCTTACGCGATCGTCGTCGCGCCGGTCTCGGCGGGTTCGGTGAAACAGGGCGACGTACTGGTCGACAACTTCAACAACTCGGCCAATCTGCAAGGAACGGGCAGCACGATCGTCAACTACCATCCCGACACGAAGCAGATGACGCTATTCGCGCAGATCCCGCGCGATCTGAAAGATTGTCCCGGTGGCGTCGGTCTCTCGACTGCAATGACCATGCTCAAGTCGGGCTGGGTGATCGTCGGCAGTACACCGAGTAACGACGGCACCACGGGCACCAAAGGCGCCGGCTGCCTGGTCGTACTCGACTCGCAGGGCAAAGTGACCTCGACCATCTCCAGCCCGAACATCAACGATCCATGGGGCAACATGGCCGTCGTCGATAACGGCACGAGCGCGACGTTGTTCATCAGCATGGCGGGCTTCGGCGTCGGTGGCGCGGACGGCGAACCGCCCGTATTCAAGCAGGCGACCGTGCTGCGCCTCGATCTCGACATTGCGCAAGGCAAGCCGCCCGTCGTGAAGAAAGAAACGGTCGTGGGCAGCGGCTTCGGCGCGCAGGCCGACAAAGGCGTGTTCCTCGTCGGACCGACAGGGCTCGCGCTGTCGGCGGATCAGAAGCTGCTGTTTGTATCCGATGCCATCGGCAATCGCGTCAACGAGATCGACGAGCCGATGACGCGCGACACCAGCGCAGGCGTCGGACGGCAGCTCACGGCAGACGGTCTGCTGCATCGCCCGCTCGCGATGGTGACGGCACCCAACGGCCATCTGCTGGTGACGAATGCGCTCAACGGTCAGGTCGTCGAGATCGTCCCCGCCACGGGCAAGCAGCTCTACGCGCGCTGGATCGATACCGACAAGGCGCAGACGCCGCCCGGCAACGGTGACCTGTTCGGCATCGCGATGACGCCGGAAGGCGACGGTTTTTACTATGTCCAGGATGACGTGAACACGCTGGTGCTCGCGAAGTGAAAGCAACAGGCAAGCAGCAAGAGGCAGCATCATGACAAACGATCAGTCTCCACCGTCGCGCCCTGGCCGGCGCGGCTTTTTGAAAGCTGGCGGTGCCGCCGTCGCGGCGGGCGCCGGACTCGCTACGTCGGGCACTGCGCGTGCCGCGTTGACGCGTACTCACGCCGACGATCTGCAACGCCAGATCGAACCGTTCTACGGCGCGCATCAAGGCGGCATCGTGACACCGCAGCAGGGTCACAGCTACGTAGCCGCGTTCGATCTGAAAACCGACAAGCGCGATGAAGTGATCGCACTGTTGCGTGAATGGACGCAAGCCGCCGCGCGGATGACGCAAGGCCAGCCCGCCGGCTCCCTTGAAACAGCCGACGACAAGCCCGCCGCCGATTCCGCCGATGTACTCGGCCTCGGCGCATCGTCGCTGACCATCACGTTCGGCTTCGGCCCGGGTCTGTTCACGTCGCGCGACGGCAAGGACCGCTACGGCCTCGCGAGCAAACGCCCTGCCGCGCTCGTCGATCTGCCGCGCTTCAACGGCGATCAGCTGATCGCCGAGAAGACGGGCGGCGACCTGTACGTCCAGGCGTGCGCGAACGACGCGCAGGTCGCATTCCATGCGGTGCGGCAACTCGCGCGTATGGGATACGGTGCGATCCAGATGCGTTGGGGACAGGCAGGCTTCCTGTCGGGTCCGAAAGGCCAGACGCCGCGCAATCTGATGGGCTTCAAGGACGGCACCAACAATCCGTCGACAGCGAAGCCGCCGCTGATGAACCAGTTCGTCTGGGCCGGCGCCGCGGACGCACCGTGGATGCAAGGCGGCACCTATACGGTGGTGCGCCGCATCCGCATCACGCTCGAGCACTGGGACCAGATGGAACTCGGCTTCCAGGAACAGGTTTTCGGACGGCACAAATACAGCGGTGCGCCGATCGGACAGAAACACGAGTTCGATGCCGTCGACCTGAAGGCGGCGGACAAGGACGGCAACCCCGTCATTCCCGACAATTCGCACGTGCGCCTTTCGAATCAGGCGAACAATGCGGGCGCGCAGATCCTGCGCCGTTCATATTCGTACAACGACGGCACGAACTTCTATATCGAACGCTGGCCGCCATGGCGCCAGGAAACCGAATATGACGCGGGACTCATCTTTATCGCGCATCAGTCGGACCCGCGCACCGGCTTCATTCCGATCAATGAAAAGCTCTCGAAGTTCGACATGATGAACCAGTTCACGACGCACATAGGCAGCGCGATCTTCGCCGTGCCGCCGGGCTCGCGCGAAGGGTCGTATATCGGAGCAGGACTGTTCGAAGCATAAGTGCCGCGTGTCGGCGTCGAGCACGCTCAAGCGGCCATTCAATAACGTCAAGAAGAAGAGGTTGAATTCATGAACCGTTCCTGGTTTGGAGCAATGCGTCACGCGGCGCGTGTGACGGCCCTGTCGCTGTCGATCGCCGCTACGGGCGCGACCGGCGCGTACGCCGCATCGATAACGGTGTACAGCGCGCAACACGAGCAGGTCATGAACATGCTCGCGAAAGACTTCGAAAAGCAGACAGGCATTTCCGTGAAGGTCCGCAACGGCGAAGGCCCGGCACTGGCTGCGCAACTGGTCGCCGAAGGCACCGCATCGCCTGCCGATGTGTACTTCACCGAAAACTCGCCCGAACTGATGCTGCTCGAAGAAAAAGGTCTGCTGAGCAAGGTCGATCCCACCACCATCGGCACCATCCCCACGCGCTACAGTTCGCCGACGGGACAATGGGTCGGCGTAACCGCCCGCGAAAGCGTGCTCGCGTACAACACGACGAAGATCCAGCCCGCGCAACTGCCCGCGTCGATCTTCGATCTGGCCAAGCCCGAGTGGAAAGGCAAGATCGGCATCGCGCCCAGCGACGCAGACTTCCTGCCGCTGGTGAGCGCCGTGCTCGCATTGAAGGGCGAAGCGCAAACGCTGCAATGGCTCAAGGGTCTCAAGGCAAACGCGCAGATCTTCGACGACGACGAAGGTGTCGTGGCCGCCGTGAACCGGGGTGGCGTCGTCACGGGCGTGATCAACAACTACTACTGGGCGCGTCTTCACGCGCAACTGGGCGACAAGTCGACGCGCAGCGCCATCTATCACTACTCCAATGGCGACGTGGGCGGACTGGTGAACGTGTCGGGCGCCGCGATCATGAAGACCGCGCACAACGCCGACGGCGCGCAGCAGTTCCTGAAGTATCTGGTGAGCGAGCGTGCGCAGACGCTGATGGCAAACAGCCATGTCAGCTACGAATATCCGCTGCATGCCGGCGTCGCGCCCGATCCCTTGCTCAAGCCGTTCAACGAATTGCAGCCGCCGTCTCTCACACTCGAACAACTCGGCGACGACAGTCAGGCGGGCAGACTGCTGCGCCAGGCCGGCTTGCTGTAAAGGAACGGCAGGTGAGCGATGTGACCGACATCGGTGAAGCTGTCGCTGGCGGCCCGGCTTCCGCGGATGTCCCCGCACGCGATCGCAAACGCGCGCCCCGCGGCCTGCTGGCAGGCGCCGCCGTCAGTGCGCTGCTGGTGCTGCTGCCGCTCGCGTTCACGTTCTATCGCGCGACGACGGTCGGCTTCAGCGATGCAGCAGAACTCGTGTTCCGCCCGCTCGTCGGCGAGTTGCTCGGCAATACGCTGCTGATCACGGTCAGCGCAACGCTGGTGTCGGCTGTCGTCGGCACGGCGGCCGCGTGGTTCGTCGAACGTACGGATGTTCCCGGCCGTCGCGTGTGGGCTGTCGCGAGTGCAGCGCCCCTCGCGATGCCTGCCTTCGTCACGAGTTACGCGTGGGTATCGATCAGCCTCGATCTCCAGGACTTCACGGGCGCGCTGCTCGTCATCACGTCCTCGTATTTTCCGCTCGTGTATCTGCCGGTTGCCGCCGCGTTGCGCGGCATGGACCCTGCGCTCGAAGAAAGCGCCCGCGCACTTGGCTGCGGACGCTGGGCGACCTTCACGCGCGTCGTGTTGCCGCAATTGCGGCCTGCGCTGCTTGGCGGCATGCTGCTGGTCGCGCTCGGCGTGCTATCAGAATTCGGCGCATTCCAGATGCTGCGCTTTCGTACGTTCACCACCGAAATCTACGCGGAATACCGCACCAGCTTCGACAACAGCGGCGCTTCGCTGCTCGCGTGTCTGCTGATCCTGTTGTGTCTCGTCTGCCTCGCCTTCGAATTTCGCGTGCGTGGCAGCGCGCGCTACGAACGTGTGGATCGCGGCGCGAGGCGGGCCGCACTGCGTTATGAACTGGGCGGCTGGCGCTGGCTCGTGCTGACGGGTTTCGCCGCGCTTGCCATCGTCACGCTCGGCGTGCCGCTTGGCATGATCGGTTACTGGCTGACACAGGAAGGCGCGGCCGCTGTGACGCCTGCCGAGGTCTCGCCGGAACTGCTGTTCAATGCGATGTTATCGTCCGTCGGGTTCGGTCTCGCTGCGGCGATTCTCACCACGCTGCTGGTCCTGCCGCTCGCATTTCTGCTCGCGCGCTACCCTGCGCGGATCGCAACCGTGTTCGAGCGCACGGTGTTTCTCGCGCAAGGCGTTCCCGGCCTGGTGGTCGCGCTGGCAATCGTCTCGCTCGCCGTGCATGCGTTGCAGCCGCTTTATCAAGGCATGACGCTGCTGATCGTGGCATACGCGATCCTCTTCATGCCGCTCGCGCTCGTTAGCGTGCGGGCTGCGTTGATGCAGGCGCAGCCGCGTCTCGAAGACACGGCGCGCGCACTCGGCCTCGATGCGATGCAGACCTTCGTGCGGGTGCTCCTGCCGTTGGCCGCGCCCGGACTGGGCGCCGCGGCCACGATGGTGTTCATCTCGGTCGTGACGGAACTCAACGCGACCTTACTGCTGTCCCCCATCGATACCCATACGCTCGCCACCCAAGTCTGGTCCGACACCTCGACACTCGCCTTCGCCGCGGCAGCGCCCTATGCGGCACTCATGACAGCGATTTCGCTGTGCGCATCGGGCGTGCTGTTCGTCCTGCTGGGGCGATCGGCTCTGACCGCGCGCCCCTCTGAATCCCTTTGATCTTCCAATGAGCGAACTCCAGATCTGCGGGCTGCGCAAAGGCTTCAACGGTCAAGCCGTGTTGCACGACATCGATCTCGCTGTCCAGCCGGGGACATTGCTCGCGTTGCTCGGTCCATCGGGCGGCGGCAAGACGACATTGCTGCGGGTGTTGTGCGGATTTGATCGCGCCGACGCAGGGACGATCGAAATCGACGGCAAACGCGTCGCAGACGACAACCTGCATGTGCCCACGGAGCAACGGCGAATCGGCTACGTGCCTCAGGAAGGCGCCCTCTTCCCGCATCTGTCGGTAACAGAGAACATCGTGTTTGGGCTGCCGCGCACGCAACGACGCGCACGTCATCGTGTCGCGGAACTCCTGGACCTGGTGGGACTGTCCGATGACTACGCGCAGCGCATGCCACAACAGCTATCGGGTGGTCAGCAACAGCGTGTGGCGCTCGCGCGTGCGCTTGCTCCTTCGCCTTCGCTGGTGCTGCTGGACGAGCCCTTCTCGTCGCTCGACGCCGCGCTGCGACTCGAAACACGCGAGGCCGTTGCCGAAGCGCTCGCCGCAACCGGCGCGACGGCCGTACTGGTCACGCACGATCAGGCGGAAGCACTGTCGCTAGGACATGAAGTGGCCGTGTTGTGGGAGGGCAAACTGATCCAGCGAGCCGCGCCTCAAGTGATTTACCGGCGACCGGCGACCCGTGAACTCGCCGCATTCATCGGCGATGCAGTACTGCTGCCAGGCGTCGCGGAGAGTGGCATCGCAACGTGCCCGCTCGGAAGGCTGCGACTCGTCGCGCCTGTTCCCGATGGACGTGTCGACGTGATGATACGGCCCGAGCAGATCCATCTTCTGTCCGTGTCCGAATTGGCGGCGGACCACAGTACGGTTCAGGGCGCGCTGGTAACAGGCGTCACCTACAACGGCAGGGACGCAGATATCTGCCTTCAACTATCCAACGCCGAGGCATCCGTCATTCGCGCAAGAGTGCCGGGGCACCGATCTCCAAACGTTGGTGAGCACGTTCGGCTCAGCGTCGATAGCGACGTGATCGCCTATCCGCATCGATAAAGTGTGGCCGCTCTTGCATGTCGTCATCCGCCACGATTGATCGCACATCGCTCTACGTCTTCCGAATGTCCCCGCATTGTGGAGACCATTTCCTTAACGCGCGCTTAAGCGCGTCAAGAGCCCATCTTTAAGCGTGTCTTAAGCGCCCGCTCCGGACAATCCAGCGACTTTCGTAGGCAATCTGCACACGAGCGCCCTATTGTCCAGGAGCACGCCTTGTCCTTTCATTCTTCCATCCGCTTCGAACGCGAACACACGCGTTCACGGCTAAAGCGCCTCGCCATGCTACTGGGCGTTTGCACGCTTTCGCTCCCGGGCTGCGCGTGGTACCACAGCGATCCGCTCTCCCCAGCTTCGACAAGCACGTCAGCCACACAGATTGAACGCATCCAGATCGATACGTCGAGCATGCCGTTGCGGGAGCTCGTATCGCATCGCTTCGACCCGTCTGATGGTTTCGATATCGAAGAAGTCGCCATGCTCGCGGTAGCAAACAATCCAGCCTTGAAACTCGCAAGGGACGATCTTCATATTGCCTGCGCACAGGCCTATTCGGCGGGCCTCCTGCCTGATCCGCAACTGAGCATTTCGAGCGACTATCCGGGCCAACTCGGCACAACGCGCGCATTCAACTACGGCATCAGCATGGACGTGATGGCGATCGTCACGCGCAGCGCGAACAAACAATCGGCGGATGCCACCGTCGCCAAAACTGACCTGGGCTTGCTCTGGCAGGAATGGCAAACCGTAGCGCAAGCGAAGCAACTCTTTATCAAAACGCGCTTTCAGGAGGAGACGTTGCCGCTCTTGCAGCAGCAGCGCGACCTGACTCGCGTGCGTTACGAACGGATGGCCGAGGCGCGACGCGACGGCAACCTGACGGAGGACGCCACGACTGCTGCCCTCACTGCCTACTCGGATGCAAACCGTCAGTACACAGATGCGCAACGTGCTGCACAGCAGACGCATCATGATCTGAATGCACTGCTCGGACTCGCGCAGGACGTGCAACTTCCGTTGACGGGCGAAGACAGCGACGTCGCGATCAAGGACGAATCGATCGACGAAGCTCTGCGGGCCCTGCCCGAACGCCGCCCGGATTTGCTCGCGCTTAAGGCGGGCTACGAGGCGCAGGAACAGAAATATCGCGCAGCGATCATGAGCCAGTTCCCGAGCCTGTCTGTCGGATTCGTTCGCGCGCGTGACACTTCCAACATCTACACCAGCGGATTCCAGATCAACCTGAGCCTGCCGATCTTCAACCGCAACCAGGGCAATGTAGCAATCGAGCGCGCGACGAGGCAGCGACTGCGCGACGAGTATCAGGATCGACTCAACACAGCCTACGCGGACATCGCGCAGTTACGCGCCGACACCGCAGTTCTCTCCCACCAGTTGCAAACCACCAGGCAGGCGCTTCCGGATGTGGACAGTGCCGCACGACACGCTGCCGACGCTTACATGCAACACAACCTCGCGCTCGGCACATATGTTGACGCGCAAAGCGCAGCAGTGAGCAAACGTCTTGACGCTGCGACGCTGCGCGAATCGCTTGCCGAACAGCGTGTCGGCTTACAGGCGCTGCTTGGCAGCACGATCCCCGACGCCTTCTCATCCGATCGAACCTTGACTGAAGCCCATGCGAAATAACCGCACGCCTTTATTCCGACATACTGCCGCAACATCTATCGCAGTTGCCATGATTTTCGTCTGCATGCATGCGAATGCGGACGATGCGCCCGTCACTACGGTTCAGACAGTCACGCCCGCCCGCGGCACGATTGCGCACCCGGTGCATGCATACGGAGTGGTCGCCGCCTCGGGGGCCAATGTAACAACTGTAGATTTGCCCTACGTAGCGCGCATCGAGCAGATGCGCGTGCAGGCCGGTCAGGCCGTCTCGCGCGGCACGCCGCTTTTTGTGGTTCAGGCGGATCCTGCGGCTGTCGTCGCGGCTGCGCAGGCGAAAAGCGCCGCGCAGCTCGCAAAGGATGAACTCGCCCGCACGCAATCGCTCTACGACAAGTCACTCGCAACGCAATCGCAGCTCGCCACCGCCCGCAAAGCCGCGCTCGACGCAACGCAGGCACTGGACGCGCAACTGCAACTCGGCATCGGAGACAGCAGCGGACGCAAGACAATCGTAGCGCCGCGCGATGGTGTCGTCACGCAGGTATCGGCGGCACAGGGCGATCAGGTACAGGCAGGCGCCCCTATCCTCCAGTTGGCGTCGGGAACCCGTGGCGACAATGCGAGGCCAAACGTGACGCTGGGCGTCGAACCCTCTGACGCGGCAGGTATTCATGCCGGCGACGTCATCACCGTCAGCGGCCTGTCGACCGCGCTACAGGCAGCGCATGTGAGCGGCCGCATCACGATGGTCGGCGCGTCTGTCGATTCGCAAAGCCAGCTCGTCAATATCGGCGCCAGCGTGCCATTCGGGCAAAGCGCCTTCATTCCGGGTACGCGTGTAAAGGCCGTCATCGCAACTCATTCGGGCGCGCACTGGATCGTTCCTCGCAGCGCCGTCCTGAGTGACGCACACGGCGACTTCGTATATCAAACGGGCAGTGACAACAGGGCACATCGGGTGAACGTCAAGACTGTCGTCGAAGACGACGATCGCTATGGTGTCGATGGCACTCTCGATGCGACACGCCCGCTTGTCACCGTCGGAAATTATGAGTTGCATGACGGCGCACAGGTCCGGATTGGTGGCACGGGCCAGCCTGACGCACAGAAACCAGGTCAGGGAACAACGCGATGAACTTTGGCCAATGGATGCAGAGGCATCGCCGTTCCTTGCTGTTCGTCGTCGGGTTACTCGCCATCGCGGGCGCGCTCACCGCGTTTCGCATGCCGATTTCCCTATTTCCGAACGTAGCATTCCCGCGCGCGGTGGTTTCGCTGGATGCGGGCGACCGTCCGGCCGAACAGATGACGACGCTCGTCACGATGCCCGTCGAGGAAGCCCTGCGACGCGTGCCGAACGTGCGCGACGTCGAATCGAAAACGAGCCGTGGCGCCGCAGAAATCTCGATCAATTTCGATTGGGGCACGGACATGTCGCAGGCGACGCTCCAGGCGCAATCGGCCATCAGCGAGATTCTTGCGACGCTGCCGCAGGGCACGACCATGCAGGTGCGCCGCATGGATCCTACGGTGTTCCCTGTGCTCGCCTATAGTCTCACCTCGCAGCAGCAGTCTCAAACTGCGTTGCGCGATCTCGCACAATTTCAGTTGCGTCCCCTGCTATCGTCGGTTGAAGGCGTGGCGCGAGTCGACGTGATTGGCGGCGCACAGGACGAGTTTGAAGTCGCCATCGATCCCGCTCGCCTCGCGGCATACAAACTATCCCTCGCCGATGTATCCAAAGCGATCGGCGCGAGCAATGTGCTGATGGCGACGGGTCGTATCGAAGACCACTACAAGCTTTATCTGGTAATCGCGAACTCGACCATCACGCGCATCGCCGAACTGAAGCACGTAGTCGTGTCATCTGCCGGTTCGGCTCAGGTTCTGCTCGGCGACATTGCCACGGTACAGCAGGGCGTTGTGCCTCAGTGGATGCGCGTGACAGCCGACGGCAAGGACGCCGTGCTCGTCAACATCTATCAGCAGCCAGGCGCGAACAGCGTCGCGATGGCGCGCGCAATACGTGCGAAGCTCGCAGACTTTCAGCATAAAATGCTCGCCGGCGTTCGCCTTGCCAACTGGTACGACCAAAGCGAACTGGTGGTCGCATCTGCGTCGAGCGTGCGCGATGCGATCATGATCGGCGTCGTGCTGGCAGCGATCACGCTGTTCGTATTTCTGCGGAACTGGAAGATAACGGCCATCGCAGTCGCGCTGGTGCCCGTTGTCATGGCCGCGACGATCCTGCTGCTCGACGTGTCTGGCATGGGCTTCAACATCATGACGTTAGGCGGCATGGCTGCTGCCGTCGGTCTGGTCATCGACGATGCGATCGTCATGATCGAGCACATCGTCCGACGCATGCGCGAGGCTGGCGCGCAAGGGTTTCATGGTCGCGTGATGGCCGCAGCCCTGGAGTTCACCCGGCCGCTTGCGGGCTCCTCCGCGGCAACGTTGATCATTTTTGTACCGCTCGCGTTTCTTTCCGGCGTGACGGGTGCGTTCTTCAAGGCGCTTTCCGTGACGATGGCGAGCGCGCTACTCATTTCATTCATCATCACATGGCTGGCCGTCCCGATTCTGTGCGATCGATGGCTCAAGGCGAAGGATGCGGAAGAACACAAGGAAACGCGGCTCGCCAACTGGATGACCCGTCGCTACGCGTATCTGATCGAACATGTGACTTCGAAGCCCTTGCTCGTCCTGGTTGGCGTCGTACCGCTCATTGCCGTTGCCGCGTTCGCGTTCACGCAGGTCGGCAGCGGGTTCATGCCAACGATGGATGAAGGCGGGTTCGTACTCGACTATCACACCGCGCCTGGCACGTCGGTTGCCGAGACGGACCGGCTGATGCAGCAGATCGAAGTCATCGTGCAGGCCAATCCGAATGTCTCCACGTATTCGCGTCGCACAGGTGCGGGCCTGGGCGGCGACCTCAACGAACCGAATCGCGGAGATTTTTTCGTGCGCCTCAAGTCCGGCAATCGTGAACCGATCGAGACCGTAATGGAGGAAATACGCTCACAGATCGAGCGCCAGGTCCCCGGCGTAAGCGTCGAGCTCGCCCAGTTGATGGAAGATCTGATCGGCGATCTGACGGCTGTGCCGCAGCCTGTGCAGATCAAGATCTACTCCGACGATCAGGACACGCTCGACAGTACCGCACGCAAGGTCGCGGCGCGTATCGGCAAGATTCCCGGGATTGTCGATGTGAACGATGGTATCAATCCCGCGGGTGATGCGCTGGAACTGCGTATCCGCCCTGACGCGGCGGCAGCCGAAGGAATGGACGTACAGTCCGTTGCGCAGGCCGTTTCCGACATGGTGCAAGGCAGCGTCGCGACACAATTCCAGACGGGACCGAAAACCGTCGGCGTGCGTGTACGTGTCGCCGATGCGCCGAGTCTCACCGATACGCAACTCGGGCAGTTGCTCGTGCGCGCGCCAGACGGTCATCTGTTTCCGGTTGCACGCGTGGCCGACATGGTCAAGGTCACGGGGCAGCCTGAGATCAGCCGCGACAATCTGAAGCGCATGGTAGCGGTGACGGCACGCATCGACGGGCGTGATCTGGGCTCTACTGTCGCGGAAGTTCAGAAAGCACTTGGAGAACCTCAATTGCTGCCTTCGAGCGTCTACTACGAACTGGGCGGTCTGTATCAGCAGCAGCAAATTGCTTTCAAGGGTCTGCTTACTGTGTTCGGCGCGGCCGTCGCACTCGTTTTCGGTCTGCTGCTTTTTCTTTACGAACGCTTCCGGGTCGCGCTCGCGGTGATGGCGATGCCACTGCTGGCAGCGGGCGCTGTATTTATCGGGCTGTGGCTCACGGGGACCGAACTGAACATCTCTGCGATGATGGGCATGACGATGATCATCGGCATCGTGACGGAGGTTGCCATCTTCTACGTGTCGGAGTTACAAGGTCTCGTGCGCGATGACGGCTTGCCTTTCGAGCGCGCGCTTATCGATGCAGGCAGAAACCGTCTGCGCCCCATCGCCATGACGACCATCGCGGCGATCCTTGCACTGCTGCCGCTCGCCTTCGCTTTGGGACAAGGTTCTGCGATGCAACAGCCGCTCGCGATTGCCATCATCTCCGGACTCATCGTGCAGTTCCCGCTTGTGCTGTTGCTGTTGCCCGTTCTGCTGCAGGTTCTGATGAAGCAGCGGTCAGGACAAAACACCTGAAACAGGGATGTGTATGAAGGCGTTCGAATCGCACGCTTAAGAGTCCCCTAAGCGATTGCCCGCTACGCTTGCTTTGTCCTGGCGGTAGACCGTCCACGCAGGTGGTTGAATTGTGGGCATCGACGGTATGTGAATACGTTCGATCGCTTGCCACGACCGCCTTTATGAGGCCCGGCCATCATGCCGGGCCCGCTTTTTATGTGCGACAAGCGCGCGGTTTCGATGCCGCACGTTCTACACCCGAACAGTACGCCGGCGCGCCGGGCATCACCTCAACCGTCCCGCCCGGATTTCATCAGTGATGCGCGAAGAGCCGTCCGTCGCTTCCTTCCTTGATCCGTGATCCCGATTGTGAATAGTTCAAAGGCATCGTCCCGTACTCCTGCGCCGCAGGGAGCGAAGTGTGGGCGCCGTCCTTATTGGCTTGCACGACCTGTGCCTTGACCTCGCTACCGGTCAACCCGTTCGAATCCACTTTCGCATTAGAGATCATGGGTATCGTGAGTGCAGCGACAATCAGTGAAATGGTGAGCGAATGTTTCATTGAGCTTTCCTTGATGAGCAGATAAGTTGCGACGGGTATTTAACCGGTGTGGAAACACGTGGTGGTACCGCAAGTTCAGATTAATTCCGGGCAACTTAAAGATTCCTTATCCGCACACAATCGCATTTGACTTTCAGCGGCCTCTGGCACGTTGCATGAAGACTCGAATACTTTTATGTCTCACTGACCGTATTCCGGTCACACCAAAGGAAATCGCGTGATTGAAAGAAGAATCAGGCATTCTGTAATCCCCTAAGCATTCGATAAGCAATGCGCCCTCATAGTGCAGCCTGAGGTTCTGATCTGCACCTCGATTACCGAGCCGCGTATCGTGAGAAATTGGGGAGAGGGAATGTCACATCGACACGTTGCACCGATGCAAAACAAGGTTCCGGAGGTCACAGTCGCCTTCTGGACAATCAAGATCTTGTCCACCACGGTCGGCGAGACGGGTGCCGACTACCTTGCTGTCCATGTCGGCCTCGGCGCCACGTTGACGATAGCAATCACGCTTTCCATGCTGGCCGCCTCGCTCGCTGCGCAGCTCAGCAAACGAGCCTATGTACCGTGGATCTACTGGCTCACCGTCGTGCTGGTCAGCGTGGTCGGCACGCAACTGACTGACGTGCTCACCGATGGTCTCGGAGTCAGCCTTTACACGAGCACGGCCGTATTCGCAGTACTGCTCTGCGTTATTTTCGGGACCTGGTACTCCAGGGAAAGAACCCTCTCCATTCACACAATCGTCACCCGCAATCGCGAACTCTTTTACTGGACTGCGATTCTTGTCACGTTCGCACTGGGCACGGCGGCTGGAGACCTTGCGACCGAAGCACTAGGGCTCGGTTTCAGTCTCGGTGTCGTCATATTCGGCGTATTGCTCGTCATGATGGGAGTTGCGGCCTACCTCGGCGCCAATCGCGTGCTGATCTTCTGGCTTGCCTACATTCTGACCCGGCCCTTTGGCGCTTCACTCGGCGACCTCCTCTCCCAGGCACGGGAGTATGGCGGACTTGGAATGGGCACGGTCGTCACAAGCATTGCCTTTCTCGCGATCATCGTCGTTCTGGTGTTCCTGCATTCCGCTGCAAGAGTGCGGCAAGGCAGGATCGGCAGTACCTAGTTGCACGCTCCCCTTTTTACCCGTTCACCGTCGTCTTTCAACCAGAGGATCAACAATGAAGCGTGCCGTCGTCAATTCCGCACTCTTGCTTGTCACAGCCACAGCCGTCGCGGCAGGTCACGCATCGGCTGTACATGCGCCGCTATGGGTTGCCGCGCTGTCGCCTATCTCGTCCGCCAATGCCGCCACCGAGGCATCGAAGCTCGGCGATCTTTCGAAGTTCCGCGTAATCGTCGTCGACACCTCGAAGCTCGTCGACGCCAACGACCTCGCGGGCGCAAAAAAGCGGATCAAGGATCTTGAAACGTCGTGGGACGAGGCCGAAGCAGGACTGAAGCCACGCGCCGCCGCCGACTGGCACAAAGTCGACAAGTCAATCGACGACGCGCTCGAAGCCCTTCGCGAAAACTCACCCAGCCAGGCCAAGTGCAAGAAGACACTCGCGGATTTGCTTGCGCTGATGGACCGGATGAGTGGCAAGGTCTGAGGTCAGCGTCAGGCTCCAGCACGACGAACACCGCACGCTGCGCGCCTCATGTTCGGCAGGTACTGGACGAAACGGCGCGCGGTGTACTGTCCACCACAGAACTTCAGCGCGCGAATTCGTCCTGCAAAGATCCGACAGCGTCGACGGTTTCCTGCATGAGCACCGCCACGAGCTCCGCGGCGGGCATCGCTCGTGCCAAACGCACGGCCGCTCCGGCCCATCGGACATCGTAGTCCGAACTGCCATGAGCTTTCGCCGCACCAGCCAGTGCCCTCGCCGCCTCGAAGGCGATCGGAAAATCGGGAATCGGCGGACAGGCCGGATCTTGCCCAAGTCGTGTGAAAGGGCTTTCGATGCCGCGTGCAAGCCTGCCGGAAACCGCCTTGGTGAATGCAGTACGGCTCTCACGGTCGAGCAGCGCAGCCCGATCCGCTGCGCTGGCCGCGGATTCGTCGGTAACGACGAACGCGGTGCCGAGCTGAGCGGCCTGAGCGCCCAACGCAAGCATGGCTGCAATGCCCGCGCCGTCCATGATTCCGCCCGCAGCAATGATCGGCAACGCGTTTTCGCGCGCGAGCAGCCGGACCAACGTTGCCGTCCCTAGCATCTCGTCCGCGGCTGCGGGATCGAATGTACCGCGGTGACCTCCCGCTTCCGCACCCTGAGCAACGATTGCGTCGATATGCGCGTCCGCGATCCGCTCCGCATCCTGGCGATTCGTTGCTGTGGCGAATAGCACGATACCGGCATCGCGCAACGCGGCGATGGCCGTCGGCTCAGGCAGTCCGAAGTGAAAGCTGACCACGGCGGGCCGCTCCTCGAGCAGCATCGTCAGAACGGCATCGTCGTCGCCGAATGTGGAGAGGATGTCGCGCAAGGTCGTCGGCGGTCGCGACTGAAAGCGGGCGAAGTGAGGTTCGAGGTATTCGAGCCAACGCGCTTCACAGGACGGATCGGAAATCGCCCGCCTGTGGCAAAACAGATTGACGTTGAATGGCTTGTCGGTGAGCGCACGCGTCGCGCGGATCACCGCACGAGCGTCCTCCGCATTCATGCCGCCTATGCCGATAGCCCCGAGCGCGCCAGCGTTCGATACGGCCGCGGCCATGGCCGGCGTCGCCCACCCAAGCATCGGCGCCTGAATGACAGGCATCTTGATCTTGAGCGTCGCAAGCAGGTTTCGTGACACCATTGAAGCTTTCATTCGTCTCGCTCCTGACAGGAATTTGCACGACTGAGCTCTTGGCCTATGCACTCATTGTGCAACGATCCGGCTGTGACAGCACGCACGAAAGCGAAGCGATGGACGACGCCGCGAATTTTCAGGCCTGGCACGCCATCGCGTTGATCTTATTTCTGGCTCGCGATTTCAAGCAGGCTCAGCTTGCCATTCATAACTCAGGATACCTTATTGATATTTAATTCGATATGACAATAGGTTCGAATCCGGCACCATGTCTACATGAATCGCGCTATTTCATTCAGGCGAAATCGGACGCGATCACTTTTTGTTCATTCGTCGCGTTTCTCGAGCACGTTGGCCGCCGGGTGACGTGGCCGCACTCGAACGCCGCATTCCCTCACTCGCAACACTGAAAGCAAGCCCCATCGACTCCTTCCCGGCATTCGGAATAAACGCATCTACACGGCTGTTGTGAAGTCATGTCCGCCAATTGCGGACTAGCTGGTCGCAAGGATTTCCGTGATGCGGCTTTCCGCCGAAGTAGTGCCTATCTCCGATTACCGTTGCAGGAGTTGCGATGTCGAAACGTTATTCAGGTGAACGAGCAGTTGTCATTGGCGCAGGAATGGGCGGGCTGCCCGCCACGCAGGTTCTGGCCGACCACTTCAGGGAAGTCGTCGTGCTTGAACGCGATGTCCTTCCCGCTGACGCGACCCCACGGCCCGGCGTTCCACAGGGCAAGCATCCCCATGGCTTGCTTGCCGGTGGCCTCAAGGCGCTGTGCGATCTGTTTCCAGACTTTTCATCCACACTCGCGCAGGCAGGCGCCAACTCGCTCGACTCCGGCCTCGAGGTACGCCATGAGTATCCAGGGCAGGCGCCCTTTCCGGTGCGCAGTCTCGGCGTCGCCACCTTCACGATGACACGCCCGTTGCTGGAGCTTGCCGTGCGCCGTCGCGTGCTGGAACGTGCAAACGTTATCTTCCGCGATGGGTGCCGTGTCGTCGCGATCGACGCTACGCCTGACGGCAGTGCGGTCGCCTCGGTGTCGTACAAGACCCGCGACGGCAAAATGGAAGTATTGCCCGCCGACCTCGTCGTCGATGCATCCGGACGCGGAAAGCCTACGTTGGACTTCCTTGCATCCACCGGCCGTCCGATGCCGGAAGAGACAGTCATTGGCGTGGACTTCGGTTACTCGACAGCGGTCTATACGATTCCGCCCCACGCAACGCCCGCGACAAAGGTCATGATCACCATGCCCAGGGCGCCGGAACAAAGCCGTATGGGCCTCGTGCTGCTGCGCGAAGACGGCAAATGGTTCGCGGCGCTCGGAGGCCGGGGCGCGGACACGCCACCCGCCGACGGCGATGCCTTCACCGCCTACGCCGCAAGCCTGCCGACTTCCAGCGTGTACGACGCGATCAAGGACGCAACGCTGCACGGCGACATCGAACAGTTTGCCTTCCCTGAAAGCCGTCGACGCTACTTCAACGGCGCCGATGATTTTCCTCGCGGACTGATTCCGATTGCCGACTCGGTTTGCCGCTTCAATCCCGTCTACGGGCAGGGCATGAGCGCCGCGGCACAGGAAGCTGTCGTGCTGCGAAACCTGCTTGCGTCGCACGCCTACGATCCCGATCCGCTTGCCTCATTGAGCAGCGAGTTTCTGTCCGCTATCGAATCGATCATCGACAACCCGTGGTCGCTGGCAGCGCTGCCCGATCTGGCCTATCCCGATGCACGCGGCAAACGCCCCGCCGATCTGGAAAAATCGATCGGGCATCACATGGCGATCATCCAGGCGGCGCACCACGACCCTGATATCCATAAACAGTTGATCGAGGTGTTGAATCTGCTGAAGCCGGTCAGCACGCTAAAGGCGCTGGAGGTGATGCAGTAAGTGGTCGGAGAAGCGGTTGAAGGCGATGACATCTGCCGGAGCCATGCTTTGCACCTCGACTGAACTGGCGAAGTTGATTACGTCCCGATCTGCGAGGCCAGCGCGGACGTTGATGCTGTGCGTGGTCGACAAGCAATTACGCCAGGCTCTGTGTGTGTCGCCACGCAGAGCCTGGCGTCTTGCGCTGATGCTCGCATTCACGCTGCGCAACCGGACGTTCAATAACGCGTGCTCGAACGCTGGGATTCAAGAATATCGGCGAGCACGGCTGCGACCGTTTTCGATGCCAGCGTCGTTCTCACGGTTTCGTGAATCGAATCGTAGACGTGGCTCAACGTCGCGCCGATACCCCGCCCGACAGGGCAAGCCTGGCTCGGCTGCGTCGGATGCAATCCGAACTGGCTGCCCTCTTCGAGCGCGTCGAACACATCGAGCAGCGAGATCTTTTCAGCGGGTCTCGCGAGTCGCCACCCCGCATTGATACCGCGATAGCTTTGCACGAGCCCAGCTTTGGACAGGACGCCGAGCGTCCGTCGGATCACAACGGGATTGGTCTTCACGCTCGCGGCGATCCGCTCGGACGTGACGGGGTCATCAGGATGATCGCGTGCGACGAGCGCCATCCAGGCCAGAATGTGGGTTGCCACCGTAAGACGGCTATTGGCGCTCATATCACAACCTGATCATCTATTCAGACATAACTATATTAGTTACATCTGAACCTGTCAAATTGCCTCTGGACCGAATTCGCTCCCCGTTGCCGACAGCGAGCAATAGCACGTCATACTCAATTCCCCTTAAATTCGAGTCTTACCCACGCCAAAAGCGCAGGATCCCGAACAAACTCTGCGATGAGCCCCGCCCACATACAAAGGAACATCGGTCTATTGCGAAATTTGAATCTTGTCGGTACGATTCGACTTGACTACGATGTAACAACATTAGTTACATCATGGTGCATCGTAATACGCGGATATGTGATGACAGTTGCCGGCCAACCGCGCATTACCACCTCTCATTGAATATCCAGACGAGGCTCACGCAATGTCCACACTCTTCGATCCGATCCAGATCGGCGCACTGAAACTGCCGAATCGCATCATCATGGCGCCGCTTACCCGCATGCGGGCATTCGACGACCGCGCACCGGGCACACTCAACGCGCAGCATTACGCGCTGCGCGCGAGCGCTGGGCTGATCATCACTGAAGCCACGTCTGTGACACAGCAGGGCGTTGGCTATCCGAACACACCGGGCATCTGGAGCGAGAAGCAGGTCGAAGGATGGAAGAAAGTCACCTCGGCGGTTCACGCCGAAGGCGGCGTGATTGTGTCGCAACTGTGGCACGTCGGTCGCGTCTCCGACCCGGTCTACCATAACGGGCAAGCGCCCGTCGCTCCAAGCGCAATAGCACCCGAAGGCCACGTGACGCGAATTCGTCCAATGCGCGCCTACTCGGTGCCGCGCGCGTTGGAGACGGATGAGATTCCAGGCATCGTCGAAGATTTCCGGCGTGGCGCAGAGAACGCGAAGCGTGCCGGTTTCGATGGCGTCGAGTTGCACGCGGCCAATGGCTATCTCTTTGATCAGTTCCTTCATGACGGCTCGAACGAACGGACGGATCGCTATGGCGGCTCGATTGAAAACCGCGCCCGCTTCCTTCTCGAGGCCGTCGACGCACTGCTCACCGTGTGGCCCGCCAATCGGGTCGGTGTGCATCTGAACCTCATGTCGAGCTCGTATTCGATGCGCGACTCGAATCCGCGCGCGTTGTTCCGCTATGTCGCCGAGCAACTGAATGCACGCCACATCGCGTTCATCTTTGCGCGCGAGTCGCTGGATCGTGGCGATCAGCGCATCGGGCGTGACGTGCGGCGCGTGTTCAACGGCGCATATATTCTCAATGAAGGGCTAACGAAGGAAAGCGCGGAGCAGGCTATTCAACGCGGAGAAGGCGACGCTGCGGCATTTGGACGTCCCTTTGTCGCCAATCCCGATCTGGTGGAACGATTCCGACGCGGCGCAGCGCTGAATGCCATCAACCCGGAAACGATCTATACGGACGACGAAGCGGGCTATAACGACTACCCGTTGCTTGGTGAAATGGTTGAAGCCGCGGGTGGATAGAAGTCCGCGGAACAAAAGGTTCCTGCTGGAATGCGCAAAGGGGTGGCCCGTCGGCGGGCACCCCCCGATGCGACGAGGTTTGTGCAACACACCCGGCTACAAGTGCATTGAGCAGATTTGATCCTTGGCGATCGTGCATGTACCGCTTTGAAGCAGCAGCATAAACAGAAAGTACGCTCTGAAAATACCAGCCCTGCACTAATCGCTCAAAGCCTTTAACCCCATAGGTTTCGCTGCCCGATTATCAATTTTGCTTCGTTACCACCCGCCTCTCTTTTCCATCTCCGACAAGGTATCGGCTAGAGTGCCATTTGTGATGCACGTCCTATTGGAGGAGATATGCGCAACAACCTGTTTCCCGTCACCGTTAGCCGGAAATGGCAAATTGCCAACGGGTACCATGCCGTTGAACTTCGAACGACGTCAAGGTCGCCGCTTCCGCCGTTTATCGATGGATCGTGTGTCACACTCTGCCTGAATAGCACTGGCGACAAGGAAAGAACGTTTCCCTTACTCGGTGTTTCGTCCCTGTCAGATGGTTACGTGGTTGGCACGAGACAAAATGGTGATGGAAGAACGGACAGTCTCCTATCCCAGTTTCCACTGAATGAGCGAGACGAAGTGTATGTCGGCTCTCCCAAAAGCCCACCAACAATTTTGGACGATCGTGCGCGATCTATCCTGTTTGCTGGCGGAATAGGCGCAGCATCGATCGCAGGCATCGCGAAGCGGCTTGCCTCGGCGGGCCAAAAATTCGAGGTGCACAACTTCGCCCGATCGGCCGACCGCGCAGTGCTTCGAGAAGAACTCGACGCGCTTCGAAGTCACGGTATGGTCTATCACCATTTCGGCCTGTCCGATGATCTATTCGCGCAGAAGAGTTCCCACGCAATGAGTCCCACTCATGCCAACACGCAGATTTACTGCAGCGGCCCGCCTGCTTTCATGGATCTCATCGAGCGCCAGGCCCGCGAATGGGTTTATGCAGCGAACGTTCATAAAATTGCCCTTGGCGACCAGACGGCATGTTGAGCGGGCAGTGCGAAACGCCGCCGCGCTCGAGTTGCAGGTGATCCGGTCGTCACTCAGGTAACGATCCTGTCCTTGCAAGTTGGCGAAAGTGCCGACTGTCTCACGCGAAATCTGGCTCTACCCGTGCGAGTTCTCCGCGGCTAGTGCTGAATGATCTTGCTCAGAAAATCCTTTGTTCGCGGCTGCCGGGTCGTCGGTTGCCAAATAACTCGTCGCGCGTACAGTCCTCGAGAATGCGCCCGACGACATCCATGAAGACGATGCGACTACCGACGTGTGAAGCCAATCCCATTTCATGCGTCACACTCGCGATACGCCGCGCTTTCGAAGTGGCGTTAGCGGATGCATGTCGCGCTATCGAAACGTTCTGCTCATCGCTTGCAGAGGGAGATCTCACTGGCGATGGCTGAACTCGAAAAGGAACGCTTTCTGCATGGATTGAAGCGCGCTCCGGGAGGGGTAGCACTTCGCTGCCGGGTTGATTGTTGGTATTCTCACCCACCATGAACGACCTCAACACTTCCCGATTCGCTAGTCGCCTACCGGCGAGTGCTGCGCCCGCCGGCGCCGTTCGCGGCCTGTCGCGCGCGGACGCCGTGTACCTTCAGCTGCGCGACGACATATTCGAACTGCGCCTGCTTCCCGGCGAACGGCTCACCGAGGGCACGGTCGCGGAACGCTTCGGCGTGTCGCGCACGCCCGCGCGTGAAGCGCTGCAGCGCCTGCAAAGCGATGGACTGATGCAAGGCTACGTACGGGGTGGCTGGGAAGTCGTGCCGATCGACTTCAAGCGCTTCGACGATCTCTACGAAATGCGCGAGCTGATCGAAACATTTGCGGTCCGCAAGCTTTGCGTGGCGCCGCTCGGCGAGGCCGTGCGCCGTCTGCTCGACGAACTTGGCGAGATCTGGAAAGTGCCTGCCGCCGCGCGCGAACGCGACGGCCGCAAGGTTGCGGAACTGGACGAGGCGTTTCACTATGCTCTCGTCGCGGCGACCGGCAACGACGAGCTCGCGGCGGCGCTAGAACGCGTGACGGGCCGCATCCGCGTGGTGCGCTGGCTTGATCTCGTACACGGCGATTGTCTCGACGAGACCTATCAGGAACATGGCGCGATTCTCGACGCCATCCGCACCGGCGACGCCGCCACGGCACTTGCCCGCATCGAGCAGCATATTCGCGGCAGCCAGGCCGAAGTGCGCAAGCTCACACTGCACCGCCTTCAGAGCGCGCGCACTAAATAAGGTCACGGCGGCACCGCCGCAGTACCGCGGGCGCGTAGCCGTGCCGCATTGCACCCCAGTCACCCCCTCACCTTCTTCATTCCGCGTCTGCTGCAAGGCGCCGCCGCGTATGGCTCGCGCCCTGCACGTGAGCTCGTCCAGAAATATCTGGCACGATTCTAGCTTTTGTCGACAAGCACGTATACAAGCAACCCGCGCGCTTCAGCACCACGGAAGCGCACATACGCAGCGAGTCTGATGTTGTCGACAAACCTGAACCCTATTCGTGGCGTACGTGGCATGGCCGTTGCGCCCCACGGGCTCGCATCGCAAAGCGCGCTCGCCGTGCTGCGCGAAGGCGGCAATGCCGTTGAGGCGATGATCTCCGCCGCCGCGACCATCGCAGTTGTCTATCCCCATATGAACAGCATCGGCGGCGATGGCTTCTGGCTGATTTCTATGCCGGGTCACACGCCAGTCGCCATCGAGGCATGCGGCGCGGCGGCCGCCGCGGCGTCGATCGAAGCCTATCGTGAGCGCGGCCTCGACGCGATTCCGTCTCGCGGCGCGCTGGCCGCTAACACGGTTGCAGGTACGGTCTCAGGATGGGAGCGCGCGTATCAATGGTCGCTCGACCAGGGCGGCGGTCGTCTGCCGCTTGCGCGCCTGCTCGACGACGCCATCCACTATGCGCGCCACGGCATGCCAGTGACGCGCAGTCAGTCGCTGTGCACGTCGCAAAAGCGCGGTGAACTCGAACACGTGCCCGGATTCACGGAGACCTTCCTCGACGTCGTCACGCGCGAGACGCCGCTAACGGGCACGCTCTTCAAACAACCGCGTCTGGCGGCCACGCTCGAACAGCTCGCGCGCGCCGGCCTGCGCGACTTCTACGAAGGCGATCTCGCCGCCTCCATCGCAGCCGACCTGCAGGCACTCGGCAGTCCCGTCGCTGCCAGCGACCTCGCCCGCCACCAAGCGCGCTTGCGCACGCCGCTCGCGCTCGCGCATTCCCTGGGCACCGTCTACAACATGCCGCCGCCGACTCAGGGGCTTGTCTCGCTGATGATCGTTGGCCTGCTCGACCGGCTTCTCGAGCGTGGCATGGACCCGCTCGGCGGCGAATATGTGCACGCGTGCGTCGAGGCGACCAAGCTCGCGTTCGCCGTGCGCGACCGTCACATTACCGATCCCGACTACATGAACGTCGATCCGCAGGCGTTTCTCACGCCCGCCGCGCTCGACGAACTCGCCGCGCGCGTCACGCCCGGCGCCGCTGCGCCTTGGGGCAACGGCCTCGGCCCCGCCGACACGGTGTGGATGGGCGTGGTCGACGGCAACGGCCTCGCTGTGAGCTTTATCCAGAGCATCTATCACGAGTTCGGCAGCGGCGTGGTGCTACCGGCCTCAGGCATCACCTGGCAAAACCGTGGCTGCAGTTTCTCGCTCGATGCACGTGCACGCAATCCGCTGACGCCGCTGCGTCGTCCGTTCCACACGCTCAATCCCGCGCTCGCGCGTTTCGACGACGGCCGTGTGATGGTCTACGGAAACATGGGAGGCGACGGTCAACCGCAATCGCAGAGCGCCGTGTTCTCGCGCATCGCGCAGTTCGGCTGGAACCCGCAGGCCGCCATCGATGCGCCGCGTTGGCTTCTCGGGCGCACGTGGGGCGCCGCCACCGACACGCTCAAGCTCGAATCGCGCTTTCCCGCCGCGACATTCGACACGCTGCGTGCGTTCGGTCACGAAGTCGAAGCGCTGGGCGCTTATGACGAAGCAATGGGCCACGCGGGCGCGATCGTGCGTCACGCACATGGCGGCCTCGAAGGGGGCAGCGATCCGCGCAGCGATGGCGCCGTCGCGAGCTGGTAGAGCGCGCGACATTCAATCGTACTCCTTACTAATTCGCATGCGGTGCGGCGGTCCCTCCGGCCGTCACGGGGCGTGCGCGAGTGCTTCACTCTGATCCGGAGAAAAGACGTATGAACACCCTCAACGCAGCCGCAGTGCTGCCGATGCGCGCGTCGGCGCGCCGCCGCTGGACGCAGCTTGCGCTCGGCCTCGTGTGCATGATGTCGATTTCGAGTCCGCAGTACGTCTGGACGCTGATGACCAAGCCGTTGATGACCAAGCTGGACATAGCGCTGCCGGAGTTGCAGGTGACCTTCTCGATTCTGGTGCTGCTGCAGGCGTTCTGCTCACCGTTCCAGGGTGCGTTGATCGACCGCTTCGGCCCTCGCTTGCTGATCTCGATCGGAACACTGCTGGCCGGCGCGAGCTGGATGTTGGCCGCGCACGCGGACAGCACGCTTGCGCTCTACATCACCTATGGCGGCGTGGGCGGGCTCGGGACGGGCATCGTCTATGTAGGCGTGGTCGGGCTGATGGTACGGTGGTTCCCGCATCGACGTGGGTTTGCGGCAGGGGTGGCGGCGGCGGGTTATGGGATGGGCGCAATCGTGACGACGTTTCCCGTTTCGGCGTCGCTGGCCGCGCGTGGCATCGACGGCACGCTTGCGCTTTATGGGCTGATCTTCGCCGTGGTCGGCTTCGCCGCGTCGCAAGGCCTGCGGGTGCCCGTCGAAGAGCCGGCGAGCGCGTTGCAGGAGCACGCCCAGGGCGACACGGTGCGCGACTGGCGTCCCGCCCAGATGCTCCGCGCGCCGCTCTTCTGGCTGATGTTCGCGATGATGACGATGATGGCAACGTCAGGCCTGATGGTGACGTCGCAGATGGCGTCGTTTGCCGCAGACTTCGGCGTGAGCAAGGTGCTCGTGTTCGGCCTGGCGGCGCTGCCGCTCGCGCTTACCATCGACCGCTTCACCAACGGGCTCACGCGACCGCTGTTCGGTTGGGTATCGGACCGATTCGGCCGCGAGCAGACGATGGGCTTCGCCTTTGCACTCGAAGGCATTGCGATGGCGTTGTGGCTGCTCACGCGGGACAACGCGACGTTGTTCGTGTTGCTGTCGGGCCTGGTGTTCTTCGGATGGGGCGAGATCTTCTCGCTGTTTCCATCGACCTTGACCGACACCTTCGGTACGCGCTACGCGACGGCCAACTATGGCTGGCTGTACATCTCGTTCGGTATTGGCTCGATCTTCGGTGGCCCGCTCGCCGCGCTGCTCCATCAGCACACCGGCAGCTGGATTCCCGTGTTTTCAACCGCGATCGTGCTGGACATCGCCACAGCGCTGCTCGCATTGCTGGTTCTCAAGCCCGCGCGGGCGCGCTTTCTGGACGCTGCACGCGCCGGCCAGGCGGGCCGGACCGTGACCTGAGCTGACATCTGCATGGCCGCGGGGCTTCGAGTGGCGTGAATCAGAAGGCTGCCACTTCACAACAGGCCCTGCGCGGGCAGCTCGATATAAAAGAACTACCAGGGGAAGATCTGGCCGTGGCGATCGGTAAAGCGAAGACCCGGCTTGCCTGCGTTGCGCTCCACCATGTCAGCCACCAGCGGGATGCTGTCCGAGATCTCGCGCTCCGCCTCAGGCATCTGATTGCTGAAGGCCGATTGATCAATCTCTTTCCCGATTGGGCGGACGAGCGGTATCCGATGTACGCCTACTATCCATCACGGCATCACGTGCCGGCAAAGACGAGAGCTTTTCTTGACTTCGTTGTCGAGTTGACGAGCAATAACTAGTGCGTTGGCGCAAGCTAGTGCTGCGGCGAGACATTCTTCTCCCCTCGATTTCACGTTCGGGCGTGACGCGACTATGTACCAGTGTGATTATTCAGTCGACGTTGCCACGTGCTCACAACTCGTGAGAGTTGTCTGCCATTCGAATCGAAAGTGCAACCGACAGTTATTGATACGCGCCCGACGAAGATAATCATTCATTTAGCATTTTTAGATTATTTTCATCTACTGCTTTTAACTCACATACTCACAATCATAAAAAACGTTAAAAGCTTCGTTCTCGTCGAAAGGGTGTGCGTCCCACCGGCGCCAGCTCCCCACTGGTCAAGCCTATCGACGCGCCTCCGAACAGCCTCGGGCCCTGAGCAGGCGGAAGTATCGGCCCTTGTTGCAGCAGGGCTGCATAGCAGAAACACACCATCCTTGGGCCAGTAAATAAGTCGCTTCAGGCGCGCTGTTGCGCCGCCGCCGCATGTTGCCATTTCGGGGCAAACCTTACCAAAGGTTCTGATATCTTCCCGCCGGTAAGTGTTTAATGAATTCAGTGCAATTAATCGCCCGCGAAATGCGTGGTATCAGATACGTCATAAAACCATAATGAAAAAAAGCTCGAGTCGCCTCTCAAGCGGAATGCTTCCAGACTCTGTTGGACTGAAAGGCACAGCCCTGACATTCAACCGTATTCGTAGTAAATGCAGAACGGATATACGCGAATCTGCATTGCGTGCGAACTTTGCCTTACCGTTCTCGCGCAGCAGGATTTCCCTGGCGATCATGCTGGCCGTTGCCGGGAGTCTCGCGCTCGGAAGCAGCCAGGCCAGCGCGGACGGTGGGAACGGCCTCAGCGTGACTGGCGCTGGTGTGGGTGGCCTGGGTGGCGCGGACGGCAGCTCATCGAGCGCAACGGGCCAGAATGGTGGCATCGGCACGGTCAGCGGTAGCTACGGCAGCGGCGGCGGCGGCGCACTCGATCTGACAACCGGCAACGGTGCGGCAGGTGGTGCGGCGGGGCTATATGGAACAGTCACGGTCTATGGTGCGTCGGGCGCGACTGGCACGGTAGGCATGGTTGTTACTTCGCAGGCGAGTATCTCGAACACCATCAGTGGCGGTGCCGGACAGATTGGCCAGGCCGCCGTCGCCAACGTGAATAGCGCGGGCGGCAACGGCGGAGGGGGCGCAGGCGTGCAAGCTTCGGCCGACATAACCGTCACCGGAACGGGCGTCGTAACGGGTGGCATGGGTGCGGTGCTTACCGCTGCCGGCGGTGGCGGCGGTGGCGCAGGTATCTTTTCGTCGGCCAACGTCACGATCGATGCGGGTGGCAAGGTAACCGGAGGGGCCGGGAGTACGACGCTCACCGGCGCTAGTGGCGGCGGAGGCGAAGGCGGCGCGGCCGTTGTGTTGACGGGCAGCGGCACCGTGACCAACAGCGGCACGCTGACTGGCGGCAATGGTGAAAGATCCTTCGTCGGGGCAGGCGGAGATGGGGGCGCTGGCATCGAAGTCGTGTCCGGTGGCACCGTTTTCAACGGGTCGGGCGGAACGGTCACGGGCGGTAACGGCGGTGGGGGCGTAGTGCGCGCCTTTGCAGTCCCCGTTGCACCCGGCGCTGGTGGCGCGGGCATCACAGGCAGTAACGTGACCGTCATCAACGCCGGGACGATTGCCGGCGGCACGGGTGGGACTGGGGCCGGCTGGACGCCAGTCAGCGGCGACGCGGTCCTGTTCACGGGTGGTGTCAATTCGCTGGAGATCTGGTCGACCTCGCACCTCACTGGAAATGCCGTTGCGTTCAGTGCTGCGGACACCCTCAAACTTGGTGGGGCCACGAACTCGAGCTTCGACGTCTCGCAGATCGGTGCGAAAGGCTCCGCAGCCCAGTACCAGGGCTTCGGTCTCTTCGAAAAGACCGGCACGAGCACATGGACGCTCACTGGCACCACCTCGGCCGTCACACCGTGGACGCTGACCGGCGGCGTCCTGCAGATTTCCAGTGACAGCAATCTGGGCGACGCTTCCGGCGGACTGACGTTCAACGGCGGCACGCTCGAAAACACCGCGAACATCACCATGGCGCGCGGCGTGACGATGGTCGCGAACGGCACGCTGCTGACCGATGGGAGCACCACACTGACGATGAACGGCACGATTTCCGGAGCGGGTGCACTGACCAAGAACGGCGCCGGTACGCTGGTTCTTGCTGGCGACAACACCTACACCGGCGGCACGATAATCGACGCGGGCACCGTGCAGATCGGCAATGGCGGCACCCGCGGCAGCATCGTCGGGAATGTCGTCAACAACGGCGTGCTACTGCTCGATCGTTCCGGCACACTCACCCTCGACGGCGCGATTAGCGGAGCCGGCAGCGTCACCCAGCTAGGCAGCGGCACGACGATTCTCTCCGGCAACAACAGTTACACCGGCGGCACGATCATCGCCAGCGGCACATTGCAGTTGGGCAATGGCGGCGCGAGCGGCAGCATCGTCGGCGACATCACCGATAACGGCGCGCTCGCTTTTAATCGCAGCGATGCGCTCGTGTTCGATAACGTGATCAGCGGCAGCGGTGCGGTGAATCAGGTCGGCACAGGAACCACGATTCTGAACGCCGCGAATACTTTTGCAGGCGGCACGAACGTATTGGCCGGCACGCTTGCTGTTGGCGATCCGGCTCATACGTCCGCCAGCATCGGCACGGGGCTGACCACGGTCGCCGTCGGCGCGTCGCTCGGCGGTTATGGCTCCGTGCCCGCGTCGGTCAACAACCACGGTACGCTTGCAGTGGCGAATGCACTCCAGTCGTTCGCGACGTCGGGCAGCGGCACGCTGCGCATCGGCGGCGATCTGAACAATGCTGGCGTCGTCAATCTGGCTGCCGCTTCGGGGCAAACAGGCAACGTGCTGAACGTTGCCGGCAACTACACCGGAACGAACGGCCAGGTCGTGCTAAACGCAGTGCTCAACCAGAGCGGCACTATCACGCAGGGCGACCGTCTCGTGATCGTCGGCAATGCCAGCGGCAGTACGGCGCTGCGCGTGAACGGTTCAAGCAGCGGGACGACGACCACCGGCGACGGGATCCAGTTGGTGCAGGTCAACGGCACGTCAGGCGCGAACAGCTTTCACCTCGCAGGTCCGGTGCAGGCCGGCGCATATGAATACCTGTTGTATCAGGGCGGCACAGCTGACGCGAACAGCTGGTACCTCCGATCGCAACTCGAATCGACCGCAGCTGGCACGACTTCGCCCTCGGGCACGACGGGCAACACGTCCGCGCCGATTGCCTATCGCCCCGCAGTGACCGGCTACGCAATGACCCCGCTGCTCGTCACCGATTACGGCTTCACGATGCTCGGCCGTCTGCAAGAACGCGTCGGCGATGTAGCAAGCGTTGAGGCCGCGAACCAGCCCGCGAGCAAAAACGGCGTATGGGGGCGCATCGGCGGACAGAACCTCGATGCCGACGCGGGCGACCGCTTCTCCGCCGATGAGCGCACGTTCTTCGCGCAGTTCGGCAAGGACTGGACGCTCTCGCGCGGTGAAAACGGCGGCAGCACGCATGCGGGCGCGACGGTGAGCTTCGGCTCGACCTCCGCATCGTTCGCAGACAGCGCGCGCGGTCTCACTGGACAGTTGACGGACGCAACCGGCACGGTCGAAACACAGGCGCAATCGGTTGGCGGCTACTGGACGAAATATCTGCCGGACGGCACGTACTTCGACGGCGTCGGCCAGTTGACGCATTACCAGAATCAATATGGCGACGTGTACGGCGGCAGCGGTCGACAAAACGGTTTCGGCGCGGGTGTCTCCGGCGAGGCGGGCAAACCATTCGCGCTGGGTTCGTCCGGTATTGCAATCGAGCCGCAAGCGCAACTGCTCTATCAATACGTGCACCTGAACCACTTCAACGATGGCATTTCGGAAGTCGGTGCAAATACAACCAACGCACTGCGCGGACGACTTGGTTTCCGTCTGTTCAAGGCCAACCTGAGCAACGATGCGAAGAACTCGACGCTCACGCCATATCTGATGGCCAACGTGCTGCATGACTTCTTCTCGCCGGGACAGACCCGTGTCGGCGGTGCGACGCTGCAGAACGAACTGGGCAAAACCTGGTATGACATCGGCGTTGGCGTGACCGGCAGCTTTGGCAAGAACTCGACGGCGTATGCGAACGTGTCGTACGCACACAGTATCGGCGGCGACTACCGGCGCAACGTGTTCGGGCAGGCTGGATATCGCTTCAGCTGGTAATGCTCCTGATGCCTGTCAAACGGTCATTAGTCGCAGTCGCGTACCATGTCAGGCCGAATGCCAATGCGGGAAGCTGACGTCGGGCTACTCGATGCTGCCACCGTCAGCTATCTTGCCCATTGCTGACGCAGATCCCGGCCAAGCCGAATGTCCGCAACGGCCGATACGTTGCCAGATGTCGTCCTTCCTCTTCCGCACGCGGCGTTCGCCCGCAGGACGTTTGCCGCGCCCCGCCTCTTGATTGCTCTTCGCGCGAGCGCCTCCGCCCGTTCGCCACTTGCTTGAGAACAGTCGCACCCTACCCGGAACCGTCACGTAATTTGAGGTAGTCTGAAACTGTTCAGCAGCGGCGGGGCCGCGGATCGACTCCGCCCGCACGACGATGGTTATAGCGACCTCATGGAGGGTATCTACTGTGGCTACGAAGAATGGCGGTACGCTGTATGTCCTGCAGGCTCGTCCACCCGCGATCATCGCTCTGTCACCGGACGGTTCACACGAGGTTATCATCGCGAACCTTACGCGCACACCCGACGGCATCAAGGTCGATGCCGAAAGCCAGATGGTCTACTGGACCAACATGGGCACGGGCATCCACCTTGTCGATGGCGATCCGGCTTCCGGCGCAGTTCCCCCGAACGACGGCACGATCGAATGCGCAAGGCTCGACGGAAGCGGGCATCGTGTGCTGGTGCCTTCCGGTAAGGCTGGAACGCCCAAGGAACTCGTGCTGGACAAGGAAGGCGGCCACCTGTACTGGTGCGACCGCGAAGGCATGCGGGTCATGCGCGCGCGGCTGGATGGCTCCGAGGTGACGGAGCTCGTCCGCACCGGGAGTTTTCCCGAGGATACGAACGACGCGACCCGCCATTGTGTAGGCATCGTATTGGACAAGGCTAACGGGCATGTCTACTGGACGCAAAAGGGACCGCCGGATGGCGGACAGGGCCGCATCTTCCGTGCGGGGATCGAGTTGCCGCCTGCTGCTACGCCCGATCGCCGATCTGATATCGAATGTCTCCTCGCCGACCTACCCGAGCCGATCGATCTCGATATCGATCACCGCGATAGCATGCTTTACTGGACGGATCGAGGCGACGATACGCATGACGGGAATACACTGAATCGCGCGAAAATTACGGCGTCTGGGCTGGTTGATCGCCAGGTGCTCGCCCGCGAACTGAAAGAGGGAATTGGCGTGTCACTGGACTCACGTGGGCGCCGCGCCTTTGTGACGGATCTGGGCGGCAACGTGCGCGAACTGGACATCGATACGACGCAAACGTTGCATTTCACCACCGTTGCACATCTCGGTGTGCTAACCGGCATCGACTACGCCGACAATTGACCCGGATCGAAAGACTGCCCGGGACGCATCCGGCAGTCTTGCCATGTCGACGCTAATGGTTACGATGGCACCCATTGAGCCGCGACAAACGGCTACCAACGGTTTCAAGCTCAATGGTCGTCCTTTCCGAAGCGTTCACCGCAGGCCTCGCAAAATCATTCTATTGTCCTAAGCGTTTTCGCAGCCTCCAACTCAGAACAAGCCATACGAAGGCAACTCGAATGAGAGCACGTCGAGACGAACGATGCGCGTATGACGTTCGCGCACACACCGTCCCTCTCGCTGGCTCCGACTGCATCCGGAGCCAGGGATCGACTTGATTAGCTACGAGCGTCGCAGGGCGTTCAGACGCGCAAACTCCGCCGGCCTCGAAAAGGATCGATAGAGTTCGCCAACGGTACCGAACGCGAATGCTGGTTTCAAGGTTGCACCAGGGAGGGCGCTCGAAAGCCAGTCGTACGCATTCATATCGCGCTGCTGGCAATGAATTGCGTCCGTGAGTAGAAGAAGCGCTTTGTGTGCCGAATGTTCGCCCAGGTCGATAAACAATCTTTCGAACGAATCACTGGGATATCCAGTGGTGCGAGATGCAGACGAGCGCTCGGTCAAATCATTCTCCTGTGCAGGGCGGCCAGCTGATCAAGTCGACATCGCGTTGATGCAACAAGCGCGTTGCAGTCAATTGCAGCCGACACGCTAGCCTGTTGAAAGTCCGTCGACAGATTCTCATGCGTATTTTTCACTTCCGTGACATCCATCCATTGAAATCGACGGCATTCGCGATATCACTGACGGATCAGTTCATCTGCCTCACCCGATCCCCATTGGCGATCGGGTGACATGTGTCGAGAACTCAATGCAGGGTCTGGATGCTGCTGATGGCCCCATCCTCGTCCTCTTCGGACGAGGCTTGCTCCAGGATCGCGCACCGGAAGTCCGATTTGACGCGAAGGATGGCGGACTCAATACGTGCATCGCCGCGATGGCCGCTCAGGCGAGTATTGATCGCCTCCTCGACGGCGAGAATCGCCTTTTCGATGCTCTCGGGATCATCGCTATCGAATCCGATCTCAACCTCCACGCTCTCCAGCAGGTTCAACGCTGTCGCAATGTCCTCGGAAGCGACGAATAGTGTCTCGGCGTTTTCTCTCATCTTCCCTCCCCGTTGGGTTGTCTGGCGTCTTGAGACTGGTGCGAGTTGCGTAACCATCGTTGCACATCCGGAGCAAACTTGCCGGGCGACGCAATAAGTGTTGGGTTTGAAACAACGGAAGGCTTGCCGTCCGTAGCGAAGCGAATAGAATTGAAGGTTCCTGCACACGTTGGCCATTACGCGGCCATCGACGGTCAGGATGAGTTCGATTCATCGCCGGTTCGTCACGCGAAACCGCCGCCGCCCCACAAATCCCACATTCCGAACCTGCTGCGCAGGCATTTATGCCTCGCGTCCCGCGAGTGCATGAAGACTCGATCGATTTTCCTTTTTGCCCGACGGGATGAAGTCAGTTGACTGCAGCGCAACCGTGTCTGAACCGGCAATCGGCCGCTTGCTGCCGGCTCGAGCCAGGATGTGCGTCAGAAACGTGTAGAAGAGTTCGAGTTGTCTTGCGTCAGATGCGCGTGGTTCGAGTTCGAACGCATCCTCGAGCACGCGCCGCGACATGTAGAAGCGTTGAAGGCCGTGGACCACACGAACCTGAAAGACGATGCCATCACTGTTATGCGGCACGCCCGCCCAAATGAGCATATGGCTACTCATGGAGCCCCCTGGTTCATCGTTTTGCGTTTCAAAAGCTGTGCACTGATGGTCGCACACTGAGCGGCTGACGAATATCTTTCAAATTTGTGTCGCGCAAAGATTTGACTTTTTTACAACGGCCACATATCGCGACGCAGAAAATCATAGTTAGATTGAACGTGCCGGGCGCGTGCGGGTCGGATAACGTCGCGATCCGCAACTCATCGCCACGCCTCAGTTCAGTTTCACCCAACCCGCCGCGCCCGTGCCGCGATAGATATACATGCCCGCCCCCGTTCCCCCACCCTGCACCACCGCACCGGCGTAAGAAGGGGTACCCGCAAAATTGACGATATCGTTGTTCTGCGGGCTCAGCACCGCGCCGCTCGCGGTGATCGCCGCAAGGTCCGACTTCGTGATGCGCACGGTCCCCGAGACGACCGTGACCGCTTGTGCGCCAGTGCCACTGACCGCCGTGCCGAACAGTGACAAGGTCGTCGCCCCCGACACGTTGCGAACCAGATTCGCACCTGTGCTCAGCATGCCGCCGACATACGAGATATTCGCGGTGAACGCACCATTCATAAAAATCGGGTGCGTTTGATTCAGAATCTTGCAATCGCGCCACGCCAGCGTCACGCCGGCAGCCGATGCGGTGTTGATCTGCATGCCAATCTTGACGCCGTTGAAGTAGCCATCGGAGACCACGCCGTAACCCATGTACGCCGTATTCGCGACCAGACAGATTCCTTGACCATCGGCGCCGCCATTCGGGCCGACGATGTTGTTGCCGCGCGACCGGAAGTTGTTCACGCCACCCGACAGGAGGAACCATGATTGCGGTATCTGATAACCCTGTGCGGTCATGATCCGGTCCAGCGTGAGGTCATCGATCACCGCCGCATTTCCAGCGCTGTACTGGTTGATAAAGCACGCCGCCGTTGCAGCTGTCGCACCGCTCGAATTGATTGTGAGCCCATCTATCACCACCTGACGGGCAACCGTCTTATTGCCGAACTGGACAAAGGCCTGGTTCGACGACAGGTTCGACGGGGTCCATTCACAGTCCTTGAACTTCAGGCCGTCCAGGTTGAACGTGTTGTATGGCACCTGTATCGACACGGCGATATGGCCACTCGTGCCGACCGACGCATCGCAGTGCACCTGCTCGACAACGACGTTACGCACTGTCAGCGTGTTCTGGCCATCGGCAGGAGACCCGCTCGGGGTCTTCTGCACGACCATCATGCTGCAGTTCGAGTTCGTCATCGCGTAATACCCACGCGTGATCCTGACGTTTTCGACCAGACCGACGCCGGAATACTCGGAACCGTTCACCTGATCGAAGTCACCCGTGATCGCGAGCCCCGGCGACGCCGGCGCTCCGGGCGCGGTGCTCATATTGACCTCCCAGCCGTCCACCGACACATTCCTGACATTGCCGGTGCCTGTGCCGTTACCCGTCGTCCGGGTGCCCGGAAGAAACACGACGAGACTCGAAGTCCGGGTCTGGCCTGCGAGCCCGGTACAGCCGTAATACGCGCAGTCGTTGATCCGTACGTCCACGATGTCGCCGACCGTGGGACCGCTGCGGTGCCAATCCCACGCATTTAGCGCAATAAACGCGTCATTCGAGAATCCACTGCAACGATCCACGACAATGTGCTTCGACGGACCGTTGATATGTATGAAGTCACGCGCCACATTCGGATTCATGTCGTGGAAATACGCGTCAGTACCAATGTACTGGCAGAAGAAGCCGTTCGTATTAAATGGATTGGCGATCGCGCACTCGAAGTTCTTCACGTTGATCATCGAGATTTCGCCCTGAATTCCATAGAGGAAGGTATTGGGCGTAATCACGCTGACTGGCTGTGTGAGGCTCGTCTGGGTCGCAGCGTTACCGTCGATCGTGCCTTGACCGAAGAAACCGATATTACTGTCACCAACGGGCGTGCTCTGAAGCGCCCCCTTGTTGATGAACATGCACAGGTTGTAGCTCGCGGGCTTGCGGTGCGTGACGCCATAGCCCAGCAGGAACGACGTGTTGGTCGGCATGACCACCTGATTGCAATAGTAGACACCGGGAGTATTGACCTGGACCTGCACGTAGGTGAGCGTACTCACATTATTCAGTGCGTTCTGAATTACGGTCGCATTCGCCGCGGCCTTCGTCGAATCGTTATAGATAATCGATGCGCTTACATCGATGATTACCGAAGCCATGATGTCTCCCTACGCGATTTTCAGTCGTGAAGCGCGAAGGCCCGACGCATTCCTCGTCACGCCATGGGTGAGATAGCGTATTCGCTAGCGCTATAAACATAGGTGATATGTGATGCATCGGCAACCGGGACGCTCGCATTCACAGCTTTTCTGAAGCCACGCTTCTTTAGAGGACGTAGTTGGTTCGGGGAATGAATGATGTCGTTTTATGCGCGGTACAGGACACTGATTGCTCGGATGACCAAGGGGCGTTGTCGCCGAAGAAGCGCAGATGATTCTCCGCCGTCCGATAAGGGAAGGAAGCACTCCGGGGAAAGAGCGCCCGTTCGTACGTCGCCAGCGCGGACTCTATATCACGGGGATGGTCGCGAAGCGCATGGCCGGGTGCGGCTCAATCAAAAATCGCGAGGTTGGCGCCCTCGCCCGCGAACGGCGACATCAGATGGGCAGCATCGCCCACCCGTCCTCTAAAATCCAAAAAATTGCGCCGGATTATCAACGAGCAGCAGCCGTCTGTCGCCCTCGTCAGGAACGATGCTGGAGATAAGGTCAACGAGGTCGCCATCGTCCGGCATCGGTCCGTGCAGGTTCACATGAGGCCAGTCACTTCCCCACATAACGCGCTCCGGCGCGTGCGCCGCGAGGCTTCGTGCAATGGGCAACGCATCGTGAAACGGTGCGCCCGTTTTAGAGAGCCTGTCCGCGCCGCTCAGTTTGACCCACACCCGCCCCGTATCCATCAACCGGCGCAACGCCGTCAACGCCACGCCGTCCGGACCGCTCGAGATGTCGGGCCTCGCCATGTGATCGATGACGACAGGCACGTCCAGTGTCCGGATGAAGTCGGCATGCTCGGCGATATCGTCTCCGGCCACGTGAATCGCGAGGTGCCAGCCCAACGGTTTGATACGCGCTGCCACCTCGCGAATTGCATTCAGATCCGGACGGCCACCCAGATGCGCGAGAAAATGAAACCGTGCACCGCACACACCCGCCTCGTCGTAACGGGCGAGCGTCGCGTCCGAATCCGTGGGACGCACGAGTGCGACGCCTTTGTAACGGCCCGCGCCAGAACGAAGCGCATCGAGTAGCGGCTGATGATCATATCCATGCCCCTGACTCTGCACGATCACACAGCGCTCGAAACCAAAGCGCTCGTGCCAGCGGCGCAATGCGCTCTCGGGCGCCAGTGCCGGCGTGAAGCTGCGATCGTCCGGCAACGGATACCGGTCAAAAGGTCCAAAGATGTGAACGTGAGCATCGCAGCTTCCCGGCGGTAGCTGCATTGCCGGACTGCGCGGCTCGTCAAGAGGCGGAGCCGATGTTTTCAACGTCTTCGTCATGTCTGCCTCACCCGCACCGCACGGTCATACCGCCGTCGACGACGACCTCGGTCCCCGTCACGAAACGCGCTTCATCCGATGCCAGGTACAGCGCGGCATTGGCCGTGTCACGTCCATCGCCCATGAAACCCAATGGGATGCGCGCGACGCGTTGCTTGAGCAATGCGTCGACATCGCCGCCTGCGCGCTGGCCAGCGAGCCGCGCTTCGACCATCGGAGTGTGAAGCTGCCCAGGGACGACCGTGTTCACGCGAATGCCTCTGGCCGCATATTCGACAGCGACCACCCTCGATAGCTGGATCACGCCAGCCTTCGAAGCCGCATAGGCCACCTGCGCCGCGCCCGTCCACCGGATGCCGGACGTCGATGCCGTATTGACGATTGCTCCCGCGCCCTGTTTCTCCATGACAGGCAGCACGTGCTTGCACGTGAGATACACGCTCTTCAGATTGAGCGCGATCTGCGCATCCCATTTGTCCTCGTCCAGATCGACGGGACCGCCATGCGCCGAGCCGCCAACGTTGTTGACGAGCACATCGACGCGGCCGTGGGTCTCGACACAGGCGGCAACCGCATGTTCGACAGCGGCGCTGTTCGTTACGTCACAAGCAATGGCAGTAATTTCTCCGCCGATGGCCCGAACGCGTTCGACCGTTTCATGCATCGCTTCGACGTCGCGGTCCACCGCGAAAATCTTCGCGCCCTCTTCCGCGAATCGCACGCACACCGCGCGGCCATTGCCCCAGCCCGGGCCGACACAACCCGCACCCGTGACGAATGCGACCTTGTTTTCAAGGCGTTTTGCGGACATCGTCACGCTCCCAGTTCATTGGGCACGCCGTCGGGCGGCGACACCTGAAAAACATTGATCGTCATCGAGATGAGCGTGTAGTACCCCGCCAGTCCCGTCAGGTCGATCACGCCCGCCTCGCCGAGCAGTTCGACTGCCCCGCGATAGGTTTCATCGGAAACCTTGCGGTCGCGATGCAGTTCCGTCAGGAAGGTATGAATGATCGCCTCATCGGCCCGTTCCAATACGGGGACCGCGTTGGTGCGAATCGCTTCGACGACGGCAGGACTGACGCCTGCATCGAGCGCGATCGGCTTGTGCGCATACCACTCGTATTCGGAGCCCCAGATACGCGCGATGACCAGGATCGCGAGTTCGGATCGACGCGGTTCAAGCGATGTTTCATACCGGCAGTAGCGTCCAAGCGCCTGAGCGTTCTGCGCGAGTTCCGGGCGGTGCAGCCACACGGCGAGCGGCCCGCGTACGCCCTTGCGCGGTCCGTTGGCGATCGCGTCGTAGACGCTGCGTTGCTGCGATGTCATTCCCGCAGGATCGAGATCGGCGATACGTTTCATCTGGAGTTCCTGTTGCCTGAAAAGAAGAGGGACTGTGCTTGCCGCCATCGTTACTTGCTTGAAGACTGACGCGCGACCAATGGCGCCGACGACGGCTCACGTGGTGCGTCGATCTCTTTCATGTCGTTCTGGGTCTTGACGTAAGCGCGGAACCTGTCGGCATCGAAAGCGCCTTCCCACTTCGCAATGGCGAGCACGGCTACCGTATTGCCGATCATGTTCGTCAACGCCGTGCAGGTGGCCATCAGGCGATCGATACCGAACAGCAGTCCCAGACCGTTGAGCGGCAATGCACGCACCGATTCCATCGTCGCGGCGAGCTTGATGAACGCGCCGCCCGCAACCGTCGTGCCGCCTTTCGATGTCAGCATCAGCACACCGAGCAACGCGATCTGCTGCGCCAGCGAGAACGGCGTATCGGTGGCTTGCGCGATGAAGCCGACCGACATCGCCATGTAGATCCCCGTACCGTCCAGATTGAAGCTGTACCCCGCCGGCAGCACGAAGCCCACTACCATTTCGTCGCAACCTGCCTGTTGCAGCTTTTGCACGAGACGCGGAAACGCGACTTCGCCCGATGCCGTGCCGAACACGAGCAGCAATTCTTCGCGGATCATTCTGAGCACCGAGAAGATCGACACGCCGCAGCTCGCCAGGATGCCGCCGAGCACGATCACGATGAATGCAACGGAGCCTGCCCAGTACAGCACCACCAGTTTCATCAGGTACAGAATCGTCGCGCCGCCGTAGCTGCCCACCGCCGATGCCATCGCGCCGAACGCGCCCAGCGGTGCGAGCCGCATGATGAAGCCGAGGATCGTGAACAGCACGCGTTGACCTTCACCGATGCCGCGCAGCAGAATCGACTCGCGTCCCACTGCGATGTTCAACGCGATGCCCGCGAGAATCGCAATCAGCAGGACCTGCAGAATGTTGCCCGCCGCGAACGCACCGACCAGCGTCGTCGGCACCAGGCCCAGCAGGAAGTCGGTGACCGTCATATGCGCAGCGGACTCCGCGAACTGCGCAACTTTTGCGGTGCTGGCGATATGCGTCGCGTGCAGCCCGACGCCCGGCTCGAACACGTTGACCAGCAGGAGCCCGACGAACAGGCCCACCGTGCTGACCACTTCGAAGTAGATCAGGGTCTTCGCGCCGAGCCGTCCCAGCCGCCGCATGTCCTGCGCGTGGGACAGACCATGAACCACCGTGCAAAAGACAATGGGCGCGAGCAGCATGCGCAGCAGGCCGATGAACGCATCGCCAAGCGGCTTCATCTTGACGGCCGTCGCCGGCGCGAAGATCCCAACGACCACGGCGAGAATCAGCGCGATCAGCACCTGGACATGCAGCTTCTTGAGTTGCCTCATCGACGTCTCCTTCGTTTTTATGTCGGCGCGCACATTGCGATATCGCGCCGGTTGAATCCAGTGAATCAGTAAGTGCTGCGGTGGTACGGAGCGTACACGTTGAACGACAGCATCCCGCTCCCGCCTGGCCGCCCCAGCTGCGCGGCGAGCACGTCCGCGCTTGCGGGTGTGTCGAATGCGGCCAGCGTCCATAGCACGTCGTCGTTCTCCACGAACCATCGAATCTGTTGCAGATCGCCGCGCGTGACCAGCTTCTCGCGGATTTCGCCTGCGACGGCCTGCGCTTCGCCATCCTTTGCCCTTGCCCGAACGCTCATCGCGAGCAGACGGCATGTCGAGCGCGGCTCGTGCTGCGCGACCGCCTGAGCGGCATCGAGCGCTACGGCAACGACGCGCGTACGGCCCACCGTGCGCGGCAGCAGGCGCCGGCTCCAGGGCGTCGAGTTCGCGCCGGACACGGCACGATAGGCATCGGTCTGCAGCGCATCCATCGATACCAGATCGTAAAGCGCCGTCCAGCGCGGCCAGCCACTGGTGCAAACCCAGCGCGACGCACTGGCGAAACCCGGCAGTGCACGGCGTTGCGGAAAGTGCTCCGTGTCATACCAGTCGTTGAATTCCTCTTCCATCGAAGCGGGCGGCTCCATCGACACCATCAGGATGCCCGGCAATGAGGCTGGATTCATCGGCTGTTCTCCGTAATGAAGCGGTCGATGCGCGCGGCGACTTCAGCGGGCTGCTGCACGGCCATCAGATGTCCCGCTTGTGGGACGATCGCGAAATCTGCGCCATGGACCTGCTTTGCTTGGGCCTCCACACGTTGCGGCGGGCGCTGCACGTCGAATTCGCCAGCAAGAAACAGACACGGACACGCGAGCGACGCCAATGCCGACGACAGATCGATCTCGCTCAGCGCTTCGCTCGCCTGTGCATAGCCGTTCGCCTGCTGCGCGATGAAACGTTCGCGATATCGGTCGAATGCGTGCATATCGGAACGCAGAACAACCGGCCATGAATTCGCCAGCGTGCCGTCGACGATCGCATGCATGCCTTCCGTTCTCGCCCGCTCGGCGCGTTCCAGAAGATAGTGGCGTCGCTGCGGGTCGACATCGAGCGCTGGCGCGCAAAGCACGAGACCTTCGACCCGGCTCGCGTAGCGGGCGGCGAACGTCACCGCGATGGCCGCGCCCGCCGCCGCTGCGACGAGCCACAGCGGTTCATCGGTGGCGAGTGCGTCCAGCAGGTCACGCAGGTCATCGACATGGTCCGCGATCGAAGACGGACGATGCGGCAATGCCGAACGCCCCTGGCCACGCTGGTCGTAGCGGATCACGCGCGCCGCAGGATCGAGCCCCGCCGTCGCGCCATCCCAGCTCTCGATGCTGCCGCCCAGCTCGTGAATCAGAACGATGGTGCGCGCGCCCGCGCCACCCTTCCCGCTGTCGATCCGATAGCGCAAACCGGCAGCGTCGCCTTCGTGCCATGCCGGATTGCTATCCGTCGCATCCGGGTACTCGATCGGGTTCAAAAATGTGCTCAAGACAGCGTATCTCCCTTTTTCGATACTGTGCGGGAAGCGCCGGTTATTGACAAAAACCTTTTTACGATGGGAAGCTATGCCGCCTTAGCATGGCTCGAAAACACGATAACCGTCGCGGAGACCATCATCGAAATCAGGGAATTGCGCTCGTTCGTCCACATCGCTCGCGTCGGGAGTTTCAGCCGCGCGGCGGCCGAGCTCTACATCGCGCAACCCGCGTTGAGCCGCCAGATCGCGAAGCTCGAAGAGGAACTCGGCACGCCGCTGTTCGTGCGTTACGGCCGTGGCGTCCGCCTGACGGGCGCGGGTGCGCAGCTGCTGGAGCGCGCGGAGATGATCATCAACTTCGTCGCGCAGACGGGCGAACATGTGCGCGCGTCGACCGACCGGCTGAGCGGGCATATCGCGTTCGGCATGCCGCCGGCCGTTGGCGTATGGGTATCGGCACCCATCATCGAAGCCTTCCGCGACAAGTGGCCCGCCGTCTCGCTGCATATGCGCGAGGGACTGAGCAGTTCGCTGCAGGAATGGCTGCTGGATCGCCGCGTGGATGTCGCGATCGTGTATAACCAGCCGCCGCTGGATGCGTTCGATGTCAGGCCGCTATGCAGCGAAGCGATGGTCATCGCGGGACCGCCCGGCGACACCGTCATTCAGGAGCGTGGCGGAGAACCGCTGCGGATTCGCGATCTGGCCGAGTTGCCGCTGATCCTGCCCGGCTTCCCCCACGCGAACCGCCGCGTGCTCGAGCAGGCGGCCGTCCAGCATGGCGTGCATCTGCGCATCGTGCTCGAAGTCGACAGTGTGACGCTCACCAAGGCACTCGTGAGGCGCGGTCTCGGCTACGCGCTGCTGACTTACACAGCGATTCAGGAAGAGGTCGCGCGCGGCGACCTCACGTCGCTGCCCATCGAGCGTCCGCCCATCCGTTCGGTTGTCTCGCTAGCCACGCTGCGCGAGCAGCGCGCCTCGCGGCTGGTGCGCACGATGTCGGATGTCGTGGCGGAGAAGATGCACGATCTCGTGAAGAACGGCGCATGGAAGGGGCAGGTCACATGGCTGGGCGACTCGGCGTCGCCCGAAGACATGTGACCATGGTGACGGCGTCTGCGCTCAGAACTTGTGCCGGAAGCCAACGCGGATGACGCCTTGCGTGTCGGACTTCGACGGCGTCAGCAGGTTGATTGCAGCGACGGCCGGCTTGCCTGTCGAGTCGGTGCCCGAAGCGCGCTGATAGACGCCGAGCACATAGACCGTCGTGCGTTTCGACAGGAAGTACTGGGCGGTCAGCTCGCCCTGGTGATAGCGTGCGCCGCCGTTGCCACCCGCTCCGTTGCCGTCCGTGAAGTCATATGCGGCGCCCAGCAACCAGTCGGGCGCGGGGCGGAAGCGGTAGGCGATTTCCGCGTTATTGAACATCGCGGTTCCCGTGTAATGCGAGGGATTCGGACCTGACGACGTGTCGCCCAGGTCGCTGAATCTGACGTTCGAGTAGCTCACCGAGACCGTGCTGCCGCCGATCGTGTACGCTGCCGCTGCGCCGATAACCGTATAGCTGTGCGCCGACATGAAACCGCTGTAGACAGGCGTTACCGTGCCGTTTGCGGTGGATGCCGTGAGCGGCGTCTGCGAGTTGTTGCCAAAGAAGCTGAGATTCGGGTTGCGCGCGTTGAGCACTGCCACGCCGAAGTTGAACGGGCCGCCAGCGTAACCGCCGCCAATCGACCACACCTGATTGCGCGTCGCATCGCCTGCCACGCCGCCCAGGCTGTACACGCCGCCAAACGTGAGGCCCGAGAAAGTCGGACTCGTGTATTTGATCGAGTTGTTGGTGCGGTAGCTGTTGTTGAAGTTGTCGAGATCGCCAGGGTGCGCCGAGATATAGCCGCCCCAGTTATCGGCCGCCGTGAGCTGCCCCACATAATCGACCATCGAATCGTATTGTCGGCCAAGCGTCACCGATCCAAAACGGTCGCTCGTCAAACCGACATAAGCCTGCCGGCCGAACAGCAGCCCGCCCTGCCCGATGGTGCCGTTATTCACATTGAAGCCGTTTTCGAGGAAGAAGATACTTTTGAGTCCTCCGCCGAGATCTTCGATGCCGCGAAAGATAAAGCGGCTCCCGTTGTTCACGCCGCTCGACATCATGTATTGATGCGCGCCGCCGGCGTTCGTTACGTCGTTGATGCCGACATCGATAATCCCCGCCAGCGTGACGCTGCTCTGCGCGTAGGCAACGTGATACAGCGGTGCGATAAGCGCAAGTGCGCACAAGGTCTTTTTCATCTGATTCTCCGTTTTCGTAGTTATGGCAATGCAATGCGTCATGACAGCGCAAGCTGTACTGCGCGGCGCGCGACCGCGCGCCGGGACGCCCATTGGGTGTCCCGGTGGTTTCGATGGAAAACGCTGGAAAAAAGGTGCCCCTCCGCCTGTGGGTCAGGCAGAAATCGTTAGAACACCTGGTCGTGGAATCGGGTCAGGCAGCGCGTTGTCGGCGCTTCTTGATGAATGTCGATGTCAAGCGTGTCTCCTTTTTCAGCACTGTGCCTGCGAAGACGCTCACTGACAAAAACCTTTTCTCGATAGGAAGCTATGCCGTTGCGGCATAATTCAGCCGATTTTCATCGCGCCGATCCGTCGTTGGTGTCATCGGTCCGCCAATATGCACGGCGAGATCGATGCCCTTGCCGATCAGGTCGATCAGCCGGGCTGTGAAACCGAGGTTGCGCTGCAAGGTGGGGGAAATCAGAGACTGCGGCACAGAATGCCTGAATGCGCGCTAGTACGTGTACTACCGGCGAGGCATTCGACACCTCGCCGACGTCAGCTTACCGATTGACCATTTTCGCAGGCACCCACATCACGATCATCAACGCAGCGATCAGCAGGCACGCCGAGACGAGCACGAGCCCGGTGGTCAGTGAATGCGTCGTGGTTTGCAGCCAGCCGAGCAGGGCCGGCCCGACGAAGCTCGCGAGATTGCCCGTCGAGTTGATCAGCGCGATCCCCGCCGCCGCGCCCGCACCGCCTAAAAACGACGAAGGCAGTGCCCAGAACATCGGCAGCGAGGTGATGATGCTGGCCGTCGCGATCGTGAGGCCGATCATCGCGATGAGTGGTTCCTGCCCGCCCAGCGCACACAACAGGAAGCCGGGAATCGACAGCAGCACGGGCACGATCGCATGCCAGCGCCGCTCGCGCATGCGGTCCGAACTGCGCCCCGCGTACAGCATGCCGATGAGTGCCGCGAGATACGGAATCATCGCAAGCAGGCCGATCATCAGCGGGTCCTTTACACCGGCGCTTCTGATGATCGTCGGCTGCCAGAAGCCGATCGTGCTCGTGCCCATCACGATGAAGAACAGGATCGCGCAGAGCAGCCACACACGCCCGCCCGTCAGGCCGTAGCGCACCGACGTATGCGTGCGGGCCGCCGTGTCCGCGGCGATCTCGGCAGTCGCGAGCGCGCGCTCCCCGGCGTCGAGCCAACGTGCGTCGCCGACCTTGTCGGTAAGGAAGAGGTAGACCACGAGGCCAAGCAGTGCGGCCGGCACGGCTTCGAGAATGAACAGCCATTGCCACGCGGCCATGCCGTGCCAGCCGTTCATCGCATGCAGGATGTAGCCCGACACCGCGCCGCCCACGATGCCGGAGACAGGATTGCCCGCCATCAGGATGGCGACCATCTTGCCGCGCCGGTGTGCTGGAAACCACTGGCTGAGGTAGAGCAGAATGCCGGGGAGAAATCCCGCCTCGGCGACGCCGAGCAGGAATCGCAGCACATAGAACTGCGATGTCGAATGCGTCCACGCCATCGCCGCGGACACGATCGCCCACGTCACCATGATGCGTCCGATCCAGCGCCGTGCCCCCACACGATGCAGGATCAGGTTGCTCGGCACCTCCGCCATGAAATAGCCGATGAAGAAGATGCCCGCGCCAATACCATACGCCGCATCGCTGAAACCGAGATCGGTCAGCATGGTCAGCTTGGCGAAGCCGACATTCACGCGGTCCAGATACGCCACCACGTAACAGAGGAACAGCAACGGCATGAAGCGCCATGCGATCTTGCGGTAGACGGCATCGCCCGACCGCGCTTGTTCCGCGGACAGGGCGCCCGCGTTCAGGTCCAGATCCATCTTCGTGTCTCCTTGTTCGGCTCTCTCGGCCATATTCGCTTTCCGCGGATTGCCCGCGGATTCTCCTGTCCTGATCACGCGCCGGTGAATCTCGCCTGCCTGCGCTCGATGAAATGCGCCACGCCTTCCGTGAAGTCCTCGCTCTGGATGCTATAAAACATCTCGCGATTGGCGAGCGCGATCGATTCGGCGAGCGTCTGGAACGGCGTCTCGCCCAGTTGCTGCTTCATGACCCGGATCGAGCGCGGCGAGACGTTGGTCGCCAGATCGTCGGCATAGGCGATCGCCTCGGCGAGCAGGCTCTCGTGCGGGACGATACGCTCGACGAGCCGCATCGCAAGTGCTTCGTCTGCGCTCACCTTGCGCGCGGAGTAGAGCATGTCGGCGGCATGCCCCGGTCCCACCACGCGCGGCAGCATCCACGCAATGCCGTGCTCGGCGATCAGGCCGCGCTTCGCGAATGCCGTCGAGAAGATGGCCTTGTCGCTAGCGAAACGGATATCGCTGTAGAGCGCGAACACCAGGCCCAGCCCGGCGGCCGCGCCATTGATCGCGCTGATGACTGGTTTGCGCACGCCCATGAAGTACGAGTAGCGGCTTTGATAGTCGGCGCGGCGGTTCATGTCATAGGGACGCATCCACTCGGCCGCGCGGATATCTTCAGGCGGCAGCACTTCGAGTTCGGCGATATCCATGCCCGCGCAAAACGCACGTCCAATGCCCGTCAGTACGATAGCGCGTACGGCGTCATTCTGATCGAGTGCACTGAACGCATCCCGCAATTGCACTTCCATGACCTTGGTCAGCGCGTTCATCTTGTCCGGTCGATTGAACGATACGACGGCAACCTGTTCGTGCACGCCCGCGCGGGTGATTTCAATTTGCTGGCTCATCATTGTGTTCTCTCTGAAAGTCTCATTGCGGAAGCTGGATCGCGCGAAGCTCGACGAATTCTTCGATGCCAAACGCCCCGCCCTCGCGGCCAATGCCCGATGCGCCGAAACCGCCGAACGGAGCACGCGCGTTGAACGGCGCGCCGTTGATATCGATCTGACCGGCGCGCAAGCGGCGCGCGACGCGCACGGCATGTTCAGCCGAAGCGCTCCATACCGCGCCCGCGAGACCATACGACGTGCCGTTGGCGAGCGCGACAGCCTCTTCTTCAGTCGAGTAAGTCTGCACGGCCAGCACGGGGCCGAACACTTCTTCCTGCGCGAGTTCCGCGTCGATCGGCACCCGGCCGAAGATGGCTGGCGCAACGAAATACCCTCGCGACGGCAGCGCTGGCTTCACGCCATTTGCGATATCGTCGTAGCCCGCTTTTTCGGCGCGTTCGATGTATGCATTCACACGGTTCCGATGATCCGCCGACACGAGCGGACCGATGCGCGAATCGGCATCGCGCGGATCGCCGACGCGCAGGTTCGCCACGCCCGCGCGAAGCGGCTCGCGATAGGCTTCGTATTGCGCTTCCGGTACGATGAGCCGCGTGATCGCGCTGCATGTCTGACCCGAGTTCAGCATGCACGACGAGAGCGCATGCTTCACGACGGCAGCCTGATCCGCATCCGGCAGCGCGATGCTCGCGGACTTGCCGCCGAGTTCGAGCGCCACGCGTTTGAGACCGGCGCCCGCCATCGACGCGATATGTCTTCCTGCGGCGGTCGATCCCGTGAACGAGACCATATCGATGCCCGGATGCGCAACGAGCGCTTCCCCCGTCAAACGATCGCCGTAGACGATGTTCAACACGCCGCGCGGCAGCCGCGCTTCGAGTGCCGCCTCACACAATGCGCCGACCACGCCTGGCGCGAGTTCCGACGGCTTGAGCACGACGCAGCAACCCGCGACCAGCGCCGCCGCCAGCTTCGCCGTGATCTGATGCAGCGGGTAGTTCCACGGCGTGATCGCGGCGACGACGCCCACGGCTTCTTTCGTCACGACCGAGTGTCCCACGCGGGTTTCCGCCAGCGCTTCGGCCGCATGAGCCGCCGCCGCGCGCCATGCGGCGATGGGCGCCTGCAACTGGATGCGCCGTGTGAGCTTGAGCGGCATGCCGACTTCGGCGACGACATCGGCGGCCATGCGATCGGAACGCGCTTCGAGCGCATCGGCAATGGCGAGCAGGAACGTCGCCCGTTCATCGATGGAGGTGTTCGACCATCGTGGAAGCGCCGCGCGCGCCGCTTTGACGGCGGCATCGACTTCGGCCGAACTGCCGTGTGCGACGGTCGCGATGGGTTCTTCCGTCGTGGAGTCGTAGATCGTGGTCATGGCCGCGCCCGTTGCCGCGCGCATGTCGCCGTCGATCAGATGCTGGTGGTAATGAATCATGCTCTGGAATCCGTGGAAGCCTTGGCGTTGAGAAAAGCACGCATGGCCGCTTGCGGCTCACCGTGCGCGTAGCATTCGGTTTGCGCTTCGATGCCGGCTGCGCATGCAGCGTCGAAGCCGGGTTGCGTCAGTGCGCGAAAGCGCCGCTTCGAGAGCTTCATCGCATGCGCGGGAAGCTTTGCGAGGTGCTTCGCGCGTTCGAGCGCGGCATCGAGCACATTCGGTGGTTCCGTCAGTTCCGTCACGAGCCCGATGTCGTACGCGCGCCGCGCATCGATCAGATCGCCGGACAGCGACATCTGCACGTTATGCGTCATGCCGACATGCAGCGTCATCAGATACGACCCGACGATGCTCGCCAGGCCCGCCTTCACTTCCGGCTGCCCGATGCGCACATTCACAGCCGCGATGCGCCAGTCCGCGCACAACGCGATCTGGAACCCCGCGCCCGCGGCCACACCGTTGAGCGCGGCGATGCATGGTTTATCGAGGTCGCGCACGGCCTGATACATCGCGCGTTGCGCGTTGAGCCATGCAGGAATCCGCTCGATATCGACTTCGGCTGCATCTTCCAGATCCTGTCCCGCGCAGAACGCACGTGAGCCTGCGCCCGTCAGCACGATCGCGCGCACTGCCGCATCCTCGTTCAGTTGCGCGAGCGTTTCGATGAGCGATGCGCGCAGCGCCTGATTCACCGCATTGAGTTTTGCCGGACGATTCAGCGTGACGAGCGCGATATCGTCACGGATGTCGCAAAGGATTTCGCTCATGCCTGCTCCTTGAACTGCACGACAGCATCCACGACGACGACACCATCGCCGCGCGCCATCACCATGACGGGGTTCATGTCGACCGATACGAGCGACGTCCGGTGTGCCATGGCGAAATGCCCAAGCGCGACGGCGGCCTTCGCGAGCGCATCGGCGTCGAGCGGCGGCTGGCCGCGATAGCCATTAATCAGAGGCGCGATCCGCAGACGGCGGATCGCTGCGAGTGCGTCGTCGACAGTGAACGGCGCGAGTAGCGATGCGACATCGCCGCGCACTTCAACCAGCGTTCCGCCCTCGCCGATCACGACGATGGGTCCGAGCACAGGATCGACCGTCACGCCGAGCATGAACTCGTGCAGACCACGCGCCATACGTGCAACCACGACGCGCGGCTCCCTCACGCCGAGCGAGTTCAATCGCGCGAGGCAGTCTTCCGCTGCGCCCCGCGCATCGCTGACGCCGATATGCACGAGACCGTGTTCGCTTTTGTGTGGAATTTCCGCCGCACAACCCTTGACGACGACTTGCTCGCCCATCGTCTGCGCGATAACGGCGGCCTCGTCCGCATTCGCACACACTGCATGCTCGACGACGGGCACGCCGTAGCGTTGAAGCAGGCTCAAGCTTGCAGCTTCATCGAGCAGGCCGTGCGGAACGATCGTTTCTTCGGGTGACAATGAAGACGCCGCTGCGCAATGCATCCGATCGCTGTGCGCGTACTGCCACAGCGCGTGGATCGCGTCGGTCTCACTGATGTAAGTCGGCACGCCGCACGCTTCGAACTCCGCGCGCACGGAACGCTGCGGTGCGGTTACGACCAGTGGCTTGCGATGCGACGCCATGAAATGCGCAGCGGTACGCGCGAGATCGGGGACATCGTAGCCAGGCCCAGCAACGGGCACGCCGATGGCGAACATATCGGCTTGCGGATCGCGGCCGAGCGCGTCGAGCACCTTCGAGAACATCGCGCCGTTGCCGAGCAGCGATGCCGTCAGGTCGAGCGGATTGCCAGCCGTCGCGAAGCCTGGAAGGATTTGCGCAAGCGAAGCGACGGTTGCGTCAGAGAGGCTCGCGAGCGGCAAGCCGACGCGTTCGGCCGCATCCGCGCACAACACGCCGACCGCGCCGCTGTGGCTCATCACGACCGTACGACCCTCGCGCACAGGAAATCCGCGCTCGAACAGCGCGGCCGCATTGACGAGTTCGTGGACATCGCGGGCGCGCAGAATGCCGTGCCGTTCCAGGAACGCGTCGAGCGCGGCATCCTGACCGGCCAGCGCACCGGTGTGGGACGCTGCTGCCGCCGCACCTAGCGCGCTGCTGCCGCCCTTGAGCAGCACGACGCGCGCGCCTCGCTTTCGCGCGATGCGTGCGGCCTCGGCGAGCATCGCAGGCTGTGACAGCGACTCGACATACACCAGAATGAGACGGATCGATTCGTCCGTCGCGACGCTCAGCGCCAGTTCCGACACACCCAGATCGGCATCGTTGCCGGTGGCCGCGAGATAGCGCACGCCGAGACCGCGCTCGCGCAGCAGCACGTAGGGCATCACACTCGCCGCGCCGCTCTGGCTCACGATGGCGATCGGTCCGTCCATCGGCTCGGCTTCCATGAACATCGTGCTGAAGTTCAGTACCGCGCCGCTCGCAAAATTGGCGATACCCTGCGCATTCGGCCCGACGATGCGCATCCCGGACGCGCTTGCATGGCGCACGAGATCGTCCTGCAGCGCGCGGCCCTGCGCGCCTGTTTCCGCGAATCCCGACGCCATGACGATTGCGGTGGCGATTCCCATGTCGGCGCATACGCGGACCGCGTCAGCCGCCGCATCACCCGCCATGGCGATGATCGCCGCCTCCGGCACCTCGGGAAGCTGCGCGAGGCTTGCAAAGCAGGGCAGCCCCTGTACCTCGGCGCGCTGAGGATTCACGGGCAGGATGCGGCCCTCGTATCCGTAACGCTGCATGTAATGGATCGCGCGTCCGCCGACCTTGTTCGGATTGTCCGACGCGCCGATGACGGCCACCGATGCCGGATTCCACAATGCCGTTGCGGGCGCGTGAGGGATGTCGTTTCGTCTCTTGAGCATGTTGTTTCTTCGATCAGGAATGCATGATCGAAGGCTACGTGCGCCGGCCGCCATCAGGAAGTGTTAGATTGGCTATATCAGATATCGACTTTTGTGAAACCATGAACCTGAAGCAACTGGAGACTTTCGCAGTCGTCGCCGAACTCGGCTCGATCTCGCGCGCTGCACAGGCGCTAGGCGTCGCGCAGTCGCTTGTCAGCCGCAATCTCACGCAACTGGAAGAAGCGTGGCGCGACCGGCTGTTCGAGCGGACCGGCCGTGGCGTACTGCTGACGGAATTCGGCCGGCGGGTGCAGCCGGAAGTGGCATTGCTGCTGAGTCAGGCGGAGCGTCTGGAGGTTGTCGTCAAGGAATCGGCGGGTGCGCTGACGGGCACGGTGCATATCGGCATGCTGCCGTCGCTCGCGCCGCAATTGCTGCCAAAGCTTTTCGCGGATATCAGCGAAAAAGCGCCCGCCGTCAGGCTGCACGTCGTGGAGGGGTTCAGCGGATCGCTCGACGAGCAACTCGGCAGCGGGCGTTTAGACATGATCGTCGTCAACCGCTATGGCGCCGCGCAGGGACGACACGAAGACGTGCTCGGCGTCGTGGACACGTTTCTCGTCGGCGACCCAAAGCACGACGTATTCGGCCGCAGCACGATCGCCTTCAAACGGCTCGCCGGACTGCGCCTCGTGTTACCGGCTGCGCCGAATGGCCTGCGCGCTGTGCTCGATCACGTCGCTCGCGAACAAGGCGTCTCGCTCAACATCGTGATGGAAGTCGATACGCTCACCGCGATGAAGGATGTCTCGGCGAGCGGCGGCGCTTTTACCATCCTTCCAGAACTGGCGGTGCGCGAGGAGCAGAAGGCCGGGCGCCTCGCCGCGATGCGTATCGAACGGCCGGCCATCAAGCGTACGATCGCGCTCGGGTTCACCCGGCAGCGGCCTCTTCTGAAAGCCGCGCGATTTGTCGGATCGCGCTTGCGCGAACTGACGAGTGAGTTACTCGCGGCGTAGGGCGATTGCTTCGCAGACCCATCACGATCATCAGGCAAAGAACTCGACCATCGCTCGCGCTACCGCCGCAGCATCGTTTTCCGTCGGGATATGTCCGGCACGTGGAATTCTCACCAGCCTGGATTGCGGAATCTGCGAGACAAAGTACTCCGCATTTTCAACCGGCTGGAACGTATCGTCTTCGCCCCATATCAGCAGCTTCGGTGTCTGCGAAGCGCGCAACTGAGGCACTAGCGCGGTGGTATAGCGACTGTACGCAGCGCCCGCCAGCGCAAGCCACGAGCGGGCCACCCGCGCGTCTTGCCAGGGATCGAGGTATTCGCCGATTTCGTCCTCGCCTGCCGGACGGCCGAGCGCGGTGATGACCGACTTGCGGCGCGCGGCGAGGATATCTTCATGCGTCGTCGCCGCTGCGACGGCTGGGTCCCTGAAGCGCGCGACACCCGGTACCGGCCATGAGTCGAACATCACGGCATTGACGAGCACCAGCTTCTCGACGCGAATTTTTCCGTCCACGAGAATGTGCTGCGCCACGCCACCGCCGATATCGTGCCCCGCAAGCAGAACCGGTTCGTCGATATCAAGCGCCCGCAGAAATTCGACGGCCCAATCGGCGAGAGCGGGAATCGATGCGGTTTCCACCGTCAGTTCACCACCTGAGCGGCCGAGGCCCGGAAAATCAACGGCAATCGCCCGGAAACCGGCGCGCGCCAGATCGTCCATCACGGGCTGCCAGACGCGGCTCCAATAGGTACCGTGAAGCATGAGTACCACCGGACCGCTTTCACCCGCGGCGAGGTAACTGGTTTGGGCGCCTGCCACTTCGACAGTCAGTCGTTTCATTTCAAATACTCCTTTGCGCGTTCATTCATTAGCGGATGAAGCGCCGCACATAGTCCGCACCGAGGCCGATCGATTCGTAGTGCTTGCGCGCCGCATCGATCTTCGTGAATACATCTTCGTAGCCGACCGCGACACCTTGTGGATCGACATACGTATAACCGCCCGTCACATGGAACCAGGTGATCATCTCCGTGACGTCTTCGGGCACGTAAAGCGTATGGGTTTCGCCCGCTGGTTCATGCGCGTAGCTGCCCTGTTCCGCGATCCAATCATGTTCGAGGTAGTACCAGCGCCCTTTGAGCACGAGCGCATGCACAGGCCCCGTGTGTCGATGGCGCGACAGCACGCCTGACTGACGCACACGCAGCAGGTTCACGTAGTAGCCCTGACTGGCGTTCAGCAGGAGCGGCTTGAATGAAACCGTGGAGGTGCTGGGCACCCACAGGTTGTCGTCCTCCAGAAATGTGTCGAGCACGCCCAGATGGACGAGGTCCGCAGTCATGTCCTGCGGCTGCGGGAGTTGGTAGGGAATTGCGTTTTCGTCGGGTTTTCGTGGGTCCATTTCGGTTGTGCCTCTGTGCTGTACGGTTGCGCAGGCGTTGCTCGCACAGGGCCGGAATGACCCTGCTGGCGGACGCCTCGGTGAAGATTGACATTCAGGTCAATCTTGACACTCGCGACAAGAATAGACCGAATTTCGGAAATGTGCACGCACGGGTAGTCGTGGTGTGCGTACCCTCGCTTGCGTTTTGTATCACTCGATATATAATGCGCCCGATCCACGGATAACACGACGTTCGTGCAAGCAGGAGCACAACCATGGCAAGGCCGAGAGAATTCGATGAAGAGCGCGCGCTCGAAGCGGCGCGCGACGCGTTCTGGGAACGCGGCTACGAAGGCACGTCCACGCGCGACCTGGTGAAATACACCGGCCTGACGCAGCCCAGCCTGTACAACGCGTTCGGCGACAAACGCGCGCTGTTTCGCCGCGCGCTAGAGCATTACCTCGATCACACCTTGAGAAGCCGGCTCGCAAGGCTGGAAGATGAATTCACGCCTGCTCTCGCTGTCACCGCCTATTTTGCGGAAGTCATTCATCGCAGCGGATCGGATATCGGCCAGCGAGGCTGCATGCTGGTGAATTCCGTATTGGAGAAGGACCAGCATGCGGACGGTTTGCAGGAAGCCATCGCGAGCGAGCTTGCTGAGATAAAGAGCTTCTTTCATCGGAGCATCGTTGCTGCGCAGAAGCGTCGCGAAGTGCCGAAGAGCATTAGCGCCGATGACGCGTCCGCGCATCTGCTCACGTTGTTGCTAGGCATGCGCGTGCTCGCGCGTATCGGACCCGATCTTGAACTGCTGCGTTCGGCCGTCGAGGTATCGCTGGCTACGCTGGGTTTGCCACGCCTGCGGGAAGCAGAAAACAGCAAGCGCAGCAAATGATTTTTCGTCGCGCGGTGAGTTGCGTTCACTCAAGAACGGCAACTGCTCGCGCAATTCCACTTTGTCTTTTGAAGAAGCATCATGACGCAACGTACTTTTCTTATCACTGGCGCGAGCAAAGGCATCGGTCGCGCGCTGTCCGAGCGGCTCGCCCGCGCTGGCCATCATGTTGTCGGCATCGCACGTCGCACCGATGACCCCACGTTCCCCGGCACGCTGGTGAGCATCGATCTCGCCGATCGCGACGCGACCGATAAAGGCCTGCGCGAGCTGACCTCGCGCTACGCATTCGACGGCGTCGTCAACAACATGGGCTTCGTCAAGCTCGCGCGTCTTGGCGAGATCGAACTGGACGATCTCGACCGCACGTTCAGCACCAATCTCGCGCCCGCTGTGCAAACCGCCCAGGCGTTGCTGCCGAATATGAAGGAGAAAGGCTGGGGACGCATCGTCAATCTGTCGAGCCTGGTCGTGCTGGGCGTCGCGCAGCGAAGCACGTATGCCGCAGCCAAGAGCGCGATGATCAGCTTCACGCGCACGTGGGCACTCGAACTCGCCGACTCCGGCATCACCGTCAACTCCGTGGCGCCTGGACCGACCGAAACCGAGATGTTCCGCGAGAACACACCTGTCGGCAGCGAAGCCGAAAAACGCTTTCTGTCGCTCGTGCCGATGAAGCGCTTCGGCAAGCCCGACGAACTCGCAGCGAGCGTCGAGTTCTTTCTGTCCGAGCCGGCCGGGTTCATCACTGGACAGACGCTGTATGTCGACGGTGGTGCGTCGATTGGCAAAGCGGCGATCTGACGTCTGGGGGACCCGCGCGCTCGCGAACCAGTTGATGCGGGCGCGCCGGTGCGACGCCACGCTGTGTGCGCAAAACAGGATGTCAGAGATTGGGCGTAAATGCCTCGTGCGACTGTCGAGAGGCGCCACGCTTGAGTGTTCTCGCCACCGAGTACATCGTGCTCAGGCGTTCCACACCGAGCCGCTGTTGCAAAGTCCCGCCGAAGCCGCTTAAAAAGTCGTATGTGGCAGCACCTGAAAATCCGTCGAAATCGAATGTCAGGTTGCGGCCGATCGCCTCCTGGATCGCGGACCAGACCAGAAGACTGATCGCTCCACCAGGCGACGCCTGCGCGCGCGAAGAGAGCAGGTAGTACATGCTGTCACAATCCCAAACGAGGCCGATCACACCGGCTAGCCTGCCGTGCCGATCATATGCGCCCAGCAGACGTCCCGCTTTCCTGTCGACAAATGCATTCACGAGTTCGCGCATGACGACGGTGCCATACGCGTTGGTTCGTGACCGCGATGCGAGATTCGCTTCATAGAAACGAAGAAACTCGCCCGGTGCTTCGATTTGGCGCACGGTCAAAGTCGTCGCTGCATTCCGGATGACGTTGCGTGTCTTGCTGCTCATGCGCGCCCACACCTCAGGCGTCGTGCAATCCGGCCCGATATGAAACGTGTACCGTGCTGAAATGGTGAAGCCACGCAGCGCAAAAGCAAGCGCATCTTTCACGCGATGGTCGAAGACCTGGAAGAAACTGTCGAAACGCGGCAACTGTTCAATCAGGCGCGTCGTGACGTGCATGCGATGGCGGAACTCGCGCACGGGATCGGTCCCAATCGGCTTGATGACAGGACCCAACGTGCGCGTCAGCGGCGGCAGACGCGAGACGCGCCACACGCCCTTGCGGGCGAGATAGTACGGCATTTCACCCAGCAACTGGTTGCCATGCTTGACGGTCGCCATCTCCCACTCACCGCCCGTCGCAATGTCGAGCCACCAGTGCTCATGGAAAATGGAATAGGCCGTGGTTGCCGTCTGCCGCGACGAAGATAGCGCTTCAGGCGTCCGCGCAGTCGGACAGTCTGTGGGGCTTTCTGAATATAGCTGTGAAAAATGTCCGATTGCCATAACCATGTCTCTGCTTGCATAGCCGAAACGAGTGCGCAAATTCCGCGCCCAAGCTGTTTCGTCTGCATCCGCCGCATATAGCCGGTTCAGGCGCCCATGAGACGCGGAGCAAAAGCACTCCGGCTCGCGCCACAGTCCGTGCGCAACATTTGGTCCGCCTTCGACAGCGATCGGCGTTCTATTCGGTTGTGGGCACCGACGTGGCTTCATCGGACCCGTTCACGCAGCGCCATGCAAGAAGCGCATGCGCGACCGTAGGGCAGACATGACTGACCTGACGAGTCGACGTCGCACCCGCGATATCTGGAAGAACAACACTGAGAATTCCCTGAACCGACCACGAAAGGTGAGCATCACAACCGGCGTCCGGTGCCGCGTTTCGCGATTCACCCAGTGAGTCTTGTACTCGTTGTACAAAGGCCGCATATCAAAGTCTCGGCCGTTGGCGTGGGCCCACCTGGCAACGAATTCGGTCAGCAGATTGCCCACGGAGTAGCGGCTGTATCTTTCGTCGAACGTAAAGATCCAGTACTCGAGGACGCGTGGTCCGACAAGATTGATCGAAGCGCAGATCGGCACACCATCCATCTTCACGAAGGTAACCAGTGGCACCGTTGACAGGTCTGTCTGGCTGGCAAGCGCGACGAAGAAATCCCGGACTTCGTCTTTCATCAGGTACTTCGTATTCAGACCGCGATCAAGCGCCCATTGCCGTTTGTTCGCAAACAGCCAGTCCACGACCGTGACGGCGTCGTCGAGCGTCGTACACCATCCAAATTCGACGCTACCCGCAGCGCTGAGGCCCTTCCCATAACGTCGCAAGTTCCGTCGAAGCGATGGTGACAAGGTGCCCAGAAAGTCTTCCCATCGTGCGAATGCGCGCAAGCCTACCGAATACCCCGGCAGCACGTTCAATCGCTCCGGCAACAGCTTTTGCACCCATGACCGCGGCGCCGCCTGAAGTGCCTGCTGCAACAGGCTGCCATCTTCGACGAACGGAATTTCCAGAACGTCGGCAGGGACCTGCATGACGGCGCGAACGTTTTCTGCGACAACGGATGCCGTGGCCCGTCCTTTGATCAGCGGCCCTCCGTACTCTTCGTGGTTGCCGCAGGTCAATACGGTCGCGACGCGCAGTATGCCTTTCCGGTTAATCGCAAGCGGCCATAGCGCCAGCAAGGTATCGTCGTCGTAGATCATGACGACAGCGACGACTGCGCCCATGGCAATCGCCCGTTTCGCTGCAAGTTCGCAGTACTGATAGCTGAGACAAGGAGTGTGGTCTTCGGACGCGGCCTGTAACGCTTGCCATTGAAGATGAAGGGTTTCGAACAACTCGGGCGTCTTGAAGACGTGAACGGCGTATCGCCGCTGCGTCACCCCGTGCACTGCGGACAAGTCGGCTGAAGCCTCAAAACCCATCTTCGGTCGCCCCCTGGCGGTTGGGCTTCTCCGGGATGAAATGACTCTGCCATCACAAAACTCCGGATGAGCGCCGACAATTCTTCGCTGCAAATGAACCGCACACGTGGTGACTTCAAGCCGCTTCGGGCATTCGTCCGTTCAGGTCCGCTGCACGTTTGCAGGTTCGTGCACCCAGGCTATCCAGCCAATGCTTTCAATCCTAACAGTCGTGACTACCCGAGTCCCTCGGGATTACTCCCGATTCATCTGAAGGAACGAACTGCGGGGCGTACGCGTACGAATTGCAACCCTGATGAAGCCGGGCCTCCACGAGCAGCCGTCTCCCTTGCCGCCAAGAAGGCTCGCAAGACTCCACGTCCGCTGTGTCGACACACGCCTCAGTCGAGACCCGCCAGCCGTTAGCGCCCCGCAGGACAATCTCAGTCGGACATCGCGCGACATCTGGCGCCCGCCTCATTCACCTGATTCGGCGGGAGGTTCATCGGCGAGCCAGTTGCGCACTTCCGGACGTACGCTGAAAGTCGGTGCATCTGTCCATGCGACGAGCCACGATCGCCAGGTTCTCCACTGGTCGTCGTTCATGACGAATTCTTCATAGCTCGAACCAGTCGGCGTTTCACTGACAAGGACGTAGGCGATCTCATGACCGTTCCAGTAAGCGAGCAGTTCGTCGCTCAGATCCGCTGTGACGTCGTCGCCATGTTCGGACAGAACTTTTCCGATCTTTTCCTCAAACTCGTTACGCGTCATCGCCATCATCGTCCTCTCTGGGTCATACTGGGCACCATGATCGGTGCTTGCTCGATGACAGCAATAGGTATTCCATCCATCCGGCGGCTTCGTGTGCGAGTGCTGTCACCGCCGATCGCGCGGCAGGTTGAACGGGATCGGGGCTTGCTGTTGAGTTATCGAACGGGAGACGACCATGCTCAGATTCTTCGGCATCCTCACGCTGGCAGCGACCGTCTCAGGGTGCGTTGCCGCTCCGCCCTACGGTTACGGCGATCCGCCGTATGGCCCTGGCTATTACGCACCCGGTCCGGCCATCGGTATCGGTGTGGGAGGCGGCAGCTTCGGTGGCGGGGTCGGCGTCGGCGTGGGTGTAGGGTTCTGAGACTTCTTTCATGAGCAGCCTACACAAACTGTGCACTCTCACTTTTCAGGAACGCACGTTGTCGTGATCCATCGCCGCCAACTAAAAACGTGATGGCAATGCCCACGACGATAACCTGCTCGCGCAAAGCCGCCGCATACGTCGGGCGCGTGCTCATCCTTCAGCGAACCATCCCGGCCGGCATTGCCAGAACTCACGCTGACCCACCCCCTGTATCGCGCCCTAACCCCCAGGTATAAATCACCCATGTAGATGGATGCCGCGGCTTCTCTCTACGTCTGATAGGCGTCTTCCGTCTCCATCGTTACTGTGCTCGTCAGGGCTTGTTTCCCTGATCGCGCGCTTCGTACTGACCAACAGGGCTGTGCTTTTTCGACCGATGCGACGCTCGTTGCGGGCGCATCGACATCCCACATCAGTCAGCCGGGCCGCGACTCTTGATCAACGTAACGAGGAGTCAACATGACAAACCTGTCCCGCCGCAAAGCGCTGATCGGCGCGGCTACCACGGCAATCGCCGCCGGCGTCGCCGTGACCGCGAAAGCTGCCACTTTCGGCAACCCCGACCTGCCGCCGGAAGGCGCGGTCAATGCGCGAAACCCGCTAGGCCTGACCGACCCCGGTCCGCACAGCGCCGCGCTGCAAAACCAGTTCCCGTCGTTTCAGGACCCACCCGCCACCGACATCAACGGCATGCCGCTGTTCTGGTCGTCGTTCAACAACGCGCACAAACGCATCCAGAACGGCGGTTGGGCACGCGAAGTGACGCAAGCCGACTTCGCGATCTCGAAGGATATCTCTGGCGTCAACATGCGTCTCGGGCCGGGCGGCATTCGGGAAATGCACTGGCACCAGCAGGCCGAATGGGCCATCGTGCTCGACGGCACGTGCCGCATCACGACGCTCGACGAACTCGGCCGCCCGTCGGTCCAGGACGTGAGAGCCGGCGATCTCTGGTACTTCCCGCCCGGCCTGCCGCACTCGCTGCAGGGCATGGGCCCGACGGGTACCGAATTCCTGATCGCATTCGATGCAGGCATGGCATCGGAGTTCAATACGCTGCTTCTGACCGACTGGATCGCGCATACGCCGCCGGACGTGCTGGCGCAAAACTTCGGCGTTCCGGCCGAGGCGTTCAAGAATATTCCGCTCGAGAACCTGTGGATTTTCCAGGGTAAGGAACCGGGCCCGCTCGCAGCAGATCAACGCGCAGCAGCATCGAAGAAGGGGCCGCCTGCGCTGCCCGTGACGTTCTCGCTGGCGGGCTCGCAGCCGGTTCGCAAGACGCGCGGCGGTCAGGTACAGATCGCGGACAGCCGCAACTTCAAGATCTCCGAAGCAATCGCCGCCGCGCTGGTGACGGTTCATCCGGGCGGCCTGCGCGAACTGCACTGGCATCCGAACGCGGATGAATGGCAGTACTACATCAAGGGCAAAGGTCGCGTCACCGTGTTCGATACGGGCCCGAAAGCAGCCACTGCCGATTTCAACGCGGGCGATATCGGCTACGTGAAAAAGGGCCTCGGCCACTACGTGCAAAACGTGGGCGATACCGATCTGATCTTCCTGGAAGTCTTCAAGGCCGATCACTTCGCCGAAGTGTCGCTGTCCGACTGGCTCACGCACACGCCGCCGGAAATGGTCATGCAGACGCTGAATATCAGCGCTGAAACGCTCGCGCAGTTCCCGCGCGACCGGCCCGACATTCTGCCGGAATAGGTGAGAAATACGCCGGCCCCGCGCATGCGCGGCCGGCGTCGAGAGTGATCCATAGATATCAAAGCGAGACCGGGAGTCAGTACACATGCACCCCTTACCGACCTCTAGTGACAGCGTTGCAACCGTCCATCTGACGGCGACGCAGAAGACGGGCCTTTCCGTGCAGGCGGCGCTCGAAGGAAGAAGCAAAGGCCTCGGGCGTTCCTGCCGTTTGTCGGACCTGCGCTGATCGCGTCAGTGGGTTACATGGACCCGGGCAACTTTGCCACCAATATCGAAGCGGGATCGCACTACGGCTATGGATTGCTCTGGGTCGTCCTGCTGTCGAGCCTCATCGCGATGCTGTTTCAGGCGCTGTCCGCGCGAATCGGGATCGTCACCGGAAAGAATCTCGCTGAACTATGTCGCGAGCACTTCCCGGCACGCGTCACCATGGCGATGTGGCTCGCGTCGGAACTCGCGGCCATTGCGACCGATCTTGCCGAATTTCTCGGCGGCGCGCTCGCGCTGTCCTTGCTGTTCCATCTTCCGATGCTGATTTCGATGGGCATCGTCGCCGCGCTGACCTGCGCGATCCTCTCTCTCGAAAAGCGCGGCTTCCGGCCGCTCGAAATTCTCATCGCGACGCTCGTCGCGGTGATCGGCGGCACCTATCTGTGCGAATTGATGATCGCGCCGCCCGAGTGGCCCGCCGTCATCGCGAATACATTCGTGCCGCACCTGAAGGATAGTGGCGCGCTGACGCTCGCAGTCGGTATCGTCGGTGCAACGATCATGCCGCATACGCTCTATCTCCATTCCGGACTGACGCAAAACCGCGTGATGGCGAAGAGCAGCAGCGAGCGACGCCGGTTGATCGACTTCTCCAACCGCGAAGTGTTGCTTGCGCTGGGCGCCGCCGCACTCGTCAACATGGCGATGGTGATCATGGCAGCGACCGTCTTTCATCGCGTGGCGCCGGGCATCAGCGATATCGGCGCGGCGTATCGAACGCTGATTCCTGTACTCGGCGGCGGGGCCGCCGCGATCTTCCTGGTCGGGTTGCTGGCATCGGGGATTTCTAGTTCCGTCGTTGGCACGATGGCAGGACAGGTCATCATGCAAGGCTTCGTGCGCACCCGGATTCCCGTCGCCGTGCGGCGGCTGGTGACGATCGCCCCTTCGTTCGCGATCGTCGCAATGGGCTGCAACGTCACGCGCGCGATGATCGTGAGCCAGGTCGTGCTGAGCATGGCGTTGCCGCTGCCGATGGTCGCGCTGCTCCTGCTGTCCGGGAAGCGCCCGGTGATGGGCGAATTCGCCGTCAAGCGGCGCACGATCGTGCTGGCTTCCATCGCGGCGCTCGTCATCGTCGGGCTGAATATCATGCTGATCTGGCAAGCTGTTGCGTAGCGCACCGCGTGAGTGGCGACCCGCCTGTCTCGACGGAAGATGTCCGGCGCTACGCTATTTCGCGCGCTCGTTCGTCCGGCTTTTCGCCCACACGGCGCAGCCCGCCGTCACCAGCAACAGCACGACGACGAGCGCGATATTCCCCGCCGCGATGCCCGCCAGCCGGTGATACGCGACGGCGACGTCGTCGCTCAGCCACACGCGGTCGTGAACGAACGTCAGGATGACGACCGCGCCGAACTGCGTGCCGACATAGCTGATGTCCGAATGTCCGAAGCGCAGATAGCACGAGAGCCAGACGAACACGCACACGGCGAGCAGGCAATACACGATGCTCCCAGCCGTCAGCGGCAGCACGATCAGCACGACGACGCATCCCAACGCGCAGCCCAGCAGCCGATGGCACATCCTCTGCACGACGCCATAGGGCGACCATGTGCCCTGGGCATCGACGGGCACCATCAGGACGACGAGCGCCGTCGTCATCGCCTGCGGGAAGCCCTCGATGGGATAACGCCACGCGAGATACGCGAGCACCGACAGCGTGATTGCGCCGATCATCGTATGCGGCACGCGGCCGAGCGTGCGGTCGGTCAACGCGTGTGCAACTGCGGGGCGCGGTGCTTCGGCAGCACCCGGCCCTCGCGTGTCTCGCAACAGCATGACGGCCCGGCCGAGCAAGGTCACGCCCAGATAGGCCGAGGTGCCGATCAGTGCGTTGATCCACAGCGCTTCGGCGACGCCTCGCAAGTCGGTGTCCGGTTCGGCGTGCGTGGTCGTCACGATGAAAATGGCGAGCGCGGTAGAAAGAATCCACATGTAGCCCGCCGATCGCTTCGTCGCGAGATACAGTCCGGCCGCGGATAGCAGCGCCATCAACATCACGAACTGCGTGACGTCGTCGGCTGCGAAACGCGACAGCAGCAGGCCGATCACCGTCCCGCCGAACGTGCCGATGATCTGCTGCACGCCGAGATCGAGCGCGGCGCCCAATGCAAGACCCGTCAGCGAAAACGCGCAAATGGCCGCCCACCAGATTTCCGGCAGGCCGAAGTCGCGGCTTACGCATACGGCGATGAGGGTCGCGAGCACCGCCTCCGAGCAACGCCTCGACCGCGCGACGAACGTGCGCCGCGAGAGTTCCGCCCGGAACGCGCCGAGCGTGTTGCGCAAAGCGAGCAGGAACGTGTCGTACATGATGTCGGGGAATGACGGAAACCGGACGGGCGTCGTGCGCGAGCGAAGGTTCATGCATGGTACGACATCGGCGGCGCTCCATTGCAAGCTTTCTGTCAGGCCGGCGCACACATGTCCGCACGTTTCACGTCCGCACGCCGGTTTCATAAACGCCTCTTCGTCAAACCTCCTCTACCGGTTTTGCCTTGACTTTATTGATTGCACTCGCCATTATTAAACACGTCAAACGGACCCGACGTCATGTTTGACGGCGGCAACCGCGAGGTCTTCGGCCCGAAGCCGGGAACACAACAAGGCCTGCGCACTTTTCGAATCCTGTCAGACAGCCGTCTGGCAGACGTCTTGATCGAGTGAACTCTATGAATAGCAATGCAGCAATCAAAGGTACTGCCGTCGTCACGGGCGCATCGGCTGGCATCGGCATGGTCTACGCAGATCGTCTCGCCGCACAAGGCTACGACCTGATTCTGGTGGCAAGACGCGCCGACCGCCTGAATGAAGTGGCGAAGCGCCTGTCGGCGCAGCACGGCATTCGCGCCACGGCGCTCGTCGAAGATCTGTCGAAAGACGCCGGCGTAGCCGCCGTGGTAGCGGCGATTTCAGCCGACCCGAGCATCACGATGCTCGTCAACAACGCAGGTGTCGCAACGCTCGCGGGCTTCACGGATACGGACCTCGGCAAACACGAAGCGATGATCGATATCAACGTGAATGCGCTCGTGCGCCTTTGCTACGCCGTTCTTCCGCTCTTCAAGCAACGGAACAACGGGGTGCTCATCAATATCGGCTCCGTGCTCTCGCTGCACACCTTGCCGATCAGCAGCGTGTACAGCGGCACCAAAGGTTTCGTGACGAGTTTCACGCGCGGCCTGCAACAGGAAGTCGCGGGGACTGACGTAAAGGTGCAACTGGTCATGCCGAGCGCAACCGACACGGAGATCTGGGACATCGCCGGCGTGCCCGTGGAAAATCTGGGCAAAGAGCGTGTGATGAGCGTCGATAACCTCGTCGATGCTGCATTGGCCGGTCTTGCGAAGGGCGAAGCCGTCACGCTGCCATCGGTAGAAGACATCCGGCTTTGGGAAGAATACGACGCGGCTCGCGAAAAGCTCTTCGAGGCCACGCAATCAGGCAAGCCCGCTTCGCGCTACAACATCCGCTAGGCGCGAGCCGTTCCACGCATTGTCCGCAGCACGGTCGCCGCATCCGCATGCGGCGAGATCTGTGCGCACAAGCCTGCTTGATCCGGGATTTGAAATGACCGAAAGAATCGACCTCTTCACGCCTTTCCACGGCTGCGGCCTCGCGTTGGCGAACCGCATCGTCATGGCGCCCATGACACGGCGCAAAAGTCCCGGCGGCGTACCCGGCGACGACGTGGCTGCGTATTATCGTCGTCGCGCTGAAGGAGGCGTCGGCCTGATTATCACGGAAGGGACGACCATCGGCCGACCGGCCGCTTCGAGGGACGACCATCGGCCGACCGGCCGCTTCGAGCGACGACGCCATTCCGAACATCCATACGCCTGAAAGTATCGCGGGCTGGAAACGTGTCGTCGACGGCGTGCACGCGGCAGGCGGAAAAATCGCCGTGCAGCTCTGGCATATGGGCATGCAGCGCGAGCCGGGCACGGGCCCCGAACCCGATGCGCCGACTGAAGGCCCCACTGCCGTTCCCGGCAACGCCCGGGCAATGACAGACAAAGAAATAGCGGACACCATCGACGCATTCGCCGTCGCTGCGCAGAATGCGCGCGAGATCGGCTTCGACGCAGTCGAGATACACGGCGCGCATGGCTATCTCGTCGATCAGTTCTTCTGGGAGAGCACGAACACCCGCGCTGACGCTTACGCTGGCAGCATCGGTACTCGCACCCGCTTTGCAACGGAAATCGTCAAAGCGATCCGCCGGAAAGTCGGACGTGAGTTCGCTATCTCGCTGCGCTTCTCTCAATGGAAAGTTCAGGACTACCGCAGCAAGCTGGCGCACACGCCACGCGAACTCGAAGCTTTTCTGACGCCGCTCGTCGATTCCGGCGTGAGCCTCTTTCACGCATCGACGCGCCGCTTCTGGGAGCCGGAATTTCCCGACTCGTCTCTCAATCTCGCAGGATGGACGAAGAAGATCACAGGCTTGCCGACGATTACCGTTGGCTCCGTGGGACTCGACGGCCCAGACTTCCTGCACACACTGCGGGCGCGCGATAGCGACCAGCAGTATGCCGCGCACAAGGCAGCCTCACTGGATGCGCTTCTGCGCCGGCTCGATGACGGAGAGTTCGACCTCGTTGCAGTCGGCCGTGCGTTAGCGGCAGACCCGAACTGGGTGTCCAAAATCCGAAGCGGCAGCGAAGATGCAATCGTCGCGTTCGATCGGTCCACGCTGGCCGAACTCGTTTAAGGAAAGCACTGCACATGGTCGCCGCATCTCGAACCGACGCCGACAGCCTCGCCCGCATGGCGGCACATGCCGCTGCATCGCTGATCCCTGCGGAAACCGATTGGCGCTGCGCACGCACCGTGCGCGAAGCCGCGTCGGCAAATCCGCACAAGGTCATCGTGACGCGATGGACGCATGCAGGGCATACGCCGCTCAAAGTAACGAGCGATGGCAGCGACACGTTCCATTGCGTTGCGATCAACCTGAAGTGCGCCGAGTTTGCATTCAAACACGCGGGTTCCAGCGTGATCGACGGTCGTCTCACGGCAGGCGTCGCACAAGTGACGCCGCCCGGTGTACCGACTGAAACGCTGTTTGCAACGTCGGCCGATCTGCTGCATCTGTTCGTCCCGCAACCGGTGCTCGAAGCCTGCTATCGGGATCTGTATCAACACAATCCTTCACACGCCATTTCACTCGACGACCCGGCGCTGATACGCGACCCCGTCGTCGAACGGCTCAGCCAGGCGCTGATCGGCGCGCCGGCTGGGGACGTGATCGGCGGAAAGATGTTTGTCGAAAAGATCAGTCTCGCTATCGTTTCGCGCATCGTCGCGCATCACTACGCGCGCTCTGTCCGTCGACTGACGCAGGGTGCTCATCCGCTGCCGCAATGGCGTTTGGAGCGTGTGAGCGAGTTCGTCGACGCGCACCTCGGCGAGAAGATCGGGTTACCGGAGATGGCTTCGAGCGCGGGCCTCACACGCATGCACTTCGCCGCGCAATTTCGTCGCGCGACAGGCATGGGCCCGCATGAATATCTGCTTCGACGGCGAATCGATCGCGCGAAGCAACTGTTGCGCGACTCGCATTTCAGTGTGCTCGACATCGCGATCAGTTGCGGTTTCGAATCGCAGCCTCATTTCACGACGGTCTTCAGGAAGCAGGTTGGCGAGCCGCCCGCACGCTGGAAAGCAAGTCTGCCCGCGTCATGCTCTTAGCGCTTTTGCAAGATCGGCCAGCCGGTACGGCTTGTAGACAAACGGAAACTCGTTGAAGGCACCGTACTCGTCGCGCAAGGTAGCGAGCGGATAGCCCGATGTCAGCACCACCTTGACGGCCGGATACCCGGCGCGGACATGATGTGCCAGGTCCATTCCGCTCATGCCGTGCGGCATCGTGATATCGGTGAAGACGACGTCGATATCGTCGCGGTCCTTCAGAATCGCCACTGCCTCGGACGCGCTGCTCGCCACCACGACTTCATAGCCGATGCTGCGGAACAGTTCCGTCGCAAGCCCCAGCACGTCGGGTTCGTCTTCGACCAGTAAAACCGTTTCGACTTTCGAAGGGACAAAGGTGCTCGCCGACGCCGTGGGTTGCACCATAGGCAGATAGAGATCGATGGTCGTGCCTTCGCCTTCGACGCTCGATATCACGACGTCGCCGCCCGACTGGGTGATGAACCCGTAGACCTGGCTCAGCCCGAGTCCCGTGCCCTTTCCAGCCGGCTTCGTCGTAAAGAATGGCTCGAAAGCCTGCTCCAACACTTTCGGCGGCATGCCCGTTCCCGTATCGGTTACGGAAATCCGTACATAGCGGCCCGCCGCCATCGCTACCGTGACCGCTCGGTCCGATTCGACGGTCGCCGTCGCGACTGTCACGGTCCCGCCATCGGGCATCGCGTCTACAGCATTGACAACGAGATTGAGCAGGGCCGCCTCGAAGCGCGCGGCGTCGACGAGTGCGAAAGCCGTATCGCCCGCCAGTCGGAGCTTGCATTTCGTCCTGTTGTCGGCGCGGACCTTCACCAGCATCGGCTCGAAATCGCGGATCAGCATGTTCAGATCGTGAACTTCCGGCCGCAGCGGCTGCTGTCGCGCGAAGGACAGCAGTTGCTGCGTGAGCGACGCACCGCGATCGATGGCCCGGCGCATGCCGTCGATCATCTTCATGTCGAGGTGCGTGCGCGACTGCGAGGCCAGCACCTGCAGGCCATTGGACAGCACCGCGAGCAGGTTGTTGAAGTCGTGCGCGACGCCACCTGTGAGCCGGCCAATCGCCTCCATCTTCTGCGCCTGAAACAGCGCGATGTTGGCTTTTTCCAGCGCAGCCGCCGACTGCTTGCGCTCGGTAATGTCGCGTGTGACCTTGGCGAAACCTACCAGCTCGCCCCGGTCGTCGCGAATCGCATCGACCACCACATGCGCCCAGAAGCGGCTGCCGTCTTTGCGCACGCGCCATCCTTCGCGTTCGGCGCGGCCCTCCCGCGCCGCCGTCGCGAGGATCATCGCTGGCGCACCTTCCGCTCTGTCTTCCTCGGTATAGAAACACGAAAAGTGCCGGCCAAGGATCTCGGCATGGCTATACCCTTTGATCCGCTCGGCACCCACGTTCCAGCTCGTCACGATGCCCGACGGCGATAGCATGTAGATCGCGTAGTCGGTGACGCCCTGAACGAGGATGCGGAATTGCTCCGCGGTCTCGCGCGCCGTATGGTGTGTCTTGTGGGTGTCGCTCATCTGGGACTATCCGGTGACGGGTTCCGACGACCGATTTTACGCTCCCGCAAAACGGGAGCGCGGCTCATGGCCAGCAGTCGGCATCGACGGGAATCCAGCGCGATTCAGGCAGAACCTGGCATCTCAGGACCGCGCGCACAGAGGCTCTCGGATACTGCGGCCTCACGGCGCGCTGGTGCACGGCGACGTGGGCATCGAGCGTGGCCGTCAGATCCTGGATGCGGGCCGGTTTGCGGAAAAAGCGCGTCCAGGACTGTGACTGGCTTTGCGGTTCGGCCGCCGCCGACAACAGCACGATAGGCAAGCCGGAATGAGCGGGCTGCTCATGCACCAGACGGCATAGTTCAACGCCGTCGATGCCGGGCATTTCATAGTCCGTGATCATGAGCTGGATGGATTCCCGACGCAGGATATCCAGCGCGCAGTTGGCGTCTCCAGCAACGCTCACGTGGTGACCGTCGCTTTCAAGCGCCAGTTGCAGCGACCAGAGGTTCTCCGCGTCGTCGTCGACCAGCAGTACATTTGCCACGGTTCGGCTCGTAGTATCGGTCATGCGGATCTGGGGCCGGCGCCGCCGATGGCGGCAGCCAGCGTATGTTTTCGGTTCGCGATGTCGATGAGGCGTTCATTGCCCGGAAGATGCGCCTGCATCGGATGATTCGTTGCCTTGTGATTGCCCGCCGCTGGCTGGAACGGGGTCGTCGACGGTGTCTTCCATCTCGACATCGGGGGGCCGTTGCTCGACAGATTGCGTTGCCATGACTCGCTCCTCGGCACCTGGGTTGCAAGTAATCCGCAATCGATGTGCCGCAACGGCTCACAAGGAGAGATTCGACATGGAACGGGAAGACTTCGAACAGCAGCTGACGGCGCTACGTCGCGACGCAGGGCCCGATACCATCGCGGAGCTGGCCGACACGGCGATCGCCTACTGGAACGGGGAGCGGCTGGTCTACGCGGCTGTCAGCGCGAACGGGACGGGCGTATTGGCGGGGGAATTCGAACTCGACGCGCGCCGGTGGACGGATTGGAAAAGCTGGCTTGCCGGCTGGCTGACCGACCCGGTATTGAGCGTGCGCCGCGATCTACCGGGCGGGGCATAATGACTACATGTCGGCAAATTCGTCTGTGTCAGGACTACGCCGAACAGCGGATCGACGTTGTCCACGCATACGCCGTGCCAGACCGCTGCCCGACGACGCCAGCCTCGACCTCAATGCACCGCCTCGCGCACGCGAGCAGCCGTCGCTGCAAGGTCGTGCCACGCAGACTGGCCTGGCGCATAGCGCGCTCGAATGTAGCCTGCCAGTTCGGCGAGCTGCTGATCGTCGAAGCTGTCCTTGAAGCCCGGCATGTAGCCAAGCGCTTCCGTGGCGGGCTGGTCGATGCCGTGCATCATCACGCGCAACAGGTTTTCCGGACTCGCCTGACTCACGCTGGTATTCAGGCCCATCAACGGACGCACACCCAGATGGCCCACGCCGCCCGATTCGGCATGACATACCGCGCAAGCCGCCTCGAACATGCGCCGTCCGTTCTGGAAGCCGGCCGCGGTCAGTGCATCTGCATTCGCCCCAGCGGCGCGCTGTGCGGCGGCGTGCGCGGCGACGGCGGTATCGACGGGCGGAGAAAGCGACGCGATGTAATGTGATATCGCGCGCGCGTCCGCTTCGGGCAGGCTCGCAAGCCCTGCGACGACGGGCGCCATCGGTCCCGCCGCGACGCCGTGCTCGGCGGAGAATCCTGTGCGCAAGTAGGAGAACAGCGCGTCTTCCGTCCACGGCACGGGCGCGGCTCGCCCAGCAACGAGCGCCGGCGCGTCCCAGCCTTCGGCGCTGCCGCCGCCCAGATACGCAAAGCCGCCCTTCTCCGCGCCCAGCGCATTGCGCGGCGTGTGGCACGCGCCGCAGTGCCCGGCGCCATCCACCAGGTACTTGCCGCGATTCCACAGCGCCGACTGCTGCGGATCAGGCTGGAACTCACGCGCGTCATGAAACAACCAGTTCCAGCCCGCGACGAGTCGCCGCTGGTTCATCGGGAACGGCAGCTTCGTTTCAGGCGCGGCCTGCTTCATGGGCGGCTGTGACATCAGGTACGCGTAAAGCGCCATCATGTCCGACTCGCTCATGCGCGCGAACGCCGTGTACGGGAACGCCGGATACAGATGACGGCCGTCGCGGGCAATGCCGTGGCGCATCGCGCGCCCGAACGCTTCATAGGACCACGTGCCGATGCCCGTCTCGCGATCGGGCGTGATGTTGGTCGACCAGACCGTGCCGAACGGCGTTTCCAGCGCAAGGCCGCCCGCGTTGACGTGCCCGCCGGGCGTCGTGTGGCACACGGCGCAGTCGCCTGCAACCGCAATCTGGCGGCCGCGTTCGAGCATCGCCGCACTCCACATCGATGCATCGGGACCCGCGCCCGCAGGCAAGGGCGCAATTGCCGATGGCCCGGGCAGAATCGAGCACGCGAGCCCGATCAGGCCACCCGCCACGCCGCCGATCCCGCCGCCCGCCAGCCATCTGCGCCAGCGCGACGGCCGGCGCGCTGCTGCGGGCGCATCGAGCGCGACAGCGGGCCCCGCTTCGGCGAACGCGCGGCGAATCTGTTCCGGGTCGAATGGGGGCGCACGAAAGCGTACGCCCGTCGCGTCGTAGAGCGCATTCGCGATCGCCGCGGCAACGGGCGCAGCCGCCTGCTCGATGCGCCGGTCGTCCGTTGCATCACGCGTGCTGACGTTCGACTCCCGCTCGCCATGCGCGTCGATCAGATCGTGCGAGACAGGCGTGTCCGCGCCCGCCGCGAAGCCCGTTTCGTCGTGCGACGCGCGCGCGATCCGGCGCACGCCTGTCGCGCGCGCAATCGCTTCTTCGATCTGCCACGCGGGCAGCCCTTGCAGCGCTGCGGCATCCGGCGTCCCCGCGCCCTGGCCCGCGACGACCCGGCGCACGGCAATATCGCCCGTGGCGCGATTGACGTCGAGATCGACCACCCACGCCGACCAGCTCATCGGCTGCGGCCCGGCGTGCGCCTGCCCCTCCTTCGGCGAATAGTCGGGGAGCGTATCGACGTGCCGCGTTTCGTCGCGGGCCTGGCCGTCGAACGCGAAGCCGCGTCCGCGCAGCCACGGCGAAGCAGGCTCGTGAGCGGCATGCGGCACGGCGCCCCACGCCGCGCGCTCGCTCACCATCCGGATGATTTCGCGCGCGCCGGCGTCGCGCGTGGCATCGAGATGATCGAGCCGCAGCGCGACAGGATCGCGTCGCGCATCGTGCGCCACTTCGTCGATGAACGATTCGCGCGCGAACGCATGGGCTTGTGCGGGAATCGCCCGCGACGGATCGTCGACGGCGACGCTCGCGTGTGCATGGCGATACAGCAATGGCGGCAGCGATGCCTGCGCGCCGAGCGCGCGTGTATCGCTCGCCGCATCGCCGACGCGCGCGCGGTAGTGCCACTTCGCCATCGTGCCGTCCGCCGCGACGCTCGCTTCGACAGCGAGCTGCGCATCCGCATCGATGCCGTCGGCGGGCCATGCGTATTGCGCGCGTCGTCGTGCAGCGGCATCGTCCGTGCTTTCCGGCAACAGCACACGATCTTCCTTCAGCCGCAACGCCTGCGGATCGTCCTCGCTCATCGCGGCCTCAGTCCCCATGTTGCTGCTGCAGATACAGCGCCGCGCGCTTCACGGCCCGCACGATCTCGAGGTGCGTGCCACAACGGCACAGATTGAAGCGCAGCGCGTCGCGAATCGCGTCGTCGTCAGGCGACGGGTTGCGTGCAAGCAGCGCGGTCGCGCTCATGATCATGCCGTTCAGACAGTATCCGCATTGCGCCGCCTGTTCGTCGATGAACGCGCGTTGCACAGGGTGCAGCGCGTCGGGCGTGCCGAGTCCTTCGAGTGTCGTCACTTCGCGCGCGTGCGCCGCCGCGACGGGCACGACACACGAACGCGCGGGCTGACCATCGACGAGCACGGTACACGCGCCGCACTGGCCAAGACCGCAGCCGTACTTCGGACCGTTCAGCTCGCAGTCGTTGCGCAGGATGTAGAGGAGCGGCGTATCGGGCGTCGCGCCTTCGATGGTGCGTGTCTCGCCGTTCACCTTCAGTGTGAGCGGCCGCGCGTGGGAAGCGGATTGCAACATGGACTGACTCGTTAAGGATGTGCCAGGGCTGCGCGACGTCGCTGTTGCAGCTCGCCTTGCAGCCGTCCGCAGCCCTGTGCGGCGCGCGCTGCACGCTAACGCGCAGACGACACGCCGCACAGCACCTTATAACCCGCCGAAATTCCGCCCGCCTGCAGCGTTACGCGGTCGCGGCTTCTTTCGCGCCCGCCACTTGCGGCGACACGAGCGGCACGTTGAAGACGTCGTACGCGAACACCCATGCCGGGTCTTCGTTGGTGCGCAACCACGTGTTGTTGTGCGACACCAGCTGCACCTTCGACGCCCGCGCCGCGCGATTGGCCTCATACAGCGCGAACGCGCCTGCGTAGTCGGTCGCGCCCGTTTCGTCGAGACAGCGTGACAGCATCGCCGCGTCTTCGATCGCCATTGCCGCGCCTTGCGCCATGTGCGGCTTCATCGGGTGGCAGGCATCGCCGAGCAGCACGAGACGGCCACGGCTCCACAGCGGCAGCGGATCGCGTTCGAGCAGCGGCCACTTGGTGATGGACGGCGACACGTCGATCAGGTTCTGCACATCCGGATGGAAACCTTCGAACGCCTCGCGCATTTCGTCGCGGCTGCTGTCCATCATCGACACGCCCGCAGGCCATTCGGCTTGCGGCACGCCCGTCACGTAGTAGTACTCGTCGCGCATCTCGGTCACGTAGTAGACCATCATGTGACGGTCTTCCGACCACCACTTCACGCACATGTCGTACGCACGGTTGCCGAGCAACGACGCGGGAAACACCGCGCGATGCGCGACATAGCCCGTATAACGCGGCGGCTCCGCGCCGAGCAGATGCTCGCGGATCTTCGAGTTCACGCCGTCTGCGCCGATCACGAGGTCCGCCACCTCGACGCTGCCGTCCGCGAACGTGAGGCGCACGTCACTGCCCGTGTCTTCGACCGATTGCAGGAACTTGCCGAACGTGATCGTGCCCGGCGTGACGGCTTGCGTCATCAGCGCATGAAAGTCGCCGCGATGCACGGTCAGATAGCTCGCGCCGTAGGTCTTCAACGCGTAATCGCCCAGCGGAATCTGCGCAATCGCCTCGGCCGTTTTCCAGTCGCGGCTGTACCAGTAATCGGGATGCGAACCCATGACATTGAGCGCGTCTTCGCAACCGATGCGCCGCATGATCTTCATCACGTTCGGGCCGAGGTGAATGCCCGCGCCAAGGCGCGAGAACGCGGGCGCCTGCTCGTAGAGACGCACGTCGTGGCCGGCGCGCTGCAACAGGGCGGCGGCAGCCACGCCGCCGAGGCCGGCGCCGATGATGGCGATACGGGGTTTGCTCATGGGTTCTCCAGGTGGTGCGCCCGCGCCGCGATGCGAATGGCTGTGCTGTGCGCCGGCGGGCCGGGTTGAGTCGAATGTGATCGGATTGGAATGTAGCGTACACATTAGAAAATAAATCGGCAAGCACAATGTTTTCCGGTTAACCCCCTACGTCGCTCCGCACCATTTCGCCTATATATGACGCAGACGGTCGGACGAATTTATTTCTCCCCGTTGTGTATTTAAAATGTACACGCTAGACTTTGCTCAAATCTCCGACGACGTCCGCAACGGCGGGCCGCGTCGCCGCCCAACTGCAATGGAGTGAGCGTCATGAGCAAGACTTATCGGATCGGCCAGATCGTGCCGAGCTCGAACACCACGATGGAAACGGAAATTCCGGCGATGCTGCGCCTGCGCGAAGCGATCCGCCCGGAGCGCTTCACGTTCCATTCGAGCCGCATGCGCATGAAGAAGGTCGTGAAGGAAGAGCTTGCCGCGATGGACGCCGAATCGGACCGCTGTGCGATCGAGCTTTCCGATGCGCGCGTCGACGTGCTCGGTTATGCGTGCCTCGTCGCGATCATGGCGATGGGACGCGGCTATCACCGCGTGTCGCAGGCGCGCCTGACGAAGCACACCGCGGAGAACGGCGCGGCCGCGCCCGTGCTGACCAGCGCGGGTGCGCTGGTCGATGCGCTCAAGGTGATCGGCGCGAAGCGCATCGTCGTGGTCGCGCCGTACATGAAGCCGCTCACGGAACTGGTGGTCGATTACATCCGCAATGAAGGTTACGAAGTGCTCGACTATCGCGCGCTCGAAATTCCCGACAACCTCGAAGTCGGCCGTCACGATCCCGCGCGCCTGCCCGAGATCGTCAAGACGCTGAACTACGCGGACGCCGACGCCATCGTGCTGTCCGCCTGCGTGCAGATGCCGTCGCTGCCCGCCGTCGCGAAGGTCGAGGCCATGACGGGCAAGCCGGTGATCACGGCCGCAATCGCGACGACTTACGCGATGCTGCGCGAACTGGATCTCGAACCGATCGTCCCGGGCGCGGGAGCGCTGCTTTCGGGCGCTTATTGAGTCCCCGTCAACGCCAATCATCGGAGCGTCATATGTCCAGCACTTTTCTTTACGGCGCGAACATCGCGGCCAACGGCATCCGTCAGCACTATCTGCGCTACGGCGGCACGAGCGGCGAGCGCGGCGCGCGCGCTGCTGTCATCGTGATTCCCGGCATTACGAGTCCTGCCGTGACGTGGGGTTTCGTTGGTGAAGTGTTCGGCGCGAGTTTCGACACATATGTGATCGACGTGCGCGGGCGCGGTTTGTCAGAAGCATCGCCAGCGCTCGACTACAGTCTCGATGCGCAAGCCGACGATGTCGTCGCGCTGGCTGCCGCACTCGGCCTCGAGCGTTTCGCGCTGGTCGGACATTCGATGGGCGCGCGCATCGCCGCGCGCGCTGCACTGCGTTCGCCGCGCGGACTCGATTCCGTGGTGCTCGTCGATCCGCCCGTATCAGGCCCGGGACGCCGCGACTATCCGGGCAAGCTGCCCTGGTACGTCGATTCGATGGCGCTCGCGCGCAAAGGCACGGACGCCGAAGGCATGCGCGCATTCTGCCCGACGTGGACCGACGAAGAACTGCGCCTGCGCGCCGAATGGCTGCATACGTGCGACGAGCGCGCCGTGCTCGCATCGTATGAAGGTTTTCACACCGACGACTTCCACGCCGACGCCGCGCAACTCAACGTGCCGTCGCTGCTCATCACGGCCGAACGCGGCGACGTGGTACGCGACGAAGATGTCGCGGAACTGCAGCAGGCAACGCCTGCGATGCAGCACGTGCGCGTGCCCGACGCCGGCCACATGATCCCGTGGGACAACGCAGCCGGTTTCTACGCTGCGTTCGGCACGTTCCTCGGCGCGCCGCTCGAGCAACAGTCCCTCACGGCAGCCGCGCTCTGACGCATCCATTGGAGAACACACGATGTCCATCAGCGACTACCAACTGATCGAAGCGTGGAAAGAAGTGCTCACGCTCTCGCGTCTCGAAGCCGGCCAGACGGTCACGATCCTGACGAGCGCGGCCACGCATCCACAGACGCTCGCGTGCGCGCTGATCGCCACGCAGTCGATGGGTGCGATCGTCAACCGGCTCGATCTGCCGCCCGTGAATGGCGACAAAGCCTTCAGCCGCGACTCGCTCGCGTATCTCGGCACGACGCCGCTGACGGGCAACCGCGCGGCCATCGCGGCGCTCAAGGAAAGCGATCTGGTGCTGGACCTGATGACGCTGCTGTTCTCGCCCGAGCAGCACGACATCCTGAAGTCGGGCACGAAAATCCTGCTCGCAGTCGAGCCGCCTGAAGTGCTGGTTCGCCTCGTGCCGACCGTCGCGGACCGCGAGCGCGTACTCGCCGCGACGAAGAAGATCGGCGCGGCGCGCGAGATGCGCGTGTCGTCGCCGGCGGGCACGGCGCTGGTGTGTCCGATGGGCGAGTTCGGCCCGATCGCCGAATACGGCTTCGTCGACGAACCGGGCCGCTGGGACCACTGGCCGAGCGGTTTCGCGCTCACCTTCCCGAACGATCGCACCGCGCACGGCACGATCGTGATCGATCGCGGCGATATCCTGCTGCCGCAAAAGCGCTACGTGAACGAGCCCATCGTGCTGACGGTGGAAGGCGGCTACGCGACGAAGATCGAAGGCGGCGTCGATGCGGCCTTGCTGCGCGACTACATGGAAACCTTCGACGACCCGGAAGGCTACGCGATCTCGCACATCGGCTGGGGCCTGCAGCCGCGCGCGCGCTGGTCGACGCTCGGCCTCTACGACCGCGAGGCGACCATCGGCATGGACGCGCGCGCGTTCGAAGGCAACTTCCTGTTTTCGCTCGGACCGAACAACGAAGGCGGCGGCAGCCGCACCACGACGTGTCATATCGACATTCCGCTGCGCGGCTGCACCGTGAAGCTCGACGATGAAGTCGTCGTGCGCGACGGCCGCGTGATCGCATGAAAGCCTGAACGCAACCTCGACACCGGACACCCACCATGACTGATCTCTCGCAACACGCCGAAGCCAATGTCTACCGGCAGCAGGGCTTCGGTACGCCGTTGCCCGTGCATGGCAACATCGGTCTTCTGATCATCGACTTCGTGGTCGGCTTTGCGGACCCCAATACGTTTGGCGGCGGCAACATCCAGCCCGCCATCGCGCGCACGCAGGCGGCGCTCGCGCTCGCGCGCCGCCATGGCTGGCCCGTCGCGCACAGCCGCATCGTCTACGCGGACGACGGCAGCGACGACAACGTGTTCTCGCTGAAAGTGCCCGGCATGGCCACGCTCACTGAGGATCATCCCAACAGCGCGATCGTGCCCGAACTGACGCCCGTGCAAGGCGAACTCGTGGTGCGCAAGACCGTACCGTCTGCGTTCTTCGGCACGCAACTCGCGCCGTGGCTCACGCAGCGCGCGGTGCAGACGCTGCTGGTGGCGGGCGCCGTCACGAGCGGCTGCGTGCGCGCCAGCGTGGTCGATGCGATGTCGTATGGGTTCCGGCCGCTGGTGCTGTCCGATTGCGTCGGCGACCGCGCGATCGAGCCGCACAACGCGAACCTGTTCGACATGCAGCAGAAGTACGCGGCCGTGATGCCGCTCGCGCAAGCCATCGCCGAAATCGAAGCGGCGCGCCGCTGAGCCCGCGCGCAATTTGACGTAGCGAATTTGGCCGCTTAGTTTGTTTGCTCAGCGTGAACGCGATCGGGACGGAACGCACCGTCCTCACTGGAACTCTCTGCCGTGAACCGCTCCGAATTGCTTGCCCGCGAAGGCTGCCTTACCGTCGCGCGCCAACCCGCACAGCCCGTCAAGCCCGCGCCAGGTCAACCAGGCAGCCTGTCGTCGTTCGTGCCCGAGGCGGCGGAAGTGTTCGTCGCGATACTCGACGACGGCCGCGTTCTCGCCTTCAACGGACACGTCGATCTCGGCACGGGTATCCGCACGTCGCTTGCGCAGATCGTCGCTGAAGAACTGGACGTGCCCGCCGCGCGCGTCGCGATGCAGCTCGGACACACGGCCGTCACGCCGAACCAGGGGCCGACCATCGCGAGCGCGTCGATCCAGATTTCGGCGACGCCGCTGCGTTGTGCCGCCGCGCAGGCACGTCACGCATTGCTGCAACTCGCGGCGGAGCACTTCGGTGTGCAGGTCGACGCGCTCGCCGCCGACAACGCCGAAGTCTTTCTCGCCGCCACGCCCGACGCGCATCGGGTGAGCTTCGCCGAACTCGTCGCGGGCAAGCGCATTGCGCTCGAACTCGACCTGAAGGCACGCGTGAAAGATCCGTCGGCGTATCGCGTGATCGGCAAGTCTGCGCCGCGTGTGGACATCCCCGCCAAGGCGACGGGCATGCTCACGTTCGTGCACGATATGCGCGTGCCGGGCATGCTGCATGGGCGCGTCGTGCGGCCGCCGTATGCGGGTCTCGATAGCGGCGCGTTCGTCGGCGGACTGCTCGACAGCGTGGACCGCGAATCGGTTGCGCACGTGCCGGGCTTGCGTGCCGTCGTCGTGCTGGGCGACTTCATCGGCGTGGTTTGCGAGCGCGAGGAACAGGCGATACGCGCCGCACGCGAACTGCGCGTGACATGGAAGCCTCTGCCCGACCTGCCCTCGCTCGACGATCCCGCTGCCGCAATTGCCGCTGCGCCCGCCACGCGCCGCCCGCTGCTCGAAGAAGGCGACGTCGAAGCCGCGCGACGCGCGCCCGATACGCTGACCGTTTCGCGCACCTATGTGTGGCCCTATCAGATGCATGGCTCGATCGGGCCGTCGTGCGCGCTCGCCGATTATCGCAAGCCGGGTTCGGGCCGCATCACCGTCTGGTCCGGCACGCAGAATCCCGTCTCGCTGCGCTACGACCTCGCGACGCTCATGGGCCGCGACGAAGCCGACATCGATATCGTGCGGATGGAAGCTGCGGGCTGCTACGGCCGCAATTGCGCCGACGACGTATGCGGCGACGCGCTGCTGCTCTCGCGCGCGGTCGGTCGGCCGGTGCGGGTGCAGCTGTCGCGCGCCGACGAACATGCGTGGGAACCGAAGGGTACGGGGCAAGTGGTGAACGTCACGGGCAGCGTGACGCACGATGGCCGCATGACGGGCTACGATTTCGTCACGCGTTATCCGTCGAACGATGCGCCGATGCTCGCGTCGCTGCTGACACGCGTCGTCGCCAGCGAGCCGCGCATCTTCGAAATGGGCGACCGGACGGCCGTTTCGCCGTATGTGAGCGCGAATCGCCGCTTCGTCTGCGAGGATCTTGCGCCCATCGTGCGATCGGCCTGGCTACGCGGCGTGTCGGCACTGCCGAACTCGTTCGCGCACGACTCCTTCGCCGACGAACTTGCCGCGCTGACAGGTATCGATCAGCTCGAATTCCGCTTGCGCCATCTCGACGATCCGCGCGCCGCCGAACTGCTCGAAGCGGTCGCGAAACGCGCGGGCTGGAAAGCACGCACGCCGCGCAATACGCCTGTGCAAGGCGGCGAACGCTTCGTGCGCGGGAGAGGCATCGCATATGCCCGCTATGTGCACAGCCGTTTTCCGGGCTTCGGAGCCGCGTGGGCCGCGTGGGTGGCCGAACTTGTCGTCGACCGCGTGACGGGCGAAATCCGCGTCGAGCGCATCACCATCGGCCAGGACACGGGCACGATGATCAACCCCGACGGCGTGCGCCATCAGATTCATGGCAACGTGGTGCAGGTACTGAGCCGCTCGCTGAAAGAGCGCGTGCGTTTCGCGCAGGGCAAGGTCGCCAGCCGCGAATGGGGCAGTTATCCGATTCTGACTTTTCCGGAATTACCTGCAGTCGATGTCGTGCTGATGCCGCGCCAGGGCGAGCCGCCGCTGGGCGCGGGGGAATCGGCTTCCGTGCCGGGACCGGCTGCGCTCGCGAACGCGATTTACGACGCGACGGGCGTGCGTTTCTGCGCGCCGCCCTTTACGCCCGACACGATCCGCGCAGGGCTGCGCGAAGCGGGCGTATTGCTCGACACACAGCGCGCGCCGCAGATCTGACGCACGCGCCACGGCATTCACTCGCCGTCCGACTCCATCATCTTGCGCAGCAGGAACAGCAACGCCACGCGTTCGCCCGCGTTGAGCGTGCCATAGGTGCGCTCGGTCACCTGCTTCGCGAACGGCACCGTGCGCTCGATCAGCGCGAGGCCGGGTGCTGTTGCGCGCACCAGCAGCTTGCGGCCATCGTTCGGGTCGGGCAGGACTTCGATCAGCGCGCGCGCTTTCAGGCGCTCGACTACGCCGCGAATGGTGGCCTGATCGATTGCGGTCGCCTTGACGATGTCGTTGAGCGAACAGCCCTGCTTTTCCTTCACCGCGCAAAGCGTGACGAATTGCGCGGCAGTGAGATCGGAATCAGGAATGGCTTCCTGGAAGATCGACACATGACGCTGATAGGCACGACGCAGCAGATGGCCCACCTGATCGTGAAAGTCGTAAGAGTCCTTGTGAGACGGCATGAACGTACGGCCTGCGACGGGCCCGATAGCTGGAAACGATGCAGTGTACACCCTCAACCTTGGCATGCGATATGCGAGTCCGGTTTGTGTTTGCGCCAGATCATTCGCCGTCAGACGAAAGGCGTTCGATGCGGCCCCGCGATCGAAAAGATCATCTGTCAGGTCTTCATTTCCTTTGTGCGCCTGACGGCATGGCTCTGCTGACGGTGGCGCGCGTTGTCAGGGCAGCGTCCGCGCGTGATCGAGGCGTTTTCCGATTCCAGTGATGACACTTTATATTCGAGCGCATACGCACAAATCATGTGCGAAAGAAGCACCATCCAGCGGCATTCCTCATACGCCTTTTGTTTTTCCAAACGCCTTGTCATGCATGAACAGTCCGTGCTTTTTCGATGCCCCGTTGAAAATCCGGAAAGCTTCCGGACACCAGGGTAATTTCGAGCGTATACGCTTATATTTTGACATGCTATACAGATGCTTGTGAGCGTTCGATGTGTGCACGCATCGGGCGGCAAACTTCAATTCGACCCATCCCAACAGGGAGTCCTCATGTCCACCGTGCAATCCGGCAGCGCCGCTCTTTCTCCCGCCGCCACGCAACACGGCGAGCTATACCGCAAGGTCACGTTCCGCCTGATCACCATCTTCTGTCTGTGCTATTTCGCGGCCTATCTCGACCGCATCAACATCGGGCTTGCGAAACTGCAGATGCTCGATGCGCTGAAGTTCAGCGACACGATTTACGGTCTTGGGGCGGGCCTGTTCTTTGCGGGCTACATCCTGTTCGAAGTGCCGAGCAACCTGATCCTGCAACGCGTGGGTGCGAAGCTGTGGATCGCGCGCATCATGATTACGTGGGGCATCCTGTCGGGCGCGACGATGTTCGTGAAGACGCCGGTGCAGTTCTACACCGTGCGCTTTCTGCTCGGTGTCGCGGAAGCGGGCTTTCTTCCGGGCGTGCTGCTTTATCTGACGCAGTGGTATCCCGACGCGCGGCGGGCGCGTATCGTGGCGCTGTTCATGGTCGGCCTGCCGCTGTCGAGCATGATCGGCAGTCCGATTTCCGGCTGGATCATGCGCTTCTTCGACGGTGCGCATGGACTTGGCGGCTGGCAATGGCTGTTCCTGATCGAGGCGCTGCCTTCCGTGGTGCTCGGCGTTGCGATCCTGCGCTGGCTGCCGAACAACATCGAATCGGCGAACTGGCTCGACGCGAATGAGAAGCGCGTGTTGCGGGCGAATCTCGATGCCGATCCGGCCGGTAACAAGAGCCACGCGCTTGGCGCGGCATTCGTCGATCCGAAGGTGTGGGCGCTTGGGCTGATCGATCTGTGTGTGTTGCTCGGGCTTTATGCGGTGAGTTTCTGGTTGCCGTCGATCTTGCGGGATACGGGCGTCAAGGACGCGTACACGATTGGCTGGTTGATGGCTGTGCCTAATGCTGTGGCTGTGATCGGCACGTTGTGGTGTGGTGCGAGTTCGGATCGGATGCGGGAGCGGCGCTGGCATATCGTGGTGCCTTTTGCGGTGGCCGCTGTCGCGCTGGCCGTTGCTGCGGGTGGGTCGCATGGCACGCTGACGACTGTGCTTCTGTTCTCGCTCGTGAATGCGGGCGCGGCGGCCGCGATGCCTGTGGTGTGGTCGTTGCCTTCGACTTTTTTGAAAGGGTCGGCGGCGGCGGGGGGGATCGCGTTTGCGTGTTCTATTGCCAATCTTGGCGGGTTTGGTAGTACCTATTTTATTGGCTGGTTGAGGGATACTTTTCATTCGCAAAGCGCTGGGCTTTATGGTTTTGCCGTCTGTATGATTGTTGGGGGTGTGTTGGCGCTTTCTTATTCGAAGGAGATGGTTAATCGGTAGGGGTTTTTGTTGGGGTTGGGGTTGGGGTTGGGTTGGGTTTGTTCTGTCTATGCGCTGGCATCCGCGTTTTGCTTCTGGTTTGCTAGCGTTGCCCCTGTGCGGGGCGGCACCTACTTTTCTTTGCCGCCGCAAAGAAAAGTAGACAAAAGAAAGCGGCTCACACCGCCAGCACGTGTTCCTATCCACGGGCCCTCAACGTCCCCATATGTCACGCGGTAACGCGTTGTTCGTTGTCCGTTGCCAGCGCTTCGAATACTCGCATCACCTACTTCACGCACCCATACGACGGCCAGCGGCAGCGAATGGCATGTGCCGCCCAGGTGGCAAACTGTGTGTAGGTGGTCGCGCCGTAAAAGTTGGCGCTCTTACAGGTGGAGCGCATTCGCTACCGGTCCGAAGTAAGGCGTGTGGAGCACTCGAGCCGACACACAGTTTGCCACCTGGGCGGCGGTGGACTGAGTGGCACGGCATGCTGTAACACGGGAGGGTGAAGCGGGTGAGGCGCATCGCAAGTGCGCTGGCAACGAACGTGGGTCACGTGGTTGCCGTGTGAAGTGTAAGACCCTTTGGGGGCCCTCAGGCAAATACTAGAACTGGCGGTGTGAGCCGCTTTCTTTTGCCTACTTTTCTTTGCGGCGGCAAAGAAAAGTAGGTGCCGCCCCGCACAGGGGCAACGCTTGCGAACCAATAACAAAACGCGGATGCCAGCGCAAAGCACAAAAAACCCTACCCGCCGGACGGCAAAAAAACCTTCATCGTCTCTTCATTCTGATAACCCTCGAAACCTGCGCAAGCGTAAAACTACTCCCCTTAACATACTCGGCATAATCAGCCGCCGCCGTCATCGACTCCGCAACGACATACTCCCCCACATATCGAAACCGATCCGCCGCCGTCCGCACAAAAACAGGAACAGGCTCAACCTGCCGCGCCAGAGTGCGCCCCGCCGCGCGCGAAGAAGCGCTACCGTCGCATAGAATCACCTCAGGCGCATGCGGATTAAGATCGGGCCGCAATCGCGCGGCAACAACCTTACCGCCCTTGACGGGCAAAAACGCGTGCTTGCTGCCACCCGTTACCTGATGAATGTCTTCACGAGAATATTCTTTTCCGATTTCGAACATGGTTAACTCCAGGACATGACGTCACGCAGCGGCGCTGCGACGCCAATCCCGAAGATCGTAACGAGCCCCTTCTAAATTCAGTGTAAAGACAACGGCCCGCGCAATAAACGCGCTATGTCGATCTCTCCCGTTTGCGCAAACGCGCACGCTTTTTACACGACGTTTACGCGAATCGCAGTACGCTAGGTTCATCTCGACAACTGCCCGTCGTGGCAATCAACAACATGGGCTCCGCACAACTTCGCGCGCCGCAAGACTTCGTCCCGGATATTCCTTCGACGCAACTCCGCTCCAACGTCGTGCCTCTGCGCGCACAGCGCGTTCAACTCGAAATCTTTCTCACCGGCATCTCGCCGGACGCGTTTCGCAATCACCTCGCGACGCTCTTCCACTCGCCGCTCGGCGTCTACATTTCGCACACGCATATGCTGCGCAACACGGTGTGCGTGCATTTCAACATCGCCCCCGAAGATCTCGATTTCACGCTTCACACGCTGATCGCGACGATGTCCGAAGCGACCATCGGCACTATCACGCGCATCGTCAGGTGAAGGAGCGAACATGTACTCGGGAATCTGGATTCCGCTCGTCACGCCATTTCGTTCCGGTGAAGTCGATATCGAAGCGCTGCAAACGCTGACCGATCATTACGCGCGCACCGGTATCGCCGGCATCGTCGCGCTCGGCACCACGGGCGAGGCCGCGCTGCTCTCCGACATCGAACGCGTGACGGTGTTGCAGGCGATCAGCGATGTCGTCGATGGCCGCTTGCCCGTGCTCGTCGGCATCGGCGGTTTCGACACGCGCGAGTTCGTGCGCGAGATCAGGCGCTTCGAGCGATGGGACGTGGCAGGCTTTCTCGTCTCGCCGCCCGCCTATGTCTGCCCCGATCAGGCGGGCATCGCGTGGCATTTCGAACAGATCGCCCGCGAAACCGAGCGTCCCATCGTGCTCTATGACGTGCCGCATCGGACAGGCGTATCGATCGAACCCGCTACCGTTGCGCGGCTCGCGGAACACGAGAACATCGTCGCGATCAAGGCTTGCGTGGCGCAGACGTTCGACGCGCTCGGCAAGCTACCCATCAATGTGCTGTGCGGCACCGACGAGGCCTTCGTCGATTGCCTCGCGTCGGGCGGGCACGGCGGCATTCTCGCGAGCGCGCATGTCTGCGCGGATCTGCTGATCGAAATTCAGTCGCTCATGCAAGCGGGCGACGCAGAGACAGCACGCCGGATCTTCGATCGACTCAAGCCCGTTCTCAAGCTGCTGTTCTCCGCGCCGAATCCATCGGCGATCAAGGCCATGCTGTCGATCGAAGGACGTATCTCCGATGAGGTACGCATGCCCATCACGGCAGCATCCGCGGCGCTCGTCGCGCAACTTGCGCACGCGCACGAGACGCTGCGCTCCGCGCGTGCGGAACTCGCCATGACCGTCTGAACGCGGCCGGCACGCGCCGGCTCAATTCACGCTCGGCCCCATTGATCGACGAGATAGTCGACGAACGTCCTGATCTTCGGCGACGACAGCTTCGCGCGCTCGAACACCACGTGCACGGGCGTGGCAGGCGGCGCAAACTTGTCGAGCACGGGCTGCAGGCGGCCTCGCCCGATATGCGCCGCCACCTGCCACGCGGGCGCGCGCACGATGCCCGCGCCCTCGATCGCCGCCGACACCAGCGCATCGAGACTGTTCATCCACAGACGGCCCGTCACGCCGATGCGCGTGCGCGTCGCGCCCGACTGGAAGCGCCACTCGACCGGTCCCGGCGCATCCGAGAAAACGAGGCAATCGTGCTTGCGCAAATCGTCGAGCTTGCGGGGCGTGCCGCGTTGCGCGAGATACGAGGGCGCCGCGCACACCACCATCTGGATGTCATCGAGCTTGCGCGCAACGAGGCTCGAATCCGGCAGCCGGCCGACGCGCACGGCGACATGCAGCCCCTCTTCCACCAGATTGACGGCGCGGTCGACGAGCATCAGATCGACGGCGACCTCGGGATGCATCGCGAGAAAACGCGGCAGTAGCGGCGCGACCACGAGCCGGCCAAGCAGGTTCGGCGCCGCGATCCGCAGCCGTCCAGACAACTTCCCGCGTCCCGCCGACAACGCGCTGCCCAGCTCGTCGACTTCGCCGAGAATCGCTTTCGCGCGGTCGTAGAGAATGCGCCCTTCGTCCGTCATCGCGAGATTGCGCGTGGTGCGCCGAAGCAATTGCGCGCCGAACTGCGCCTCGAGCGCCGAGATGTGCCTGCTGACTGACGTCAACGACATCGGAATCGCGCGCGCGGCGGCCGACAGACTTCCCGCGTCCACGACCCGCACGTAGACGCTCATGGCTTCAAAGCGGTCCATAATTCGACTCTTCCGGATTTGGCAAGGCTGCTTGCCGTTTTGAATGGATACCGGCAATTTCCGGAATAGTCTACATTCGTTGTGAACGGGACGATAAAGTCGTCTATCGACTTGCAGCGAAGCCACGGGAACACACACCAATGAAACGTTCGATCTTCTGGCTCATGGCGGGCGCAGCCGGCGTCGTGGTCGCGAACAACTATTACAACCAGCCTTTACTGGCCGACTTCGCGCTGGCGTTCCACACCAGCGAGGGACAGGCGGGAACTGTATCCGTCGCCGCGCAAACGGGTTATGCGCTCGGGCTGCTGCTGTTCGTGCCGCTCGGCGACAAGCTCGAACGCCGTTCGATGCTGCGCACGCTGTTGTGCATCGCCAGCGTCGCGCTCGCCGCGATCGCGCTGTCGCCGACATTGAACTGGCTCGTCGCGGCCAGTTTCCTGACGGGCCTCGTCAGCGTCGCGCCGCAGTTGCTCACGCCGTTCGCGGCGCAACTCGCCGGACCACAGCAACGCGGCCAGGCGGTCGGCATCGTGATGTTCGGTTTGCTGTGCGGCATCCTCGTGTCGCGCACGATTTCCGGATCGATCGCGCAGCATTTCGGTTGGCGCGCCGTCTATTGGGTCGCGGCGGCAGCGATGCTCGTCACGGCCGCCGTGCTGTCGCGCATGCTGCCGAATGCGCAGCCCACGTACTCGGGCTCGTATCGGCGGCTGATGGGTTCGCTATGGACGCTGGTTCGCGAAGAGCCGCTGATTCGCCAGACGTCGGCGATTGCCGCGCTGCAGTTCGCCGCATTCAGCGCGTTCTGGGCCACGCTCGCGTTTCATTTGCGCGCGATGGACCCGCATTACGGCAGCGAGGTCGCGGGCCTGTTCGGTCTGGTCGGCGTGGTCGGCGCATCGGCATCGACGGGGGCAGGCAAGCTGATCGACACACGCAACCCGCGTCACGTCGTGCTCGCTAGCGGCGCCATCTTCGTCGTGGCCTTCGCGATTCTCGCGGCGACGGGCAATACCGTTGCGGGCCTCGTCGCCGGCGTGATCGTTCTCGACCTCGGATTGCAGAGCGGACATGTCGCGAACATGGCGCGCAATATGAGCATCAAGAGCGACGCGATGAGCCGCATCAACACGCTCTACATGACGATCCGCTTTGCGGGCGGCGCGCTCGGGTCGTCGTTGGGCATCTGGGCGTGGAGCGTATGGCAATGGCCCGGCGTGTGTGCGGTCGGACTCGGGCTCGGGTGTGTGTCGGTGATGATTCAGTTACGGCCATCCATGGCGGATGCAGTGCAGCGGGAATGAGCGCGTGCGCGGTTCCTGCTCTCAACGGCGCGGCGGAATGCATCGCCATGTAATCGCCACGATCAGCAGAAACGCCACATACGCAACGACGAACGTCCAGGCCGGAAAATCGTAGTAGAGCCAGTGGCTCACCCAACGTTGAACGAAACCTTGCTCGACGGTGCCTCCCGTGCGCAGCCGATCTTCGAGCACGGTGAGCGGGCACGGCACGTCGAGCGCTGCGAGCATCGCGACCACGCCGATCGCCGCGAGATGCAACAGGCGAAAAGCGCGATTGCGCACCCAGACGTGCTTCAACGCTGCGCCCGCCCAGATCGCAATCAATCCGCCGACGATGAACAGGACGATCAGCGCATGCAAGACGAGCACTGCGTCGGCCAACCAGATCATGACGTTTCCTGCGCGCTTCCGTCTCGGCCCGGCTCGCATGACGCGCTGCAGTGAAGAATCGGGCCGGTTGCATTCTTCCTCTGCGAGGGCATTGTGCCGCGTTTCGCTCATTCCGTGGCGCAGCGTGAACCTGTCGGTCTGAAATCCGCTGCTTTTCCAGCGCGTCAACGATGCGCGCGTTTGTGTCCCCGTGCGCAAGTCAATCATCAGGCCGGGTGTGCTAGCCTGAATCTTCATCATCCGAGGTGATCCGGCGAGGCGCACGATGGAACTGAGGCATCTGAGAATGTTTTGCGCAGTGGCCGAATGCGGCAGCTTTACGGCAGCGGCTGAAAAGATCCACAACGTTCAGTCGAACGTGACGATGCGCATCAAGGAACTCGAATCGGAATTGAACCAGCAGTTGTTCATCCGGCAGAAGAACGGCGTGGTGCTCACGTCGGCGGGGCAGATTTTTCTGGGCTACGCGCAGCGCATCCTTCAGTTGACGGATGAAAGCCGCAACGCGCTACTGGACAATGCGTCGCCGCGTGGGCTGCTGCGCCTCGGGTCAATGGAAACGACGGCCGCGATCCGTTTGCCGAAAGTGCTGGCGAAGTATCACGTGCAGTTTCCGCAGGTTCAACTGTCGCTGATGACGGGTACGACGAACGAGTTGATCAAGGCAGTCGAATGCCATCGGCTGGATGGTGCGTTCGTCGGCGGCTTTCATCAGAGTTCGTCGCTTCATCAGGAAGAAGTCTTCGAAGAAGAGCTGGTGCTCGTGAGCGGCGTCGAGTTCGAATCGCTGGCTGCGCTTGCGAAGCAGATGTCGGGACAAACGGTGCTCGCGTTCAGGACCGGCTGCTTTTACCGCTCGACGCTCGAAAACTGGTTCTATCAGGCGGGCATCATCCCGGGCCAGGTGATGGAGCTGGGCACGCTGGACGGAATCATGTCGTGCGTCGCGGCAGGCATGGGGATTACGCTGTTGCCGCGATCGGTGGTGGAAAGTCATGGCGTGAAGCATGCCGTGCATTGTCACGCGCTTCCGTCGCAGTTCGCGCATGTGAAGACCGTGTTCATCCGCAACAAGGACACGATCGTCACGCCGGCGCTGACTGCGATGCTCGATCTCGCGCACGAGCAGTTTGCAATCGACGGCGATGTTCAGACTCCGCCTGCGGGGACCATACTGACTTCAGCGCTGGCTTGTGTTTATGCGGCGTGACGAACCAAACGCGAGTGGGTCTCGTCGGTCAGTGTAGTTAGCGCCCCGATGGCTTTCGGGATTGCGGACACCCGTGTCCGATATGTTCGGAACGCCAGTCCATTGATGTCCGGTGTCGGCCGATCCAGAATCAAGCAACGCTTGACTCTCGATTCCAGGCCTCGCATGAAACCCTCATCTGCAACTTCGTCCCTTCCCGCCCCCGTGTACTGGCTGGCGCTCGGCGCTTTCGCGATCGGAACGGAAGGCTTCATGATCTCGCCGCTTCTGCCCGGACTCGCGACCGACCTGTCCGTGACGATCGAAACGGCGGGACAACTGGTCACCGTATTTGCTCTCGCCTACGGCCTCAGTTCCCCTGTTCTGACGGCATTGAGCGGCGGGATGAACCGGCGGACGTTGCTGCTCGCGAGCATGATCGCGTTCGCGCTGTCCAACCTGCTCGCCTTTGCAGCGCCTTCGTTCTGGGCGTTGATGGGCGCCCGGGTCTTGCTGGCGCTGTCCGCCGGTCTGTATGTGCCGGGCGCGAACGCGCTGGCGAGCGTCATCGTGCCGCCCGAAAGGCGCGGCCGTGCCATCGCGGTGGTGAACGGCGGAATTACGATTGCGATCGCGCTCGGCGTTCCGCTTGGCGCCGTGATTGGCCATGCGCTCGGATGGCGCATGACTTTCGCGGGCGTGGCGGGACTGGCGGCATTCGCGGTGGCGGGGTTGTTCATCGGCTTGCCGCGCGATATCGGTGCCGGCATTCCCGTCGCGACGCTGCGCGAGCGCATCGCGATCGCGCGCAAACCGGTCGTGCTGGCGACGCTGCTCACGACCACGCTCTGGGCGACCGGCGCGTACACGGTCTATACCTATCTCTCGCCATTTCTCGCCGAAGTCACAGGTTTGGCTGGCGCACAGGTCGGCATGGTGATGTTCATGTGGGGGATCGCCGCTGCGATTGGCGTCGTGTCGGGTGGCGCGGCAAATGACCGCTTCGGACCGCTGGCCGTGATCGTTCCGACGATCGCGCTCTCGGGTCTCGCCTTCGCCATCCTGTCGATCAGCGCGCGCTTTCTCTCGCCGGGTGCCGCACTCGTGCCGGTGATCGCCGCGATCGCGCTGTGGGGCGTCGCGCACTGGGCGTTTTATCCGGCACAGCAGGCGAGACTGATCGATATTGCTGGTGTGAAGGTCGCGTCGATCGTGTTGTCGCTCAATGCGTCGTTCATGTATATCGGGTTCTCGATTGGAGCCGCGCTGGGTGCGCTCACGTTGGCTCATGCCAGTGTGGGAAGCCTCGGGTGGGTGGCGGCGATGTGTGAACTGGCGGCGGCGTTGCTGACTGTTGCGATCATTGCGCGGCCTGTGGCGGCGAAGTCAGCTTGTGCGGCTGTCGATTGAGCGGTTCAGTTGGCGGGGCTGGCGCGTCGCTATATCGTCGGTTCATCGAACCGGTAGAACCTGGCCGATGTGCCGCACGAGATAGCCCTTCGCTCCGCTTCATTGGGCACGAGTGTGCGCAGGGCGTCGAGCGTGCGGCCAAATTCCTGTGATGCCTCGAACTGCGTATGCGGCCAATCACTCCCCCACATCAGGCGATCCACGCCGAACGCCTCAGTCAGAAGCCGAACGGCATCATGTGCAAAGCGAGGCGCTGAGTGCTCACCTTCAGCGACCGTCCAGTTTCGATAGGCCGCTGATATCTTGACCCACACCCGGTGCGTGCTCGCCAGATCGAGGAGTCGACGAAAGCCCTCGTCATCGACCCCGAGTGCAGGGTCCGGCCTGCCGAAATGATCGACGACGACATTCAGGCCTTTGTCCAGCAGCGGCCGCACGATGCGCTCGAGACGCGCCGCTTCGGCGTGGACTTCGACATGCCATCCCAACTGACGGACATGCGCGAGCGTTTCCGGTGTCAGATTCGTTTCGACCGGCTGATCGGGAAGCCCGACGAGGTTCAATCGAACGCCGACGACCCCAGCCCGCGCCATCGCCGTTAGCGCTTCGAGTCCGCAGTCCGGTTCGACGACGGCGACGCCACGGAGCCGGTCAGGCGCGCGTCGCAAAGCGGCCAGCAGATAGTCGCAATCCGTGCCGAGAAAGCTGGGCTGCACCAGCACGCCGCGCGACACGTCGTGCGTATCGAGTTGTTCGAGATAGACATCGAGCGGCGCATCGTAGTCGGGCGCATAGCGGCGCTGCCGGGCAAGCGGCAGGCCACGCTCGAACACATGCGCATGTGCATCGATCAGGTCGAGATGGGAAAGACGCTGCGCCGCCTGTTGCTCGAGCGCGTCCGAACCCGTTGTTTCTATCATTGGCATGCCTCTCCGACAAAACTTGCCCGGCTGCCGTCGGAACATCCGCGCATCAATGCCGTTGTACCTGCGTCAGTGTGCCTGGATGTCCGGCGTCGAATGCCGCTTCGCCGAGCGCGCGGCCGCGCGTCTCGGGCAGCATCAGCACGGACAGGACCACGATCGAGTACGCCAGGCCGGCGTCAATGCCAATTGCCGTTCCAAGCGACATATTGGTGGACATGTGGCCCACGAGCACCGGAAAACCCGCTGACACCACGCGGCCGAAGTTATAGCAAAAGCCGACACCCGTCCCCCGCATGCCACTGGGATATAACTCGTTGAAAAGCGCGCCCATGCTGGCCGGAATACCCGCTGCGAAGAACCCCAACGGAAAGCCGAAGAACAGCATCGCGAGATTGCTGAGCGGCAGAAACAGATACGCGACAACCGTGAGCACGCAGCAGATCGCAAACGTGAGGATGGTCCTGCGCCGTCCGATCCGGTCGAGCAAATGCGCGCTGACGATGCATCCGCAAAAGAACGCGACGATCACGACAGCGAGGTAAGCGCCCGTACCCAGCACCGACAAGTGACGCTCCGTTTTCAGAAAAGTGGGGAGCCACGTCATCAATGCGTAATACCCACCATGCGCCCCGACCCCGAGCAATGCGCCGATTAGCGTCATGCGCAGCACTTGCGGCGAGAAGATGCCGAAGAACACACCGAAGGTCGAACCCTCGTCGCGTGCCCGAACGTCGCGTGCCGCCCGCGCGGGCAGCACGGGCTCCTGCACGCCGCGTCGAACATAGAGAATCAGCAGCGCGGGAAAGAGGCCGATCCCGAACATCGCGCGCCATGCCGTCTCGCCAGGCAGCCACGAGAACATCAACGCATAGAGCAGCACGGCGGCGCCCCAGCCGACGGCCCATGCGCTCTGCACCGTGCCCATCGCCTTGCCGCGATGTTCGGCACGAATCGTTTCGGCCATCAGGACCGCGCCCGCCGCCCATTCGCCGCCGAAGCCAAAGCCCTGGAGCGTCTTAAGAATCAGGAACTGCGGATAGTTCTGTGCGAACGCGCAAAGAAAAGTGAACAGGGAGAAGAACGCGACGGTCCATTGCAGCGTCTTCACGCGGCCGAACCGGTCCGAGAGCATGCCGGCCACCCAGCCGCCCAGCGCCGACGCCACCAGCGTCACGCCGCTAACCATCCCGGCTTGCGTCCGGCTGATCGACCATTCCGCGATGATGGCCGGAATCACGAGGCTGAACATCTGCACATCGAGCGAGTCGAGTGCCCATCCGCCGAAGCACGCCCAGAATGTCCGGCGCTCGTTGCCAGACACCTCCTTGAACCACTTGAACATTGCCGTCTCCTGCGTCGTATCCCATCGTGGGGATCGAATCGTTGTGGATTGCCGGGCCTCTCGATCTCTAGCGGATCTCGGCCTGGTAAATGAATTCGCTTGCGGGCCCGCGCGAGCGCCGCCATTCCAGCGGCTGCCGGTCATATCCATAAGCGAGCCGTTCGATCACGACGGCGGGCGTACCCGGCTGGATACGCAGGAGCCGCGCGTGAAGCGGACCGATCGCCTCGACGGTCAGCGTTTCGGTTGCCGACGCGATGACCTGATTGCACTGCGCCTCATACACGGGATAGAGCAGATCGCCGATCTCGGTCAGTTCGAGTTGTGCAAACGCCGCAAAGCGGTCGAACGGAAGCCAGATTTCTTCCGCGAGCATCGGCACGTCGTCGATCAACCGGAGACGCGACATCTGAATGACCTTGGCGCCCTTCGCAATCTGCAAGGTCGCGGCGACGGCCGACGGTGCCTCCACGACCTCGCGCCGCAGGATGCGACTCTCCGGAATGCGCCGCTCGCCCTGCCGGGTCTGGAATCTGAAGAACCTGAAGAGAGAACTGTCGAAGCTCGCGCGGCGCACGAACGTTCCGCGCCCCTGGAACCGCTCCAGCAGGCCTTCCGCGACCAGCAGATCGACGGCTTTGCGAACGGTGCCGACAGCGACGTCGTAGCTTTTCGCGAGCGCCTGTTCGGTCGGAATGGCTTCGCCGGGCCGCCAGTGGCGGGCAGCGACCAGTGCGACCATCTCGTCGCGCAGGCGCTGGTAGCGGGGCAGTCGGTCATCGGCGTGCATGCTTTCCTCCGTCATATTCATATATATGTTTGCATGACTTGCCTGTCTCAACCGATCCGGAATTACCCTGACTTCATGATATTTTCTTGACACGGCGGGTTTATACCCATTGTTGACACGTGAAATTCAACTAAACATATATATGAATTTTTGACTGGAGACGGATTGTGGCCCAAACCCTGACGGACGAGCAGATCGTCGTGAAGAAGATTGCGTGGCGATTGATGCCGCTGTTGATTGTCATGTTCCTGATCGCCTTCATCGACAGGCAAAACGTGGGCTTCGCCAAGTTGCAGATGGTCGGCGCCCTGGGCATGTCCGAAGCCTCATACGGATTGGGGGCGTCACTGTTCTTCATCGGCTATCTTCTGTTCGAAGTGCCGAGCACGCTCGCGCTTCATCGCTTCGGCGCGCGTTTGTGGCTCGCGCGCATCATGGCGACGTGGGGCGTTATCACGGTCGCGATGGCCTTCACGCATTCGATGGGCTTGTTCTATGTCTTTCGCTTTGCGCTGGGCGTGGCGGAGGCCGGCTTCTATCCTGGCGTCATCTTTTATCTGACGCTGTGGTTCCCGCAGAGCCATCGCACGCGCATGCTCGGCTTCTTCACGCTTGGCAGCGCGCTCGCCAACATGCTCGGCTCACTTGCGGGCGGCCTGCTTCTGTCGTTCGACGGCAGTCTTGGCCTTGCAGGCTGGCAGTGGGTATTCGTCGCAACGGGCGCACCCGCCATCGTCGTCGCACTGGTCGCCTTGCGTTTCCTGCCGGAGTCCGTCGAGCGCGCCCGGTTTTTGTCGAGCGACGAGAAAAGCCTGATCGTCGCCGCCATCAGGCGTGAAGCACCGACCGAGGCTGTATCCGAACACCCATGGCGCGCGCTCATCGACAAACGCGTGCTGATGTTCGCGTGCGGCTACATGCTGATGTCGACCTCGCTCTATGGCGTGACCTACTGGATGCCGACGCTGCTCAAGAGCGGCGGTGTCTCGCACTCGCTCAATGGCTTGCTGAACATGATTCCGTGGTTGCTCGCCGCGCTGCTTCTGCTGTGGTTGCCGGCGAGACTGAAGCGCGAAGAGGTGGTGCTCAAGGCGATGGCGATCGTGGCCGGCGTCGGCGTGATCGGCTTTGCGCTGAGTCTCGTCCTGCCGGGCTTGCCGCTGCGGTTCGCAGCGCTCGTTCTTGGCGGCGCATGTATCCCCCTGCTTTACCCGTGTTTCTGGTCGCTTCCGCCGCGCTTCTTTACAGGCGCGCGCGCCGCCGCCAGCATTGCGGCGATCAATTCGATCGGGAATCTCGGCGGCTTCTTTGCGCAGAATCTGATGCCGTATGTCGGGAAGCTTGCGGGTAACGCCAGTGCGCCGATGCTCGTACCCGTGATCTGCCTGACACTGCTCGGAGCTGGGCTGTCGGTCGCGTGGGTTTCGAACGGGCGCAGCACACGCGCACGGGTTGCCACAGGGCAATAATTCCGGCGTCAGCTGCGACGCGCTTTGACCAGATAGTGTGCCTACCCTTTACGGGGCTGCGCACACTATCTGTTGCAGGGCGAGTTGCAATCATCGAGCAACACCCGCCGACACCCTTACGCTCACTCGCCCAACTGCGTCGAATATAACTTCATTAACCACTCGATAAAAATGTCGACCCGCCTCGGTCTCGTCCGGTTAGGCATATACACCACGGAAACGGGACGCGGATTCGAAGGATAGTCCCGCAGAACCTTATTCAGCCGGCCGGCTTGCGTGTCGTCTATATAGTGATCCGACTACGGTTCCACTCACACGTGACATATAAGGCGAACCGGAGTGGATCATTCCCGGCTCGCCTTAATCGTCCGCTTACTCGTCAATTGCTGCGTGCAGGTACTTCTCCTGACGCGCGAGATGCATCGACTTGTACCCCGGCGCGGTCGACGCAGTTGCCTCAGGTCCGATATAACGCAGCGTTGCAGGTGCCTTCACGATTTCCAGCAACTGTTCCATGACGAAATTCCACGAACCCTGATTCTTCGACTCTTCCTGACACCACACCACGCTCTTCAGATTCGGATAGCGCTCCAGTTCCGAACCGATCTGCTTCGCGGGAAACGGATACAACTGCTCGACGCGAATCAGCGCAATGTTGTCCTTGCCGGACTGACGCCGACGTTCGAGAAGCTCGTAATAGACCTTGCCCGAACACAGGATGACCCGGTCGATTCTGGACGCCGCTTCCTCCGTCGGCGATTCCGCAAGGATCTCGTTGAATCGTCCTTTGGCGAGATCCTCCAGGCTGCTGACAGCCTCGGGGTGGCGCAGAAGCGACTTCGGCGTCATCACAATGAGAGGAACGCGATCGCGCAGCACCGCCTGCATCCGCAGCAGGTGGAAAATCTGCGCCGGCGTCGTAGGTTGAACGACGCGCATATTGTCCTGCGCACAAAGCTGCAGATAGCGCTCGAGACGCGCGGACGCATGTTCCGGACCTTCGCCTTCCTGGCCATGCGGCAGCAACATCGTCACGCCGCTGCGTTGTCCCCACTTGGCCTCGCCGGCAGACAGGAAGTTATCGATCACGACCTGCGCCCCATTCGCGAAGTCTCCGAACTGCGCTTCCCACAGCACGAGCGAATTCTGCCGAACCACCGAATATCCATACTCGAAGCCCAGAACGGCAGCCTCCGACAAAACCGAATTGGTGACCGAGAACCGCCCCTGATCGTCCGATACGTGATGCAGCGGAACATACGTGCCCTCGGCCCGGCTCGAACGGTTCTGATCGTGAAGCACCGCGTGACGATGGCTGAAGGTACCGCGTTCACTGTCCTGTCCGCTTAGACGCACGTCGATACCCGCAGAAAGGAGCGACGCAAACGCCATATGCTCGGCCATGCCCCAGTCGAGCGGCCGCTTGCCTTCCGCCATGTCCCGACGCGCGGACACCACTCTTCCAACCAGCGGATGCAGCGAGTACTGATCCGGAATACGGGTGATCTTCAGTGCGAGCTTTTGAACGAGATCCAGCAGTGGCGGCGCGTAATAGATACGGCTGACGTTTCCATCCAGCAGTTGTGGCCAGTTCTCTTCTTCGTTCTTTTGAGCGGCCGGCTTTTTTTCTTCGGCTGACTGTGCAGTATCGAGTCGCTCACGGTAGTCGTGGACATACTTCTCGACGTCTTCCGCCGTCAGGATCTGCTGGTCAACCAGTTTCCTTGCATAAAGCGTACGAACGCCCGGATGACCCGCGATCGAACGATACATCATCGGCTGCGTGATGTTGGGCGTGTCCTGTTCCTGGTGACCATGACGGCGGAAGCAAACCAGTTCGATAACGACGCTCTTGTTGAACGTCGCACGGAAGTCGATTGCGAGACGCGTCGCGGCAATGACCGCCTCAGGGTCGTCGCCGTTTACGTGCAGCACGGGTGCCTCGATCATCTTCGCAATGTCGGTGCAATAGAACGACGACCGCACATCTCTCGGGTCGGAAGTCGTGAAGCCAACCTGGTTATTCACCACCACGTGGATCGTGCCACCCGTTCCATAGCCCCGCGTATTAGCGAGGTTCATCGTCTCCATGACGATTCCCTGGCCTGAAACTGCGGCATCTCCGTGGATCTCGACGGGCAGCACCGCACTCGCGCCCAGACCCAATACTTCGGCGCGCGCACGAGCGATGCCTTGCACAACCGGATTGACGACTTCGAGGTGCGACGGGTTGAACGCGAGCGTCACTTCCGCGGGGCCGGTTGCCGTCGGGAGCAAGCCGGTAAAGCCCTTGTGGTACTTGACGTCCCCTGCAGGAAGCAGATGCGCGGTCTTTCCCTCGAATTCGTCGAACAATGCAGCGGGCGGCTTCCCGACAATATTGACGAGAACGTTCAGACGTCCGCGATGCGCCATGCCGAGAATCGAACTCTTGACACCTTTCGTGGCCCCGTATGCCACCAGTTCGTCCAGCAGGACGATGAGCGATTCGCCGCCTTCGAGCGAGAAACGCTTCTGCCCGACATAGCGGGCATGCAGATATTTTTCCAGTCCTTCGGCGGCGGTCAGACGTTCGAGAATGTGCAGCTTGTCGCCGTTATCCAGCGTTGCCTTCGAACGCGAAGACTCGAGCCGCATGGACCACCAGTTGCGCTGCTCCGGGTCCGCCAGATACATGAACTCGGCGCCCAGGGTTCCGCAGTACGTTTCTTTTAGCGCCTGCATCAGGTCGCCGAGCGTTTCGACCTGCTCCGAAAAGTGAGCGCCCGACATGCTGAACTGCGTGTTCATGTCCGCGTGGGACAGGTCGTAGTAGCTCGAATTCAGTTCAGGCACTGGAACCGGCGCCGTCCAGCGCAGCGGGTCCAGATGTGCATTGCGCGTTCCAACCATACGATAGGCTGAAATCAATGCCTGTACGGCGACCTGTTTGCGCGCAAAGCTCAGTACATCGTTCTCCGAGCGTCCTGCCGTGCGCGTCTGCTTCGCCAACTCGACGAAACGGGACACGACGGGTGCATGCGCGACGTCGTCGGTATCCGAGCCATCGACAGCCGGCACGTCCTGCAACGCGTCGAAATAGCTGCGCCAATCTTCTGACACCGTGGTCGGATCAGCAAGATATGTTTCGTATTGCTCCTCGACGTAAGGAGCATTGCCTCCAAACAGGAAGGAGGTTTTCCGGTTCCGCGTAATCATGGTGATTCTGTCCTCAGCCGGGTTCACACCCGATATCTGCCAACAATCCGGACCAGACAGCACCTGTTGCTGCCTCGGCCGAGCCAACGCTTCCACAGGTACACGAAGACAAAATCCAACGCGAAAAGAGGACGCATCTGGCGTCATCCGTTCAAGTCAACTTGTGCAATACCTCGTGGCTCCTGCCACCAGGTCCCTGTGCCTGCCAGGATCAACGATCTCTTGACCGCTGATAAGAACAGTTTAGGTTGCGTGGATAGGCACCGCCGCTTTAGCTACGACGGTCTTGGGACATTCACCGCTCGTTTCTGGTCATCGTGTCGACATGGCCAGAGTTTCGTGTATCTGGAGAGGCGATTGAGGAAACGAGATGTCGCGCGAAACTGGAACGGTTGGCCTGCTAAGCCTTTTCGCTGATCCGCGCAATATCGACACAAAGCCATTCGGCCAATTCACGGATCGCGTCTTCATTACGCGAGAAAAACACCCACTGCCCCACCTTTTGCGTTTTGATCAAGCCAGCCCGCTCGAGCTGCGACAGATGGCCCGACGCCGTCGACTGCGACAGGCCGCTGCGAGCGTGCAGCATGCCCGCCGACACGGCGCGAAGTGCACAGTACTCAGCTTCCGTGAAGTACTTGTCCGGATCGGCCAGCCACTGCAGTACTTTTCGACGGAATGGATGAGCCAGCGCCCGGATGGCTGCATCGAAATCAATCATCGTTCCCGTCGTGCTCATGGCTGACATATCCCGTGCGATGCCTCAAACGGCGTCAAGAAGGTCGAAGTGGCGGCCAGTGAACGCCCGCACTGTCTCGAGTACCCCGGCGACGTCCAGACCATTCAGTTCGAGCAGTCGCGAGCGGTCGCCGTGCCGTATGAATTCATCGGGGAGCCCAAGACGCAATACGGGCACCGCCAGCCCTTCAGCCGCGATGTGTTCGGCACATGCGGCACCCGCGCCGCCCGTCACCGTGCCTTCTTCGATCGTCACGATCAGATCGTGGGCTCGTGCAACCGTCATCAACAGGTCCTCGTCGAGTGGCTTGGCGAAACGCATGTCGACTATGGTTGCGTCGATTTCCTGCGCCGCTTCCATTGCGACCGACAGCAGCGGTCCGAACGCAAGGAACGCCACGCGTTGCTCGCCATGTTCCCCCGCCGAGCGGCGAACGATCCCCTTTCCAAAGGGAAGGGTCTCGTTCGTGTGTCCAATGATTTCGGAGCCGGTCTTCGCACGCGGATAGCGGACGGCGCACGGACCTGGATAGGCGAGCGCCGTATTCAGCATCAGATAGCACTCGTGCTCGTCGGATGGCGTCATTACGACCATATTGGGAACGCAGCGCAGCGCCGCGATATCGAATGCGCCAAGATGAGTTGCACCGTCGCCGCCCGCTATGCCCGCGCGGTCCACCGCGAACAAGACGGGCAACTCTTGCAACGCGACATCGTGAATCAACTGGTCGTAGCCGCGCTGAAGAAAGGTCGAATAGATGGCGACGACGGGTCGCATTCCCTCGGCCGCGAGGCCGGCGGCAACCGTCACCGCGTGCTGTTCGGCGATGCCTACGTCGATGTAGCGATCGGGATACTGCTGCTCGAATTCGACCAGACAGGAGCCTTCGCGCATCGCCGGCGTGATGCCGAAAATTCGATCATCCTTCGCAGCCGACTCACAAAGCCACTGGCCGAATACCTGGCTATACGTGCGCTTCCCGCCCGTAGAGGCAATCAATCCATCGGACAGACTGAACGGACTGGGGCCGTGGTATGCGACGGGATCGAGTTCCGCAGGTTCATAACCGCGCCCTTTCTGGGTCACGACATGAATGACATGCGGACGAATACGGGTCTTCGCGTCGCGCAGTACTGCAAGCAATGTGGGAATGTCATGTCCGTCGATAGGACCGATATAGACGAGACCGAGCGCTTCGAACAGCGACGATTGCTTATCCTGCCATCTCCCCGTCAGCGACTGAAGATGATCGTTCAGACCACCGACCGCGGGTGAAATCGACATGCCGTTGTCGTTCAGGATGATCGTCAGCGGCAATGCCTTGCAGGAACCTGCGTGATTCAACGCCTCGTACGCCATACCCGCCGATAGCGCGCCATCCCCGATGATCGCCACGGCGCGCGTGTCACGATCGCGCATGGCCAACGCCATGCCGACAGCCGCCGATATCGACGTCCCGGCGTGTCCGCCGCCGAACGCATCGTAGGGAGATTCTTCGCGCGTGGGAAAGCCTGCCATTCCGCCCACTTTGCGCACGCTTGCCATTCCCGCCTTGCGGCCGGTCAAGATCTTGTGCGGATAGCTCTGGTGGCCGACGTCCCACACCAGACGATCGTTTGGTGTATCGAATACATAGTGAAGTGCGACAGTCAGCTCGACCACGCCGAGACTCGATGCGAAGTGCCCGCCCGTCGCCGATACGCTTTCAAGCAGAAACGCGCGGATCTCGTCCGCAACACGCTGGAGTTCGCTCTCTCCAAGACCTCGCAATCCTGATGGCGAATCGATGCTGTCAAGTAAACTCATTCCATTCCAATCCTGATGTTCAACGAGGTAGTCAGGGTCTTCCCAACGCCTCCGTCTCCAATAGTAAGGTTTCGTCGCAATGAACTTTGGCCAATATTCACCGGCTGCTGGACAAGTTGCGAATGCGCGTGGCTGCATTAGCGCGGGGCTCGATTTCGAAGCAATCTGGCCTGAATCTGAAACAGAGAGTTTCAAGCGCGACATTCGGTTGCGATCTAATCACTCGTCTCGCGCGGTTATTCGTCAACCTCTATCCACCGCACATATGCAGCACAGGAATGACTATCTGAACGACGAACAGGTCGACGGTTTCATCGCCTATTTGTCGGGTGTCCTGTCCGGACACAACCGGATCAATTTCTCGGCGGCGTTTCCGCGAAACAGACTTCCCCGTCACTACGAAATGCAATGTCCCGGAAAAGTCGAAAGAGAAGCGACCGGTTCCGTGTATGTCATCGAGGCAGAGACGCTTGAACAGCTCTTCAGCTTTTACTGGTGGAACCACCGCTTCTATGACAGGAATAAAGAAGAGGTCGATGAGGTACGGTCGTGCGTAGGGTCCGCGATCCTCGAAGAAGACAGCGAGTCCGGGCTCGAGCTGACACTTGCTGCCTGCCGGAGCGTCATGGAATGGGGATTCGGACGCGGCACGCGTGCGAACCAAAGCAACGTGTCCTGGGCATCAAGTCAGGGGGCATCGCTTATTCAGGTACTGCGCAATGGTCGCGAGGTATTGTCGTCCGATGCGCCAGATCTTTCTGTCTTCAACCGGAACCCCGATCCATCGACGCATTGGTCCAAGATGAACTCCGGCTGGACCAAATACTATTCCTTCGCTTTACCCGCGCATGTGATTTACGACAGCCGGGTTGGCGCTGCGCTCTGCTATCTCGTCCGAAGATACCTCGAAAGCACTCAAGCCAAACATCACGCTGATTCCGTTCCGGAGAGCCTCGCATTTCGTTGGGCACCGGGACAGGGAGAAAGAAATACACGCGATCCATCGTCCGGACCATACAAGTTCTCGCGTCTTACCGGCGGACCCGCAGGGTCGCGCGAATGGGCGCGCGTGAATATCAACGCAAACTGGATTCTCTCCGCTGCGATCAGCCAGTCCGGCTCAACGTGGTGCTCTGGGCCCGATGGTTTCAGACGCGTCGAAGGCGCCCTCTTTATGCTCGGCTACGATCTGAGTCGCGTCGAACGTGCACCGACTCAGGACGACACGGAACCCGCGAACCTGTCGTTTCAGTGGTAGCGGGGACTGCGGACCGTGCCGAAGCACGGTCCGCATAGCAGTATCACGAGCACGCCGCTAGAACATGTCCGCAACTTCCTGACGTCCGGCACCTTCCCCACTCGCCTTCTGACGATTCCGCGAAGGGATGAACGGCCCGGTGATCATGTTCGAATAGCTTTGGCCCGGCCCCACCATCGGATAGACGTCGGCGTTCTGATCGATCATGACCTCGAGGAACGCGGGTCCGTCGAAGTCGAGAAATGCCTTGAGCTTCGCATCGAGTTCGTTGATCGCACTGACGCGAGCGGCAAAACCGAACCCATCGGCCTGTGCCGCCATCACGAAGTCTTTGCGGTGCAGCGTCTTGTCGCTGACGCACAAGCGGCCTTCGTAATACAGATGTTGCCACTGCCGGATCATTCCGTCGCCGAGATTGTTAAGCAGCAGGACTTTGACGGGAACGCCGTACGTGCTCGCCGTCTCGAGTTCGCCCACATTCATGCGGATACTGCCGTCGCCGTCGATATCGATCACGAGGGCATCCGGTTGCGCGAATTGAGCACCGATCGCCGCGGGCAATCCGAAGCCCATCGTTCCCATGCTGCCGGACGTCAGAAAGTTGCGAGGCTCGACAAAGTCGAAGAATTGCGCAGCCCACATCTGATGCTGGCCAACACCTGTGCTGATGATTGCGCGCCCGCCCGTGATTTCACTGAGCCGTTCGATCACGTACTGCGGCTGGATCGTCGGGTTATGCCGGTCGTAATTCATGCCGTACGCGCGCTTGAGGTCCCGCACGTGTTCGAGCCAGTCAGCGGGCGCTTGCACATCACGACCGTAACCCATCAGCGACAGAAGCGCGTCCTTCGCGTCGCCGATATGCGTCCAGTGCGCGCGCTTGACCTTGCCGATCTCCGCCTCGTCGATGTCGATATGCGCGACGTACCGTGCGCGCGGCGCAAACGCTTCCGGGCGGCCGCCCGCGACCCGATCGTCGAACCGTGCGCCGACTGCAATCAGGAAGTCGCAATCTTCGACCGCGTAGTTCGCACAGGCCGCACCGTGCATGCCGAGCATGCCCAGCGACAACTCGTGCTTCACCGGTATCGCACCGAGTCCCATCAGCGTCGTCACAATGGGCACCTTGTAGCGTTCGGAAAACCGGCGCAGTTCGGCCGTCGCGCCGGCTGCGATCACGCCGCCGCCCACGTACAACAACGGCCGCTTGCTCTGCGCGAGAAGCGCGAAGAATTCATCGCGCTTGTCCTCACCGAGGTCCGCGCCTTTCGCGACCATTCGAAGACGGTCGGAGTAGCCACGAAACTGCAATGTCCCATGGCCCTGGTAGGTGCCCACCCAGTTCTGGATGTCCTTGGGCACATCGACGACAACGGGACCCGGACGACCGGTGCGCGCAATGTCAAATGCTGTGCGCAGCGTCTGCTCCAGTTTCGTCGGATCGGTAACCAGAAAGACCTGCTTCGCGCACGCCGACATGATGTTGAAAACGGGCGCTTCCTGAAAGGCATCGGTGCCGATCACGGCACGCGGCACCTGTCCGCATATGAGAACGACGGGGACCGAGTCGCCGTTGCAATCGGCGATAGGCGTCACGGCGTTCGTCGCCCCCGGGCCAGACGTCACCATGAATACGCCCACCTTCCCGCTCGCGCGCGCATAACCCGCGGCCATGAACCCTGCTGCCTGTTCATTGGCAGGGACGACGAGTTTGATCTGGCGTTCGGGTTGCTGCTCGTGCAGTTCGTTGAAACGGAAGACGGCGTCGTATGTCGGCAGGATCGCGCCGCCGCTATATCCGAACACGGTATCGACGCCCTGTTCGCTGAGCACGCGCAAGATGATGTCGGCGCCCGACATCGGCTCGCCGGCGTTTTCTGCTTTCTGGAAGACTTGTGAAGCGACGTTTGGGTTTCGGGTCATGGTTGTCTCGAATGGAAACGGGCGCTGAGCGTTTCAGCGGCCCAATTCAAAGGCCAATCTCCCTTCCAACTCGAGAACAGCGTATGTTCAGCACCAGCTTGCGGACCATCGACCTGACGGGTTCTCCGTGCATAGCCGACGCATCCAGCACTTTTGTGATGTGCAACCGGAAGAATTGCGAGGGGGTTTCGCCCTCATTCTGACAAGCATTGCGTCCGCGCGATTGCCCAACAGGCGCATTCACGGGCCAAACTGAAACTGTTTTCGGCCATCGCCTTCGCGGACTTTGTGGCGCACTATTCGAGTGAACGGCGGCACGAAATTCAGGAAAACTGATTCTGCAGTTACTGACAAAAATAGCAACCCGATCTGAAAACCTGGCATTCCGGAAAGAATACATTTGAGATTTTCTGATTGCGACACAGTGCCGGTGAATTCTTACGATAAGCTAATCGACTGCACGTTACCAGGCATCATGGCATTGCGTGATGCGTTGCAGTGAAGCGTCCAACATGGTTACCCGTGGGGCGTGCTTACAGTCAATGAAGGTCACGAAATGAAAGTCGCCGTTGTCATATTTGATGGTGTGCAAGCCCTGGACGTCGCAGGTCCGCTGGACGTGTTCGCCGAAGCCAACACGTTTCTGCCTGAACATCAGCGATATCAGGTCTCGTTCGTAGGATTCGAAGCGGGCATGGTCACGGCATCCAATGGAATGCAACTGGCCGTGCCGTTCGGCTACGCGGATTTCGACACGCAGTGTGACCTGCTGTTGATAGCGGGGGGACCGCAGCTGCCCGATTTTCGTCCGCCGGCCGGGTTTCTCGACTGGTTGCGGCGTCAGGCAAACGGTGCGACCCGGTACGGCTCCGTGTGCAATGGCGCATTCCTGCTCGCCCACGCGGGCCTGCTCGATAGTCGCGAAGTGACGACTCACTGGGCCGATGCTGGCCGACTCGCCGACGACTTTCCTCAAACGTGCGTGCAGCCCGACAGGATTTTCATTCGCGACGGCCGCCTGTTTACTTCGGCGGGCGTGACCGCAGGCATTGACCTGTGCCTGTCGCTGGTGGCCGAAGACTGGGGGCATGAACTGGCCGTGCGCGTCGCAAAACGGCTGGTCGTCTATATCCAGCGCGAAGGCGGGCAATCGCAATACAGCCCTTACGTGGGTGTACGCAAGGATGACGATCCCATCATCGGCAAGGTGCAGCGTTACGTGATGGATCACATTACGGACGTGCTCTCGATCGAGCAACTCGCAAGCGCTGTTTCCGTCAGTCGCCGCACCTTCTCGCGCCTGTTCGCCAAATATGCCAAGGTGACGCCGTCGGCCTTTGTCGAACAGGTTCGCGTGGACACAGCAAGGAAACTGCTCGAAGAAACGGATGCGCCGCTCAAGACCGTTGCGTTCAAATGCGGCTTCCACAGCGCGACGCATATGCGCACGACGTTCGCGCGACGGCTCAACGTCACGCCGAAACAGTATCGTCAGCGCTTTCGTGGTGAAGTAGGCGAACATTCGTTGGAGCTTGACGCCGTTACCGAATGAATGCGATGAATTAGGGCTCGCAGGCTGTGTCACACTCCTGCGGGACTGACCACGCACGTGCCCCACTCGGGCGGTCCAACGAATCGTCATAGAAAGATCCATCATCGCCATGACTCACGCTGACTCGCTTCAAGGTCTTCCGGATATTCTCGATACGGGCTTATCGGTGGTGTTCTGCGGGATCAATCCAGGGTTGAGCGCGGCATCGACAGGCCACCACTTCGAGGGCCGTGGAAACCGGTTCTGGCGAGTTCTTCATCTCGCAGGCTTTACGCGCGAACAGCTACGACCTGAAGACGACCGGTCACTATTGCAATACGAGTGCGGCCTGACCACAGCCGTATCGCGTCCGACAGCGCGAGCGGAGCAGTTGTCCCGTTCGGAAATCAAGGCGGCCGCGCCCGATTTCGAACGAAAGATCACGCACTACGCGCCGCGTTACGTTGCCTTCCTTGGCAAGATGGCGGTCTCCGAATTGATCGGCAAACGTGACGTCGATTGGGGGCTTCAGTCGGTCACGTTCGGCGGCGCACGCGTCTGGGTGCTGCCTAACCCCAGCGGCCTAAACCGCGCGTTCAGTCTGGATGCGCTGGTAACGGCGTATCGGGAACTACGTCTCGCAGTCGATTCCGTGCATTGCACACTTTGAATCCTCTCGCACTGGATGAACCACGCTTTACGGTTCGGCCACGTCAGCGATTGCACTGCGTGCTCGCACTGCCTTCGGCGCATCGATGAATTGAAGATGCACGTTTCTGCGTAGTGTTTCAGTCACGAGTTCGACGAAAGAGCGGATCTTCATGCTCGTACCCTTTCGCTCCACGTGCAGCAGATTCACCGGAATCGACTCCGGTTCGAACGCTGCCAGGATTCGTTGCAGACTTCCACTGAGCACTTCAGGTGCCGCCTGATAGGAAAGCAATTGCGTTATCCCAACTCGATCGACGGCAGCCATGACCGCCGCGGGCGCCAGATCGACGATCATTCGCGGGCGCACCCGAACAGGTAGCCTCGAGCCGTTTTCGTAGTACAGCCATTCGAGCGGATGCGTCACGCCCGTAAAGGACACGCAGTGATGGTCGCTCAGTTGTCGGGGATGAACAGGCTCCCCGAGTGCGTCGAGATAAGCCGGTGCCGCGTAGGTTCGGCGGCTTACAGAGCCCAATGGCACCGCGAACACTGAAGAATCGCCAAGATGCCCAATGCGAATCGCGATATCCACCCCTTCTTCGATCAGCCGCGTCGTACGGTCGACATAGACGACATTCACGCTGACGTCAGGATAGCTATTCGCGTAGGCGTTGATGAGGGGAGCGATGAACCGTTGGCCAAACAGGACGGGCGCGGAGACAGTCAGCGTGCCCGCAGGTTTGCTTTGCTCAGCAGCGATATTCGATTCCGCATCGGCAATGGTATCGAGCACTCTGCGGCATGCTTCGAGGTAGAACATGCCCGCGTCGGTGGGACGGATCGAGCGCGTGGTGCGCGCAATCAGCTGCGCGCCGACTCGTGTTTCCAGCGAATTGAGTGCCCTTGAAACCGTGGGTGCCGACATGCCGAGCTTCTCTGACGCGCCGGTAAAGCTGCCTCGATCAACGATGGCGACGAATACCTCCATCTCTCGAAATTTGTCCATCGTCATTCCCGACTTCCGTTCTCGACGCAATTGTATGTGCGATTCTCTGCGGCACACTCAGCCTGGCGCAATTCGAACACTGAATGGCCCATAACGTGCTGCGTGCGCGCTTCAGGAAGCCGGGTTCATCTCCGACAATGGACCTGTTCGCCTAATGTTGGGAGCGCTAATGTTTCGGCTGAAGCTCAGATCGATTCTGTTGAAGATCGGTGTGTTTATCGCAGTGGGCGGCCCACTCGCAGCATTCAAGGGAATGCTCTCCGGCCATGAAGAAATTGCCCGGTACGTGGCGGCTGGCGTCGTCATCGTGATAGCGGGTTGGGTCGTGTTGCTCAGATCGACCCGTACTGACGATGCATGATGTGCTGTGGCCGGTTGCAAACCGCACCGGCCATGTCGGCGGCTATGCTTCGAGAATGGCCGCGTTGTAGTCTTCGTCCTGGAACGCGACGAAGAATTCTTCAGGCATCAGCCAGGAATCGACGCTCACCGTCTTGGCGTCGACATTGACCTCGACTTGAGCGTCCGCGTCAACGCTCTTCATCGCACGCTGGATTCTGGAAATATCGTCCGACCCAATTGCTTCTTTAACAGAGAATTTCATTTTCGCTCACCAATCAATAACAGTTAATCCATTGCAGGCTGTCGAATTTATCCGACCTGATTTGATTCTATCCGGCGCCTGGATTTCCGTCGATGCAAGCAAAACAACTATGTGTTTCAGATTAAGAGGGGTTTGTTAAAAGCTTATTTGTCGGATTACTGCACATGCAGTGACTGCGATGCTGAAACGCTTCATCCAGGACTGACGGCACCAGCCCGCGCCAACCTTATGACGATATGCCCGGATTGATCAAATGGAAAAAGTCAATTTCCATTTGACCGCCAAAAAGTCCTTACATAACGGGCATGGCCAGATTTCAAAATCGAATGGCCTAAAACGCTACATGTGACGACTTTAAGAACACCCATTCAACTCCTAGAATTAGTCACGTCATCGCGCGGTGAAGACACCGCGGCAATTCCGGGTGAATTAACCACGTAAATGATCAGGAGATCATTGCAACGGTCTTGACCTGGAACACCTGAGGTCTCCATCAGCGTCCATCGTCTGAAGGTTCATCCCAGATGCGATGCGTTGTTGAGGACTATTTGCCGAGCGCACCCCTATGACGAGTGTCAATCCCTCGACGACTGAAACGGCCGGCCCGGTTGTTGCGTCGTCTCCCGCCCCGTTGCCTGCACCGCAAGCGCCGACACCCGCGCCGCAGGCACCCGCGCAAGCGGAGATGTCGCTGCGCCTGGCCATTGGTCTGAGCGGGATGCTGCTCGCGTCGCTGCTGGCAATCGTCAACGAACAGGTCACGGCCCTTGCCATGACGGACGTGCGCGGCGCGCTTTCCATCGGACATGACGACGGCAGCTGGCTGACCGTGCTGTTCGAAGCCGCCAATGTGTCCACGATGATCTTTGCACCGTGGTTCGGCATCACCTTCACCTTGAAGCGGTTCACGATAGGTGCGGTGATGGCATCGATGCTGGTTGCGTTCCTGTGTCCGTTCTCGCCGAACCTGTCGACGTTTTATGTGCTGCGTATTCTGCAGGGCATCGCCGGCGGCTGTTTGCCTCCCATGCTGATCATCGTGGCGTTGCGCTATCTGCCGCCCCAAAATCAAGCTGTACGGGCTTGCGGGATACGCGCTCACCGCAACCTTCGGGCCCACGATCGGCACGCCGCTCGCCGCGTTGTGGACGGAATACGTGAGCTGGAAGATGGCGTTCTGGCAAACGGTGCCGTTCGGCCTGTTGAGTTGCGTGGCGATCCAGTATGGCCTGCCGCAAGACGCCGTCAAACTCGAAAGATTCCGCTCTTTCAATTGGGTCGGATTATTCACGGGCGGTCCGGGTGTCGCGATGCTCGTCATCGGCCTGTTGCAGGGGGATCGGCTCGACTGGCTCAATTCGACGTTTATCTGCGTGATGCTGTTCGGAGGAATACTTCTTTTCGTCGCGTTTCTCGTCAACGAGTGGTATCAGCCGGTGCCGTTTTTCAAGCTGCAGTTGCTGTACCGCCGAAACTTCTCACATGGACTGTCGACGCTCGTCGGCGCCGTCATGCTGCTGGTTGGTGTCGCTGTGATTCCCGCCCAGTTCCTTGCGAAGGTGCACACGTACAGGCCACTCCAAACTGCACCGTTGGCGCTGCTGGTTGCCATTCCGCTGCTGATTACGCTTCCGCTGACGGCCGCCCTGCTGAACATGCGCCGGATCGATTCGCGGTGGATCATGGCATTCGGACTGTCGCTGGTCGCCACCACGTGCTTCCTCGGAAGCTTCATGACTTCCGAATGGGTTCGCGAGAATTTTTACTGGCTCCAGTCGTTGCAGATCGTCGCACAGCCGATGGTGATCGTCGCCATCCTGATGGGCGTGACGACCGGCTTGCCGCCGACGGAAGGCCCTTTCGCTTCCGCCATGTTCAATTCACTGAAGGCATTCACTGGCGTGGCGGCAACGGCGCTGATCGACGGCGTGGGCACGGCTCGCGAACATTTTCATTCGAGCATGCTGGTCGACCATCTGGGCAACAACGCCTTGATCGCCAGCCAGAGCGTCGACGCCGCACATAGTCTCGGCGAACTCGCGCACCGCATTCACGAGCAGGCCGTGGTGCTGACGTCCGCCGACCTCTATCGCGTGATGGCGGTGATCGCCGTCGCCGCTCTCCTTCTTGTACCAGTGCTGCCAGTGCGCATCTATCCGCCGTGGAGCACGACACCGCCCTCCACCCGCTAACCATCGATTCATATGTCATTCCTCACCCGATTCCCCCCCAAACTGGTTCGCATCGCCGCCGTCGTCGTCGTGCTGGCCATCGCTGCCTGGGGTTGTACGAAGCTGCTTTCAAATCCAGACTATGAATCCACCAACGACGCCTACGTGGCCGCGGATTTCACACTGGTCGCGCCGCGCATTGCCGGCCAGGTTTCAGAGGTACTCGTCGAGGACAACCAGCAGTTGAAGGCTGGGCAATTGATGGTGCGTATCGACGATCGCGACTTCCAGGCTGCGTTGTCGACTGCGCAGGCCGATGTGGCTGCCGCAAAAGCATCGGTTGCGAACTACGACGCCGAGATCGCGCGTCATCCTTCACTCGTCGATCAGGCGCGCGCCACGCTGCGCGCCGACGAAGCATCCATCGATTACGCGCGGGCGAATGCCGCGCGTTATCAGAATCTGTCCGAGTCTGGCGCGGGCACGATGCAGGAGCATCAGCACGCTGCGAGTGCGCTCGCCGAACAACTCGCGCAACAGGCGCATGACCGTGCTGCGCTGGCCGCGACCGAACAGAACCTCGACGTGCTGCGTACGCAGCGCGATAAGGCCGCTGGTGCGTTGGCACACGCTCAGGCCGTGCTGGAGCAGGCCAGGCTCAATCTGTCCTATACGGAGATTCATGCGCCTGTCGACGGCAAGGTGGGCAGGCGTTCGGTGCGGGTCGGTGCGTTCGTCACGCCTGGCGCGCCGCTGCTCGCGATCGTGCCGCTTTCGGATGCCTATGTGGTCGCCAACTTCCAGGAAAACCAGATCACCAACATGCGGCCCGGCGAACGCGTGCGTATCAAGGTCGACAGCTTTCCAGGCGTGGTCATTCAGGGGCGTATCGACAGTCTCGCCCCGGCAACCGGCGTGAGCTTCGCGCCGATCGCACCCGACAACGCGACGGGCAACTTCACGAAGGTCGTGCAGCGCGTGCCCGTCAAGATAACGATCGAACCGGGACAACAGGCGGCATCCGCATTGAGCGTCGGCCTGTCTGTCGAAGCGGAAGTGGCGGTGAGCAAGCATGGTGACGCGACGATCGCGGGAGCGGACAAGAAATGAACGCGCGCGAGCTTTCCATTCGTACGCCCGCGTTGGCAGTATTGCTTTGCTTTGCACTTAGCGGCTGTCTGGTGGGTCCCAATTTCGAACGTCCGACATCGACTACACCCGACGTCTTCAATCGTACGCAGACCGCACAGGCCCCGAGCAAGGCAACCGAAACCGCGTTCAATCCGGATTGGTGGCTGCTGTTCAACGATCCCACGCTGAACGCGCTCGAACAGAAACTGGCCGACGCCAATCTCGACGTGGCAGCGGCCTCTGCCCGTTTGCGGCAAAGCCGGGCAGAACAGCGTGTTGCAGGGGCCGCGGAATATCCGACCGTCACGGGCGCCGCTTCGTACAACCGCGAGCGCGGCAGCCCGAACGGCATTCTGTCGTTGCTCGGCGTCTCGCCGACGGACAGCCAGCCGCAATCGGCTTCAGGCAGCGCACCGCTCGGCGTCGCGCCTTTGCCTGGCAGCAAGGGGTCGCCGGCTTACAACCTGTATCAGTTCGGTTTTGACGCGTCGTGGGAAGTCGACATCTGGGGCCGGGTTCGACGTAGCGTAGAAGCGGCGTCGGCATTGACGGATGCTTCTTACGAAGAGCGCAACGCGGTGCTGTTGTCGGCGCGTGCCGAACTCGCACGCGATTACATTCAACTGCGCGACACGCAGGCGCTGCTTCAGATCGCTCATCAGAATCTCGAGATTGCGCGCGACGCCACGAAGCTCACGCAAACGCGCGTACGTGAAGGCGTGACGACCGATCTCGACGTGGCCAACGCGTCCGCCCAGGTAGCGACGATCGAAAGTCTGATTCCGACGCTCGAATCGCGCAGCGAAACGACGATCAATGCGATCGGCGTGTTGCTGGCCGAGCAGCCCGGCGCGCTGCGTCAGATGCTCGTCGAGACACGCGACGTTCCGGGGCTTCCCAGCCAGGTGCCGATCGGATTTCCGTCCGAACTCGTGCAGCGCAGGCCCGACATCAGAAAGGCCGAGGCGCAACTGCATGCGGCGACGGCGGCTATCGGCATGGCAAAGGCCGACTTTTATCCACGCATCTCGCTGAATGGCAGCGCCGGATTCCAGAGTCTTCAGCTCTCGAATCTCGCGGATTGGGCGTCCGGTCAGTTTGTCGTTGGACCGTCGATCACGCTGCCGATCTTCGAAGGCGGACGCCTCAAGGGCACGCTCCAGTTGCGCGAGGCGCAACAGCAGGAAGCGGCAATCGTCTACAAACGCACCGTGCTCGAGGCGTGGCGCGAGGTGGACGACGCGTTGATCGTTTATGACGCTGAACAGCGCCGGCACGATCGACTGGAAGAAGTCGTGAGTCTCAATCTGCGCGCGCTCTCGATTGCGCGTCAGCGGTACAAGGCCGGCGCCGTCGATTTTCTCGATGTGCTCAATGTGCAAAGGCAATTGCTCGACGCCCAGAGCAACCTGGAGCAAAGCAAGGCCGACGCCGCTGCCAACCTGATCACCTTATGCAAGGTGCTGGGCGGCGGATGGGAATCGTCGTACGCGCAACAGGATGTGCGTCATTGATGTGGCGGCCATGGCGTGCTGCCGCGCCTCCCTCCACGTTTATCCATTTCTTAAGCGCCGTGGACACGCTTCTGCGGCAGGTCGTCCCTGGAGAGCATGATGAAACTGTTTGTTCGCACCTTAGTCATCGCAACGGCCCTCGCCGTCCCCGCATTGTCACAGGCTCAGGAAAGCAGTCCTCCCGCACAGGCGGCGCAGCAGAGCACCGCGTCGGAATCGGGCTACGGCGGTAGCACGACTGGCATGGACCAGGCCGGGGCGCAGAAAAAGGCGGGCGGCTTCTGGCATCGTGGTGGCGGCAGCAGCACGTCACACGACAACTGTACAGGCCCCGTCAGCTACTGCAACATCTTCTTCGGCAGCTAACGGCAAGCCGCGTGACGAGGTCAGCCAGCGAACCCGATGTGTCCGATTCGCATCGGCGATAATGCACGGCATCTGGTCAACTGAAACTCGTCCCGGCCATCCCGCCGACCCTTGAGCGTCAACGGATGCGTCGGCGACCCTGCCGCGTATGAGCAAAACAGCAAATCAGCAGCGCCGCATCGACGCGATGCTTCGCGAAGCCGTAGCAATGCAGCAAAACGGTGCGCAGCCCGAAGCCGAGGAGATCTATCGCGAGATTCTCGCCCTGCGTCCCATGCACTTCGACGCGATCCAGTTGCTCGGCGCGCTGTCGTTACAGGCGGGACGTATCGACGAAGGCGTCGAGTTATTGCAGAAGGCGGTGTCGATCAACGGAAAGCAGGCACCGCTGCACTCGAATCTCGCCTACGCCTATAACGCGCAGCGCCGCTTCAACGAGGGTTTGGCCAGCGCCAGCCGCGCGCTGGCGCTGCAACCCGGTTTTCCCGATGCATTGAACAATCGCGGCAACGCGCTGGCGGGACTCGACCGGCCTGCGGAAGCGCTGGCGAGCTTCGACAAGGCGCTCGCCTTGCAGCCCGAGCTCGCACAGGCATGGAACAACCGTGCCTGCGTGTTGCGCGACCTTGACCGTCCCGCCGACGCGCTCGCGAGCTGCGATCAGGCCATCGCGCTGCAGGCCCGTTATGCCGACGCATGGAGCAATCGCGCGAACGCGCTGAGCGACATGAACCGTCCACTGGACGCGCAAGCGAGCTACCAGCGCGCGCTCGAACTCGCCCCGGCATTCGTCGATGGCTGGAACAATCTCGGCCTCACGCTCGTCGACATGAAGCGGCACGACGAAGCGCTGCAGTCCTACGAGCGAGCACTCGCGCTGGACGCCGATTGGGCAGAGGCGCATTGGAACTACGCGTTGTGTCTGCTGCAAACGGGGCGGCTGGAACAGGGCTGGCGCGAATACGAATGGCGCTGGCAGCGTCATCGCATCAAGGCGTCGCAGCGGGGCTTCACACAGCCGCTATGGCTCGGCGAATTTCCGCTCGAAGGCAAAACCATTCTGCTGCATGCGGAGCAAGGGCTGGGCGACACGCTGCAGTTCTGTCGCTATGCGCCCCTCGTTGCCGCAATGGGTGCACGCGTCGTTCTCGAAGTGCCGAAGGAACTGATGCGACTGCTCGCGACGCTTGACGGCGTTGCTGAACTGATCGAGCAGGGTCAACCGCTGCCCGCCTTCGATTGTCACGCGCCGCTGCTTAGTCTGCCGCTGGCATTCAGGACCGAACTCGCGAGCATTCCGGCCGGGACGCCCTATCTTTCTGCGGACAACGCGGATACGCAGCGCTGGGCGCAGCGGCTCGCTGGCGACGGCGCGCCTGCGCTGAAGGTCGGGCTCGTGTGGGCGGGCGGAAATCGTCCGCATGTCGCTGAACTGAGGAAGACCGACTCGCGGCGCTCAGTGACGCTCGATACGTTAGGACCTGTGCTCGATGTGCCGCACGTGCGCTTTTACAGCCTGCAGAAAGGTCCCGCCGCGCAGCAACTGCGCGACAAACCGGCGTTCGGCGAGCGCATCATCGACTACACCAATGAACTCGATGACTTCGCGGACACGGCTGCGCTGGTGGAGAACCTCGATCTCGTCATCACGGTCGATACCGCTGTTGCTCATCTCGCGGGTGCGTTGAACAAGCCGGTGTGGATCATGAACCGGTTCGATACGTGCTGGCGGTGGCTGCTCGATCGCACAGATAGTCCGTGGTATCCGGGCGTCCGGTTGTTCAGGCAACCTGCGCTCGGCGACTGGGATAGTGTGGTTAAGGCGCTTCGTGATGCGCTGAGCGCGGAGCGTTCTTGATGGATTGAGGGGCTCAGGAATCCAGACGCGTGCTTGCACCTATCGCTTCCGCCTGCGGCCGCTCGCCAGCGCGCGTTGAAGCGCCCCAAGCCCTTTTCGTATGTCGTGAGCGCCGTCGAATAAAAGAAGTTCGAGATGCGTCCCGCTATTGCAGCAACGCATGACTATCGAGCACGCCATAGCGGTTCGACCAGTGGTAGCACATAGGTCACGCCAGAACGTAGGTGGCAAGCATAGACGCTGCGAGAACCAGTACCGCAACAGACGCCAGCGTAGGCGCCGGGTAGTCGCGCCGAAGTCGCACGCGTGCGGCCCCTCACGACCTCTCTTGCAACAGTGGATACGACGCGCTCGTGAAAGCGCAGCATGTCCCTCGGGACGATCACACTCGAATCCCACCTTATCGGTGACGCCGATCGTGTAGGTCGGCCGTATAACCGGCGCCTGCCACCGCCTATGGCGGCCGCCTCAGGCGCTTTTGTGCCCTACACGATCCAGGCGCTTAGTCGCTTGCGCTCACTTGCACCGCGCAGCAATCTTTAATTGCTAGCCGGTGACTTGGTAGTTGGGGTCGCAAGCGTGTTATTGGTCTTCGGAGCCGGCGTTGAACTATTGTTCGGACCCTGCTGCATGCCCGGGTTCTGCGATCCGGCGCTCATACCGCTATCCGAACCGGTGGTGCCAGGCGTGCCGTAGCCGCTCGTTGAGTCGTTCATCTGATTGGTTGCCGGGCTGGACGTGCTGCCATGGCTCGAGCCGCCACCAGCCGAACCACCAGCCGTCTGTGCATAAGCGCCGCCCGACAGCGCGAGCGCGGCGACGGCCGCGATAAGTGCGCGGGTTGCCTTATTCATGATCCGTTCCTCCTTGATTGAACTGGAATGTCGACGCAGACGATCGCCGCCTGCTCGACTATGAATTGAGCAATCACTGTGCCGCACGCTTTCGGCAATGCGCGGTAGATCCCGAGCTCCGTTCAGCCGCCCGCCGCGTTCGCTTTCATCAGAGAAGGTGAAAACAGTACTGCTTCACAACTGCTCGATGCCATGGAAAAGGGTAAAGACGTTACGGACCGATTTACCTTGAGCCCGTGACCAGTACTTTGTTCCGCTGATCGTTGCAATGCGGATTTGTAAAGAGCGGCCACATCGACAATCTCGACGAAGAAGATCGGGAGTTGATCTTTGTGGAGCGACCGAGCGCCCGATCGTCATAGTCAACCGTACCTCAACTTTAAGGAATGCTCTCCCACGCACCCGTTCGAGCCGAACGGAACACGGCATCGATCACACGCATATTTGCGCGTGTATCTTCCAGCGAGATAGCCTGCGTGCTTCCACTCAATATCGCTTCCGCAAATGTGGTGGCTGCTACGCCATATTGATCGCACACCGGAATTTCCACCCAGCGATCAGCCCCGACACCGGCGCTTGTGTTCTCACTCACTAACAGACGCGTCGGTCGATCGACAGGCGCATTGAATGGAATCTCGACCTCGATCCGCCCCTTGGTGCCGTGAAATTGCATCCGCTGATACGGGTAGGCCTGAGTCGAGTAAAAGAAACTCGCCTGCACGCCGTCGAAGTCCATCATCACGGAGCCAAGCCGGTCCACTTCGAATACCGGATCCCGCTCCATCAGCGCAACCACGCGCCTTGGCTCAGACCCGGTAACGAAACGCGACGTCGTGATCGGGTAACAACCAATATCGAGCAGACCGCCGCCGCCCAGTTCGCTCTTGTTGCGGATGTTGTCAGGGTTCGTGTTGTTGTAGGTGAAGCCGCCCGTCACCGCCCGCAACTCACCAATTGCACCTTCGTCGATCAAGCTCCGCACCTTCAGCCATTGCGGATGCGTACGGACCATGAAGGCTTCCTGTATGTATCGGCCGCTCTTGTCGCGTGCAGCGATGAGTCGTTCAACCTGTTGAGCATCCAACCCGATCGGCTTCTCACACAGGACGTGCTTGCCCGCCTCGACGGATTTGATCGTCCATTCCACGTGAATGTGATTGGGTAGCGGAATATAGACCGCGTCGATTTCCGGGTCCGCCAGCAGCGCCTCATAACTGTCGTACGCGATGGCCAAACCATATCTGGTCGCAGCTTCCTGAGCTTTCTGCAGAGATCGCGACGCGATGCCCTTCACCCGGCACTTCGGCGCGTTGTGCATGGGCACGACAACCTTGTCGTTGATCTTCGCGGTGCCCAAAATGCCCCAGACAATTTCATCCTTAGCCATGACATCCTCTTTCAATCGATTGAGTTTCTGGACCTGTTTACTGACTGCAGAGTTTCTTGCCGAGATAGTCGACGACCGCCCCTGTCAGCACGATGTCGCGCAACTCCTCCGGCGATGCCAGATGCGCGGCGACAATCTCCCGATTATCAAGCCGCAACTCGGGCAGGTGATCGAGATGCAGTTCGAAGAAATGCACCCGGTCTCTTCGCCCCTCCCAACTACCGCAGACGGTGCCCACGGCGCGCAATGTGTACGACGACAGACCAATCTCTTCCTCCAGTTCGCGCCGCGCCGCTGCATCGGGCGCCTCACCGGGCTCGATACTACCGCCGGGAAAATTCCACTCGGGCCGATACGATGACTTCACGAGCAGCAGCGACTGCCCGACATAGATGGCGACTAGCGCGCCCTCATGACGAGGCCGCCGGAGATGCCACCAGACGCGAGCGAACCGGTATCCGAGGCGAAGCACCATGCGCCAGACAAAGTCGATAAGCGTGGGCGGGCGCGCTCGCTCAAGGCTCGGCATCGAGTTCTCTCCTTTCTGTTCGTGGCCAGATTAATGGAAGGCGCTACCAGAGCGGACACGATAACGCTGAACAACCATGACCAGGCAAATGCCGACTGACGCGATGATGTTGACAAGCGGATAAAACGCGACTGCCACCGTCCATTGTCTCAAGGCCAGTATTGCGAGCGCATATTTGACGATACACAAAACGAAATAGGCGAGGCTCTCACTCCAGGGATCGCGAATCGTCTTGCGGACCGTCGGACCGAGACCAGCAAGTTCGATGAGCGTCACCAGACAGATCGAGAGCGTCGGATCTTCAGTCAGTATCCAAAGAGGTATGGCTAATAGCGCTGCCCCAAGAAACGTCCAATCGGATCTCGTCCAGCTTTTCTCACCTCGATAGATACTCGCTACGAAAATCAGAATACATGTTACAGCGATCGCCGCTGTGCACCACGCAGAAGGACCTGCACCCGCAACGAATTGCCCAGCAGCGGCGATGGTCGTGACGATCGACCAGATCAGCCACGTGAAAAGATGCGGACGAACGGCGCGCCTGACAATCGCGAGCCCATAAGGAATGGCCGCTACAAGCGATACGACTGAACCGATAACGCCAAATATCGAAGCGGTGTCGTGATCGATGTTTACCATTGCAATGGTTTCTGTTCGAACATCCGGAAGCCGGCATCACCACGCTTAGCTCACGAACCAGCTCAGTTCCGCATGTTTTGCTCGCAATCTTCCCAGTAGCGAAGCGGGTCGTGATGCTCAGGGTAGTGCGCCTTGAGCCAAACCGACAGCCTGGTCCAGTCCGGATGGTTGGTGCCCGTCTGGGCAGACCAGATCGACGACCTCTCAAGAATCTGACCGTTCATGCGATCACGGACAATCAAGCTGCCTAGTCCGCTCGAACTGTTCGTCTGCGACTCGACCAGATACCGCGGCAGAATTCTTAGCTCGGCATCCGCGGCCCACCCGTATAATGCGCGGACCACGCCGGACGGGTCTCGCAACTGTATGGGGCCACTCTCCGGGCGAACGGCGCTCCATCCTTCTGGAAAGTCGGTCACCACCTCGTTTTTGCCTTCGCGCACCCACTTCACGCGCCACGCCTTCACCATCGACTCACGCATGCGGGATATCGACTCATAGCCAGCAGGCAACTCGATCGCCATCGGAAGCGTAATGAGGTTGTCTTTCCAGAGTTTGGACTCCTCGTCCACACGTTCGACCACGTCGAACGCCCCTGCTTCGAACGGGTTCTCAGGCCGGCTCGATGTCTTCACGTTCCCTGCGGGCAGTCCTTCGAACAGGCGCTCGGCATCATGGCGGGTAAGTTTCGTCTTTCCTTTCTTCATTGAGTTTCTCTGCAGCAAGGTTGTCGCGAGCGGCGACGCCATCAGGATTGAAATCGGACATCACGTCCGCTCACGCGTCTGAACGTGCTTACGTTCTCGTTCTGCGGTATTTGCTTGTGACCAGCTTCGGCTGCGGCAATGGCGCCGCGGCTGCCGCCACCCTGCCCCCAGATGTCCCCTGGATCGGTCCACAGGATGGCTAGAGGACGTGCATACAACAGATTATAGGCCGCCCGCTGGCCGGTTCATTTCGACGGCGGTTATCGGATGGAAAGAGAGGGCACAACTCGAAGATCCAACGCCCCACCGATGTTGACGGGCCCCCGCCTCGCACGTTCTGGATGTTGCTACGTCATCCAGGCGAGCTGACGGTCGTGCGTCTGAATGGAAAGCGCATGCCTGATGTCCCGCCGTTCCACATGCTTCTCATCGCGAACGCGCTCCTCCTCGCAGACGGGCACGGACGTCAAGGGGCGCCTTTCTCGTCTATCACACGCTTCGCTGCGTTGAATCCTGTCGTCAAGGCGTCGTCTTGCGTGTCGAAGACCCGGTTTCCTTCTGCGACGAGCCCGATCGGCGTGCCTACCGGTCTTCTCGGTTCCACCGTGCAGATACTCACCACTGCAACGTACCCCACCGGGGGCCCGTACGTGAAATCGCTTGATACAGCCCGCACGGACTCGAGCTGCACGGTGACCTCAAAGCCTTTGTACGAGTACATTTTTTCCATTGATTTACTCCCAGCCTGGCAGACCGCGAGCCGATCGCCATCGGTCGCGTGGCCTCGGTTCATCGGGTTAAACAGGAACGTGAGACATGCATTCGGGCGGCTCGCGTTGTCCAACGTCCGACACCCCAGGTTCATTGGAGTGGTGGTGGTGCCGCTGGCACCAGCCCGTACCTGGACATGACAGCGATAAGCTTCGAGCGATCGGGCGGCCCGCCGGCGCTTACGATTGCTCCAACATCACGAAAATACTGAGCGCCTATGTCCGGCGTCAGGACGATCAATGCGCGGGCCGTGTCATCGTGCGGGTTGCTGAAGTGATGAACCGACCCACGCGGCGTAAACATCCATTCGCCTGGCACCAGGTCGCGCACTACCCCGTCGACCGAGTACCGAAGCTTGCCCTCCAGCACATAGACGCACTCTTCGTTATGCGTGTGGCTATGTGGCGGCGGGACTTGAGCGCCCGGCGCGACAGTCAGCTCGAAAACGCCCATCCCGCCCGTGGCGGTTCCGTCGATCAGATACTGAATGCTCAATTGACCAATATGGATGGGTTCGATCGGAGCCGCGCCGCCAGGTGTCATTTCCGAACTCCTTGGGATTCAGGATTCGCTTCAGTCCGCCAGCGCCGCAGGTTAAGGCGTGCCGCCTGCGGCACCTCCGCCGACCGGACGGAATGCCATTCTTCCCCGATTATGCGCCTCTCTGCAACACATTTTGTCGTGAGCGATGACAGGCCGCTATCGGCCCGAGCGCTGCGTCAATTCACACCGAACGGTGACACCATCATCGTCTTTGCCGCGCTCACGCCCGTCCCGCTCGACGCAGGCGGCGTCCAGCGATACAGCACGATGCTCGCGTCGTTGTAGTTGTCCCTGGTGACTTCATATTCGCCGTTCGAACGCCGATACGCCCGAAGTCCATACATCGAGTCCACGTCGTTGCCCACATCGACCGTGTTCGGATTGCTGTTGACGAATGTGATATCGAGTTTCCCTGTCGTGAGGTTGAACGCATCGATATTCGGCACGGTATGGACGTAGCCGACAAAAAGATAGTTTCCGGCGGCCACAACCGATTTGGGATTCACGCTGGTCAGGTTGATCACCGGATCCGGCGCCGTCCTGTTGCCGGCCAGCCAGCCGTGATACACCTCGACGCGCGATCCGACCGCGGTCCAGTCCGTGCTGCCGGATATCCCTGTGAGAACCATCGTGTCGCTTTCGGGCAGGTACATGATGCGCGTCAGTTGCGAGAGCGTCGACGGAATCGGCATCGTGATTGCGGCGCCCCACAGCGGTTTGCCGTTCGCATCGAAACCATTCAGCGGATAGTGCGAAATCACGTTGGTCTTGTCGAGGCCAGCCCAGATATCGCCCTTGCTATCCAGACAGAAGCCGTTGCGGACTTTAGCCGCCGTACCGAACGACGTTCCGGGCAGCGTGCTATCGGGAATCGCAATGTACCCGCTCGTCCGGTTGAAATGGAAAAAGTAAAAGGTATCGGGATTCTGGCTCGCTGCGACGAGTATCCGGTGTCCGCCCACACTGACCACGTGAGCGAAATGTTCGCCGCGTTCGTGGTCGGCGAGATTGATGCGCGGATCGGAGGGGTAGGTGAACGGATCGATTGTGTTGGCAACGTAGGCGCCTCCCGGGGTGCCCGCATAAATGTGCATGCCGCCGTAGAAGATCGCCCCGTCGGTGGCGGGGTCCGGTGCGGCGTTGCCTTCGAAGTTCACCGACTGGAGCTGCCAGCGCAGTACGCCCGTGCCATCGTATGCGTGGATATCGGTGCCGCCGTTACGGCCGAGATCCCATGATCCGCCCCACGGGTTGTTCAGCACGTAGAGATTGCGAGCAGAATCCCTGCCGATGCCGGTCACGCGCGTGAACCGCCGGTCACCTACCTGCCCCTTGGTGCCCGTAACGGTATTCAGGAATCCGCCTTGAACACCGAACGTACCGGCAGCATACGGTGCGCTGGAGACGTCATAGATCTTGATGTTCATGTCCGGCCCCTGGTCGCCGATCCATAACTGCCCGCTGATCGAGTCGAAATACAGCGAGGAGGGTTGCGCTTTCGCCGCCAGCTGAATGGTCTTTCCGCGTTCGCCCGTCGGGCTGAACTGGATCACTGTACCTATGCCTTGTTGCGCGACCCAGATGTTGCCGCCCGCGTCCACTGCGAGCGCGCCCGGCCCTGCCACGCCGATATCGCGCAGCCAGACACCGGACGTCGTAAATACGCGTACGCGGTTGCCTGGGAAATCGCTTGCGTAGAGCAGCGAGCCCGACGTCGCGAGTCCGGTGACGACGTCCGCGAGGTGTTCGGTGGTCGTGTCGCTTACCGTGATCAGCAGGTCGCGCGTGCGGCTTATCCGGTCATACCGGCCCACCTTGCCGCTTCCATACGTGGCGTTGAACTGCAGCGCAGCGAATAGCGAGGTCGAGTTGCCTGTGATCGCACCACCCTGAAACTCGCCGTGCGCCCCGATCGATCCGATGTTCCGTCCGTTCTGATAGATCGCGATGCCGCCCTCGTCCTCGTCCCACATCGACGCGGTATAGATCACGCCTTCGGGTGCCACCCACATCGAGCGAGCCACGTTACCTACCCGGGTCGCCGCCGTGCCATGTGTGTTGGCCACCCAGCTGGTGGAGTACTGGGCTTCGCAAACGGACGCGGCCGTTACGTTCAGCATCACTGCGACTAACGCGGTACAGAGTCTTTTGAAAACCATGAGGGATGTTTGTTCGATCGCACGCCGTGCAGCACGGGCGTAGATGGTGCGGTGTTGCCAGCCCTGGCAAACTTGCAGTCCGAACCCTCACGATTCGTACCCGTACGTCGCGAAACGGGCGACGTGACGCGTCGAAGTAGTGTGGGATGTCGTTCGGGTTAACGGCGAAGCGTGATTCGAGTTGAGCGGTTTTTTAGCTGGACTTTGATGACGCAGCTACGACTGGGGCGTTGCTCGTGGTTATCGAGGCGGGTGCCTGGTAAGTTTCGAGCGGCGTAATGGGCACGCGATTGTTGCCGATGTGCGTGCTGTTGAAATGGTGTGTGCGGGCGGAACTACTGGGCGTGGTGACTTATTGAAATTTTCAGCCGCGCTAACACAGTAGCGGTCCCCGTACCGCACTCAGGCTGCCTTCGAGTCGTTCATCGGTGGCAGCACGAACCGGAACGTCGCCCCCTGGCCGTCGTCATTGTTCTCTGCAACGAGGCGCCCGCCGTGAACCTTGAGGATCGACGTGCATATCGCCAGACCCATTCCCATACCGGAACTGCGCGTGGTGAAGAATGGGTCGAACAGGCGCGGCAGATTTTCGGCAGCAATACCAGGTCCCGAGTCCCGAACCGACACCACCACATTACCGCCGGCGTCCCGTTGTGACACAACCGTGATCTCTTTATTGGCAGTAGTCGTCGACATCGCCTGAATCCCGTTCAGCACGAGATTGATGATCACCTGCTGCAACTGGACACGATCTCCAACCACTAACGGCAAGCCAGGTGCAAGTATCAATCGAAACTTGCCGCGTTGCCGCTCGATGTCGCGACGTACGATGCCCACCACCTCCTCAATCACGTCGTTGATATCGATGGCCGTATGTTCCGACGGCATCCCCTTGATCAATCGACGGATTCTCTGAACGATCGCTCCCGCGCGCGATCCTGCCGCGATAATCTGCTCGACACCTTCACGGACTTCATCGAAGTACGGCGGATCGCGCATCAGCCACATTCTGCATGCTTCGGCATTGGTACTGATCGCGGATAGCGGTTGCCCAACTTCATGCGCGATCGAAGCGCCGAGTTCTCCCAGCGCAGACGCACGATTCGCGCGCGACAACTCGGTCATTGCCCTGCGCAGCCGTTCGTCGGCTTGTCGGGCGGTCGTCACATCCATCACAGCGCCAATGAACTGGCGACTATCCGGCGAACCATTTGGCCCGACGCGGCCTACGATATGCAATTGCTTTGAACGGTCGCCGGGAAAGCTCAGCCGTAATTCGACATCGAAATTCGCAATTTGCCCCGCGTTCGCATCTTTCAGCATCTGCTCGAACACGGCAACGTCATCGGGATGAAGGCGGTTGCGCACCATCGCAAGCGTGGGTGCTTCGTTCAAGTCATATTCAAAGATCTCAAACGCTTGCGCAGACCAGAATACTTCGCCTGTCTTTACCTCCCAGCCGAAGCTTCCCGTACGGCTAAGCTTTTGCACTTCATCCAGGTATTGGGCCTGAATGCGCCGAAGTCGATCTTCTGCACGCAGCCTTTCGGTAATGTCATTGTTAGACTCGAGCGTACCAACCGGTTCGCCGTTCTCGTCGCGCTGCAAAGTCCAGCGGCTCGATACGATGACCTGGTCGCCCCTTCTGTTCGTATGACGCAGTTCACCTTCCCAATGGCCATCGCTCAGCAGGATAAGCTGGAGTTCTTCGCGCGAGATCGGAAAGACGGTATTCAGCAGCTCGGATGCATCCTTTCCAAGCGCCTCGCTTTGTCGCCAACCGTATAGTGCTTCGGCTGCATGATTCCAGTACGTGATGACGTCGCGATTGTCACGCACGAAAATAGCATCGTGTGACAGATCGAGCAGTCGCGCCTGCTCGCGCAGCCTACGCTCTGATTCACGACCACGACGCACGAGCGAGGTAACCGCGACGGATGAAACGAGAAATGCGGCGAGAGGGAATATGTCCGAAGCCTCAGAGATTTCGAAGCTGTATTCAGGAGGCGTGAAAAAATAGTTCAGCAGCAGCGCGCCGGCCGTCGAAAAAAGCGCCGACGAGATGAAGCTGTCGAGCAACGAGATCAGCACGATCGCAATGAGCATACAAAAGCTCACTGTCGCGAAGTGCATTCGGGCCCACACGCCGACAGCTGCGATGGCGGCCAGCAACAGGCAACCCGAGATCCACAACACGATCAGATAACGCCAGGTGCCCTTCTTTCCGGAAGACCTCAATGTTGCCATGACAGCCTCCTTGCGGACTCGTTCACGCCAGCCCGGACTTTGCCCCAGAACCGCCCGCCGCGGTCGATGGAGGTATCGTCGATGCGACCGGGCTGCCGCAGGACTGGCGCACGACAAGCGGCACAGCCATCATCGAATGCAGCTCAACCGGCCGCTCGCCTGCCATCAGGCGTACCAGCAGGTCCGAGGCTTCGCATGCCTGCTCGTAGGGCGACGTTCGCATCGTGGTTAACGGTGGCGCCGCGAAAGCCGCCAGTGGAATATCGTCGTAGCCGACAACCGCGATGTCGTCGGGAACGCGCAGGCCTGCCTTGCGCAACGCTGCCATCGCACCGAATGCGATAGTATCGTTTCCCGCGAATAGCGCAGTAAACGAAGGGCCGCGATCGAGCATCGCCTCCATTGCATCGCAACCGCTTTGCGCGCTGAAGTCCGCAAATCCGATGCGCTCGAATTCCGAGCCGAGATCGTACTCGCGCATCGCGTCACGATAACCGTAAAGTCGCTCTGTGACGCCGTGGTACTCATCGGAGGCAAAGCCGAGATAGGCGACTTTGCGGTGACCAAGCGAGAGAAGATGCCGTGTCGCGACGCGCGACGCCTCGCGCATGTCGACATCGATGCTATAGATGTTCGTATGCTCGATGAGCTGCGAGCCGAATACAACGAGCGGAAAGCCTTCGGACGCGAGGCGCGCGAGATGCACGTCATCGATGCGTGGCGTGTTGATGGCAATGAGTCCGTCGACACGCCGGCTGTCGACCATCTCGATGAAGCCTCCGCCCGTGCGTCCGGTGTCGATGATGGGCTCGAATATCACCTTGTATCCGTGCGCATGACAGGTGTCGTTGACGCCTGCGAGCATGCGGGGAATGAATGCATCGACCTTGAGATGTTCACTATGTGGCGTGACGATCGCAACGGTACGCGTCGCACCGCTCACGAGCGAGCGCGCCGCAGCGTTCGGCACATAGCCTAACTGTCGGGCAGCGCCTAGCACACGCTCTCGTGTCTCTTCGCTAATCCCCATGTGTGGCACGTCGTTGAGCACGAACGAAACCGTCGTGCGCGAGACGCCTGCCAGTTTCGCGACCTGGCTGCTGGTGACTCGCGTTGCGGCAGGTTTCGGACTCATTCCGGTATCCACGACAGCGGCGAACAAGCTTGAAGGACACGCGTCAAATCCCGACCTCCACGCGCGAGCGCTGCAACAGGCTCTCCGGAAGTGAGTCGCGGTGAGCATCGAGCAAGTCGTCGACCAATGCCACGATTTGGTCCACGTCCAGTTCGGCCGCCGTATGCGGGTCCAGCATCGCGGCATGATAGACATGGTCGCGCTGTCCCGTGAGCGCCGCTTCGACAGTCATTTCCTGCACACCGATATTCGTGCGCATCAAGGCAGCGAGCTGCGGGGGCAGCGCCCCGATATGGGTGGGTTGCACTCCATTCCCGTCGACCAGACAGGGAACTTCGACGCAACAACCTTGCGGCAGATTGTCGATCAGTGCTGTATTCGGCACATTGCCGTAGATGACGTTTCGGACGCCGGACTCTATCGAGTGGATGATCGTCGCGCCGTATTCGAGTGAGCGACGGACCGTGCGCAGACCTTCGAGTTGCGCCACCGCACCGTCATGACGGTTGTCCATCACCTTGAATCCCCGACCGAGCAGTGTCGCCCGCAAGACCTCGGGGTCTTGCGACCCCGGCTCGCGAAGTTCCTTTTCAATAAAGTCCCAGGACGCCTCATAAACCTGGCAGCGACCTGGGTACTCATCCAGTGGAATATTGAACCTGGCGAGCAGATCATCGCGTCCGCGCTTGATGAACCAGGGAACATATTCGCTGAAATGTTCGCTCGATTCTGTTGGAAAATAGCCAAGCAGATTCAGCATCTCGTAACGTACGCGGTTTG